>JAITAV010000003.1 GCA_031283895.1 Puniceicoccales bacterium | reverse complement strand
AAATTTGCAGGTAACTCTTTTAACACATCCCGCATAGACTCTTGGATTCTCATTAAGTAACCTGAATACTGTATTGTCGAAAAAGACGATGATGATGATGAACCAGAGATAGCCATACTTTTTTACTCTCATAAAGCAAGTATTGTACCCAATTGAAGGGAAATGGGAAATTTTACCTGAATTCGATTGAATTGGTTCTGTCAATAGGCCTGCTGATTAAGAGAAATGGAATTTGCATGGGACTCGACTTTTTGTCCCCATAAACTCATTGGAGTCAATCTTTAGCGCATCCAACATTGTTACCCGGAACGTACATGGGATTTTAATGTATTTTATGCGCTGATACCACTTGGCGTCCCGTAGGGGATTCGAACCCCTGTTGCTGGGATGAAAACCCAGTGTCCTGACCGGGCTAGACGAACGGGACGCTGGTAATAACAGTGGATATTCCAAGGTTAATTGCAAGTTTTTTTAAAGGTGTTTTTTGTGGAGGGAAGTGGTATCGCACACAAAACTTATTTTCGTCCAACGCTGTGTTTGAAAAGGCTGATGTATGAGCAAATAAAAGGCTTCACAATTTTTTTGTAAAAAACCTTGATTCAAAAAATGGTATATGAGATTCTACTTTCATTCCTGAAAATTGTGTTCTTTCGTAAGTGCGGGTTGCTGTTATTCTTAGTGAAGATTTTGGGTAAAGGTATGTCATGAAAAAATTTCATATTATACTGTCAGGTAATTTTGGCACTGGGAGCACGGAAAGAGGCCTAAGATTATGTCTACAAGTCAAGTAATTAAGAGAGATGGTGTGGTCATACCATTCAGAGAGGATCGCATTTACAACGCGATTCATAAAGCGTTTTTGGCAACCCAAGGGAAGCCATGGGGAAGTACTGTACAACGTTTAACCGATCAAGTCGTAGTCCGCCTCAACGCGCGTTGCGGTGATCGGACGATTCCAACGATTGAAGAAATTCAAGATTTGGTTGAAAAAACGCTCATCGAAGAGAACTATGGAGAAGTTGCCAAGGCGTATATTTTGTACCGTAATCGACGGCATCGTTTGCGAGAAGGTAAGGCACTTGTCTTGGATATTGAGAAAACCATGCAGGGGTATTTGGACCAAACGGATTGGCGTGTGAATGAAAACAGCAGCAGTAATTATTCATTGGGAGGATTGATATTGCACAATGCCGGCGCCGTTACGGCCAACTATTGGTTGCATCACATCTACGATGAACGTATTGCAAATGCTCATAAGGAAGGCGATCTTCATTTGCATGATTTGTCTATGTTTTCCGGATACTGTGCGGGGTGGAGCTTACGTCAATTGCTTGAGCTAGGTTTTGGTGGCGTTTGCGGAAAAATTAATTCAAAACCTGCTAAACATTTTTCTACAGCCATTTGGCACATTATTAATTTTCTTGGCACCATGCAAAATGAATGGGCAGGTGCGCAAGCGTTAGCAAGCTTTGACACTTACTTAGCTCCATTCATTAAAAGTGAGAATTTATCGTACAGAGAGGTTAAGCAACATATTCAGAGTTTCATCTACAGCGTAAATACCCCTTCGCGTTGGGGGACGCAACCGCCTTTTACCAATGTCACTTTGGATTGGGTGTGCCCGGCCGATTTAGCCAACAAACCTGTTATGATAGATGGCAAAGAGGGTGACTTTGTCTACGGCGATTGTGCCAAGGAAATGGATATGTTGAACAGAGCATTTCTGGATGTCATGATTGCTGGAGATGCGAATGGTCGTGGTTTTTCGTATCCAATCCCTACCTATAATCTTACGAAGGATTTCAATTGGGATAGTGAAAATGCCGATCTTTTATTTCAAATGACGGCAAAATATGGAACTCCTTATTTCCAGAATTTTATCAACTCTGACTTAAATCCTTCGGATGTTCGCAGTATGTGTTGCCGCCTACAACTGGACAAGAGAGAACTGCGTCGTCGTGGAGGTGGGTTATTTGGTGCGGATGAATTCACGGGGTCCATCGGTGTTGTGACTCTCAATATGCCTCGCATAGGCTATTTAGCCAAAGATGAAGCAGAATTTTTCGCTCGATTGGACGTCCTGATGCATTTGGCAAAAGATTCTTTGGAATGTAAACGCAAGACCATTCAGCAATTGATGCAGCAAGGACTGTTCCCTTACACACGGCGCTATTTACATAGTTTCAATAACCATTTTTCCACCATAGGCCTGGTGGGTATGCACGAGTGTTGTTTAAATTTTTTAAAACGATCGATTGCTTCGGAGGAAGGCTATCGGTTTACCGAAAAGGTCCTATTGCACATGCGAGATTGTTTGTCCCTATTCCAAGAAGAGACGGGTAATCTGTACAATTTGGAGGCAACCCCTGCCGAAGGAACCTCCTATCGCCTGGCAAAAATTGATAAAAAGATGTATCCGGACATCATTCAATCGGGAGGTGAGGATCCCTACTATACAAATTCTTCAAATCTTCCGGTAGATTATACGGAAGATGTATTTGAGGCGCTTAAAATGCAGGAAGGGTTGCAAACAAAATATACGGGAGGAACCGTTTTTCACGTATTTTTGGGAGAATCCTTACCCGATGCAAAGTCTTGCAAACAATTGGTACGTCAAATTGTTTACAATTTTCGCATACCTTACATTTCCATTGCACCCACTTTTTCCGTTTGCGAAGATCACGGCCGTTTTATGGGGCGGAAAGAATTTTGTCCACAGTGCGGTAAAGAAATGGAAATTTACAGTCGTATCACGGGATATTATCGCGCCGTCTCCTTTTGGAATAAAGGGAAAAAGGAAGAGTTTAAGGCACGAAAGACTTACGTCATTGGAGACTTAAATGGATGTTCGTCGCATCAATGTTGTAGTCATCCATCCGAAAATCCGTTTTGTTTGTCCAATGCCTCGGACGAGGCAATCATAGATCGTTTGTTTTTTTACAGCGACACATGTGTAAAATGCAGACCTCTTAAACAATTTTTAAAAGAACAAGATTTTTGCGGTCAATGGATTAATGTCTCGGAAGATGCAGGTTTGGATGTGGCGAAACGATACCAAATTCGTAATTTACCTGCGTTGGTCATTCAGAAATCGGAGGGTTCCACGGTGATTAACGATACGGAAGCAATTAAAGCATGCGTCGGTATGGATTCTTAAAGCATTCGTTGGTAGATTATCCCGGAGAAGTTTGCAGCGTGGTATTCATGCCAGGCTGCAATTTTCATTGCACTTATTGTCATAACAAAAATTTATCTACATCCATACGTAGTGGCGGTGCATCTTTGAAAGATATCGTAAACTATTTAAGAGATGCAGGCCGACGTCTTATAACGGGTGTTTGCATTACGGGTGGAGAGCCAACATTGTATCCGGAGACTTTATCGTATCTTGTTTCTTTGTTTAAGGAAATGAATTTAAAGGTCAAGTTGGATACGAATGGGAGTAATCCAGATCAAATTCGTTTACTATCGGATCGAATTGATTACTTTGCAATGGATTTGAAGACGGTTCCTAGTCGTTACGTTGAACTGGTAGATGTATGTGATACCATCAGCGACACGATTGAGCAATCTATACATCTGCTTCTGGGCATGCCCGTTCACAGGTATGAATTTCGAACGACTTTGTCTTGGCAGTACGTGGATGAAGACGTTATGGATACCCTTGGAAAATATATGCACCAAGACACTTACTGGTATTTACAACGGTGTCGTTTGGAAAACGTAAAAATGAATGCAAAAGATGTCGTTGCCGAGTACGAGAAGATATTTCGTTGTTATCAAATTGCAAAACGTTACACGCAACATGCGTGCTTACGTGAATGACATAACGGTGAATGTTATAAAATCGTGTTGCCGTTGTATGCGTACGTTTGCTTGTTTTTCTAGGTTTTATTTTTATTTGATCGAGTTAAAAAACGCTTTATAGCTTTCTTGGTGCAAAAATTGCTTCCCAAGGGTGTAAATATGTTTTTTAATGAACAAACGGGAGTTAAATTAACGATTGAGGATAAAAGTAAAGTATGAGCCCCAAGAACAATAGTGAAGCGTTGGATTTATTTTTAAAGGAATTAGGCGAACGAGAACAATTTGTTGAACGTGTACCTAGGAAAATTATTTGGCTTAGTGGAGCACCGGGTGCAGGCAAAGGAACGAATGAAAGTTATATTATTGACCACTTTAAATTGTACGAGAAGCCTCTCATTGCCAGCAGTTTATTAAATAGTCAGGAAATGCGTGAAAAGATTAATCGAGGTCTTCTTTTGGACGATATCACCGTTGTTTCATCGGTATTTGATGGCTTAACAAATCCGATCTACAGTCCAGGCGTACTGGTAGATGGGTTTCCACGTACTTTGGGGCAAGCGAAGAGTGTTGTTTGGCTGCGGGACCATTTTAAGGAGAAACATATTGCGACTTATTTTTCTGTTGTTGTGCTCATGTTGGATGAAGTGGAAAGCGTCCATCGTCAATTACACCGCGGCTTGAGAGCTTTGCAACACAATGAGCGTGTTCGCCAAAGCGGCAAAGGCGTTTTAAAAGAGGTTCGTTCTACGGACCTCGATCCTGCAATCGCGAAGCAGAGATATGCTCTGTTCATGAAGGAAACGTACACTGCTTTGCAATTCTTAAAAAAGTCGCTGCCATTTGTAGAAATATCATGCGGAGGGAGTTTAGAAACCGTAAAGGGACGCGTACTATCCAGTATGTCTGCAATAGAAGCCTATAAATAGGATTTGAGATTCTATATTTTCTTTGTGGTTGAACAAATTAAAAAGATCAATCCATTGATTTTTAATCTACTATTAAGTATTAATTACGTCCTAAAGAGAACCCGAGGGTCGTCTAAAATCTGGCAGTTATCAAATCTACTTTCAGACATTTGAGGTGGTATGAAATCGTATTTACCGGAATCATTTTGCATCCCTTCCACTATGCCAAATTGTTCGGTGATGGGATTAAATTGTATGCCCCAGTGAATCGGATGACCCTCGTCTTCCCAATTGGTATCTGCAAACATCATTTTAGGGCACATGGGAGCTAATGCCATCATGATATTTTTTTGCAGCGCGGCTTCAGGTACATGTGGAAATTCTTGGCGCATGGCTCTGTAGGTTGCTTTTGCAAGGTCTGCGTACGAAAACCTACCCTGCGATGCCAATACTTCTGCGACACGGTCAAAGACACTATCTACAGCCCCTGAAAACACATTTGAAGCAAGGTGATGTTTTAGATCTTTACAAAAACGTAACATTTTACTAGTTGACTGTACATCATTGGCATCTAACGTCCTAGCCAGCATGGGGTCAATGAGTTGTTGTCTTAAGAAAGCCTGCCTTTTTTCCGGAGATTCAAGGGCTCCCGTTCGCACACCTTCCTGCAGGATAGGATCGTCGAGACGCATGTTAAAAGCGTGCCTCTGATTCATCATGGGTGCATGCAATGGCATAGTTACGCCCCTTCGTTTCGCCTCGGAAGCAATTTTTCCCACAATACCCAGAAGTGCGTCTGGTAAAGCTTGAAAGGTTGGGACCGTTGCTCGATGAAGATTTTGTATGCCGTATTGTGCCTGAAGAATATACGTTGAATGTCCACCGCCTAGATTTTTCAAAAATACAGATGCTTTTGTCTGAAACTTGGAATTTACCGGCAATGGCCTTCCCGAAAACTCTTGAAGAGCCTCGTGTAACTGTTCAGCCGTCTGTATTTCAAATTTCTGATCAGTTTGTGGAGAGGTATAGGTGAGTACAAAAACTCCCCTAGAACTATGTCCATCTGCTGAACTGGTTACCTTTTTGCTCGCATCGAATGCAAAATTGACACATTGCATAAATTTATAGGTACCTGCAGGATCCAGTACTTGACCTGCAAGTCTCCAAAGAGCCTGATTTTTCCGGGAGCATAATTGACTTTCGGCAGATGTAGCCATGGTATACTCCCAACAACGCAACAATGGATTGCCGGTAATTTTTCGTTCTTGTTTGTATGAATGTAATATTTGCCCTCCCAAAGGAACCCAAACCGTTTTTAGCCGAGTGGGGCTTTTAAACATGCTTTGATTGAAAGGAATCTGGATACGTGCGTTGCCGTTTTGTCGTTCTATGAACCCTTTTTCGATCAAAGATGCCATGTCTCTTAACATTTCCGACGGTCTTGTGTCGTGCATATTGATGGCAATGGATGTGGCAAAGCATGACCCCACCGCCCCTTGTCTCAGGGGTGCCAACATGGCGGCCAGCGCTGCTTGCTGAGCTTCCTTAGCCGTAATGGGGGCATTGGGTGGGAGTCCAAGCGCTTCTCGTATGGCCTGATGCGCTACGGGTGAAATCCCATTTCTTCCAATAGCCAATAACTGTGCTTGTAGCCCTGGGTCGTTCTGTAATCTATCCAATTGTTGTGCAAGAAAAGCATTGTTGATGCCAGACAACGGTTTCCCTGCCGCAATCATGGCTTTTAATCCAAATATGAAAGCTTCGTCGGCCAATTGGCCCGATTCCGTGATCAAATGCTTTGCTATTTCGGCGGCTCCTTGCGTTGCACGTGCAAAGTCATCCCTAGATGATTGCAGTTGGGAACGTATTTGGTTCACTGCTTCAGCCATAGGGTCTGTGTTTGAGAGCCCATAAAAACGCTGTGAACATTCAACAAAAGGAATTTTCCCTTTTTTAAATAAACTTGAGAGTTGCTGTAATTGCGATTCTTGAACCAATTCTGAAAGATTGGAAAGGAAGAGGCCAGCGCCTCTCGGATTATTTGTTGCAGCGTAAGCGAAGGAAAGAATTGCTTTGGGATTTTCTCTTATATTTATGTGTCTAACCAATTCTAGTAAAACTTGTTTTTGTGCTTCATTTGGGTTCACGCATTCTATCATTTTAGTGAAAGCCGATCCTAGACGCTGTGCCTCAACAGGGTTGTTGCGAGCAAGATTTTGTATTTCGTTTGTACCTCGCATTTCTTGTGGAAATAATGCCATCAATTGTTGCAACTGATCCTTCGCTTGCGTGATGAACGTTACAGCTTCGTTGACAGTTATGTGTTTCTTACTTTCAACCAGTGATGATAGAACATGTTTGCCGACAGATCCGTAATCCTGTTCAAGGATTGCTTGAAATTTTTGAAGCGCATTACCTTGTTTCGGAGAAGATGGCTTGGATGTAAATAAATCGCAAAATCGTTCGAATAGGGTTGCTTTTGCCGATGCCCCATTGGAATCTAGTACGAGTTGACGACCTCCGAAACCCTTTTGTTGTAGATCCTGCAATTGGTTGCGCAGTTGATCGCTATTAAATGGTGTTCCACCAATACTCATAAAAATTAGATTAAATTTCGCAGCGTTGTGGGAATTAGGTCCAAGTTGGTAGTATTGACTCCACTTGCCGAGAATTCATCCTGTTGCAGTTGTTCGAGTGCCGTTGACCAACTCGTTACGGTTTCCAAGAATGTGGTTAATCGTGCTTCAAACGTTTGTAGATCGACGTTGGCAGGTACACGGTCCAACAGCGATGCCGTTGACGTACCTTTGTCAAAACCCAGTGTACCTCCGTTGGTCCCCACCCAAAAAAGATTTGCCTGCAGTAACAGTAACGCTATCCGAGTTATGTAAGGCTCTTTTATAACGGCCAATTCGCTTGAGAAAATGATGTCACCCGTTTTTACGTCAATCTCCAAAGCAATGCAACAGCCATTGTCGAGCTGAATTTGAAATGCATTGTTTTCTAAATTCTCGGCAATTTCGTCCTGCGACATATGGAGGGAAGTTAAAAAATCTTTTAGCAAATCATTCATCGGAAGTTTTTAAGTAGGGTAATAAGTTGTAAAAAATCTCACCTTTGGGATCACAAAGAGGGTATTGGGATTCCACACGGTATGGCACTTTGGTATAATTATCCTGCACGTAGAAAATGAGTTTATCCGCCGAGATGTAGGGGAACTGTATTTCGGACAAATCAAATGGCCCAAAGTTGGCACACGGATGAACGTGTTCCGTTCCTACCGTTTTCATCCAATCCGCATAACTTGATTTGTAGGATTCGATGTCCTGAATGCAGCTAAACGAAACGCCAGTGTGGATGAAATTGATGACTTGGTAATAAATAGGCAAATTTTCAGGCTTTAATAAGTCCTGAACTTGTTTAATCAATGCAGCGAAATTATCGTACAGCTTTTCATGGTGTTGCACCCAACATTTATTATTTGTTTCATCGCAAACGCACGATAAAGTCTCCGCATTGCCGTAACTGAACTCACATACCGTAAACATAATAACTTTTTTATTTTATTGACTAAAGTTTTTTAAGGCAAGTACATTTTTTTGAAAGTAAGTTGCATGTAAATATAAGTAGTTAGTTTGGAAAATATGAGAACGGCATGGCGTATTTTACTTGATTTTTTGAACCTTTTAGAAGGTTATGCGGTCTTGGTCTACCGTTTAAGTCGTACACCGTACTAAATTGAATCGGGAGCATTCTTTCGGTGCCTCGGTTGGTTGGCGGTGGGTTGTAAAGTACATGAATGCAAGAAGACTCCTTTGGGTAGTGTCTGGCCCTAAAAAAATATCTAGGGTGCCGTTACGTGTTTAAAGACAGAAACCAATTTATCGGTCTCATGGGATGGAAAAAGAATATGAACCCTATCCTAATAGTCGGTTTACTTTGACTAGACTTACTTTTTGAAATTTCTTCGAAAATTATTTCTTGGGATGAAAACAGTTGAGCCCTTCCACAACACTATCGTAAGCTGGAAAAAGTTCTATGAAGCCAGAAATCTGAAATATTTGCCGCACGTATTCGTTCATATGGGCGACAACAATCTTTCCAAAGTCTTTCTTGATTTGTTTGGCCATCTTGAGAAGAATACGTAATCCGGCACTGCTAATGTACTCCAGTTGTGTGCAGTCAATTAGGATATTCTTTTCTTGGCTTGCGATCAGTTTTTCACAAATAGCTTCCATTTTTGATGTGTTCGAAGCATCAGAACGACCCTTGAGCGTTAAAATCATAATACCTTCCAATTTATTGAGTCCGACTTCCATCTTTTACTCCAACTTTTTATCCAATCTTTTTTATTGCATGCCTTTGCATAAAAGAGTACAAGTTTTTAAAAAGATGGCAAGTGAAAAGTTAATGAAGGTAGGGTTCTTGCATTTTAAAAGTGTTTGTACTTTGAGTTTTATAGGTGTCCTATTGTCCCTGACGGGATGTTCACGTTATCATTTAGGTTTTCCGGTCAATCATGCTTCATTTAAGACGATTTACGTAGCGCCAGCAATCAATAAAGCCTTTGTGTCGCAGGCTCAAAGTACGTTAACACGTCAGGTACGTGAAGAAATTTTACGTAATGGGTGTCTAAAATTGCGGAGGAAAAGCGAGGCGGATGCAATTTTAGAAATGACGATTGTTACTTATGGACGGTCTATTGGAGCCGTTTACGAATCGGATCCCGACAGTGCGAAAACACTTTCGCTCAATTTGACGGTATTGTGTTCATTAAAAGATACGAAGAAAGGTCATTATCTTTTTAAAGATCAATCTGTAAGTTATTCTCTCAGTATTTCTGCCAACGACTATGCTCAATGCATTGAGTATCAACGCCTGCC
This sequence comes from Puniceicoccales bacterium, assembly GCA_031283895.1. Lineage (GTDB taxonomy): Bacteria > Verrucomicrobiota > Verrucomicrobiia > Opitutales > UBA9783 > CABUVL01. The sequence goes on along the minus strand of JAITAV010000003.1, from coordinate 10,594 downwards.
ACAATTAACTCGCGAAGTTGCCAAAAAGATCGTGCTGTTGATCGAGAATACAGATGCTTAAATCCCTTGCAGTTGAATGGTTACCTTCAATTTTAGCGGCAAATCCATTGGACTTGCGTAACGCGGTTGAAAAAGTAGTTCAATCGGGAATCAAACAGATTCACCTCGACATTATGGATGGTCATTTTGTTCCCAATATTAGTTTTGGGCCTCAAATTGCAGAAAATGTGCACAAAACTTACCCTTCATTATTCCTAGACGTCCACTTGATGCTCGCACGGCCAGATGATTTTATCGATCAATTTGTAGAGGCTGGAGCAGGGAGAATTATATTACATGCGGAGCTGAGCAAAAGAATTGTAAGCCGCTCACTAAAACGATTGCGAGATGCCGCTTGTTTAGCCGGACTGGCGATCAATCCTGAAACAAACGTAGACGTTTTATTTCCCTACTTGGAAGATGAAATCATTGACCGTATTCTCATCATGAGCGTACATCCAGGCTTTAGCGGTCAAAAGTTTATTGCTTCCGTCCTAGCCAAAGTGGAAATGTTGAAAATGAGGTACCCAGATATGATGCTTTGCATGGATGGCGGCATCAACGCAGAAACGGCTACCCAAGGTTTCACTTGCGGAGCAGAGGCTTTTGTTATGGGCGCTAGCTTTTTTCAGGGATAACCTATCAAAAAGCTTTATGCCTAATTATAAAGCATATTTGTCATTCTTGTGAAACAATTTACTATTGCGTGTAAAATAAAATGAATCATGGATAAACTTAGGAACGAATGAGTTGTCAGCATTGAAGCAAAAATTGGAGTTCGTTGATTCACTTTATCACACGTTACCCAATTGTATATCGGGAGCGTCTTTTGCACGTTCGTTTTTTTGTTGGAGGGTATCTGCAAAAGCTCTTGGATGATATTTTTTGTAAGCTTCCTGCAAGTGGACTGGATTTAATTGCGTATACAATTGCGTAGTAGAAATGTCACTGTGGCCCAGCATAGTTTGGATACTACGCAAGTCAGCTCCATGGATAAGCAGATGCGTCGCAAAAGAGTGGCGAAGCAGATGAGGTTTTACGTTCTTTTGGCATTTTGCATCCTTGGCATATCGTTTCAAATGCAGCCAAAAGGTTTTGCGCGATAGGGGTCGCCCATTTTGGCTAATGAAAACAGCGTTATTTGTTTTTGATTTCTGCAATTTTGGGCGTCCGTAAACGAGATACTGTTGCAAATGCATTTTTGCGACAGCACCTATGGGAACCAGCCGTTCTTTGCTTCCCTTTCCGTAAACTTTAATAAAATTCTCATCCAAAAATAAATTTTGCAGGACCAAATCGCACAACTCAGATACACGTAACCCGCACGCATACATTACGGAAATCATGGCCCGGTCACGTAATCCCTGCGGATAGGACAATACCATACTCCCCTGTAAAGTTTCGATTTCATCCACAGACAGTGTATTTGGTAACAAGCGCCTTAATAGGGGATTTTTTATATGTTGCAGAGGATTTTGTTCTAAAGCATGCACTTTGATAAGGTACTCGAAAAATTGACGAACGCTCGTAATTTTTCTGGCCCGTGAGCTTGCTTTTAAGTGTAACAAATCTGACAGCCAACCATCGATAATAGTTTTGTTAATCTGATTAAAGTTGCAGACCGCTTCCGGTAAAGTTCTTACGAAATGTTGTAAATCGTAAGTGTAAGATTGCAACGTATTTTTAGAGAGTCCTTTTTCTAAACTTAAATACCCAATAAATGATTGCAATTTGGACTGCAATGGCTGCCTAACATTCGGGGTAAGCTGTGTCTTCTCCTTCACTGCGCGCAATAATGATGGTACCACAAGTATCGTTAAAAACGTTAATGGCCGTTCGGAGCATATCCAAGAAACGTTCGACGACCCAAATGACGCTAACGGATTCCACGGGAAGTCCAACGGAACTTAAAATCATCGTGATGGCGATGAGTCCGGAAGCGGGGATACCCGCCACACCTACAGACGTTAGAAGCGACATAAGTACTACGGTGAGTTGATCAAATATATCGAATTGGATCCCCCAAGCGACTTGGTACAACTGTGCGATGAATAAAACAACAACACATTCGTACAAAGCGGTGCCGCTCATATTGATGGTGATACCCAATGGAAGCGTAAATCTTGCCGTCTTTGGAGAAACTTTGGAAACATTTTCCACGCGTTCGAGCGCGAATGGGAGGACAGCTGCGGAGGAAGCTGTTGAAAAAGCCATTAGGGTGACCGGTAGCATGGCTTTATAATGAGCCCAAGGCTTTATTTTTCCAACAAATTTCAATAACAGAAATAAAAATACAAAATAATAAAGCGCAAAGCCGCAGAGGATGGTTACAACGAACCATAATAATGGTTTGATAAGTTCAACACCGGTATTGAGAAAAATAGGTGTAACGAGGCCGAAGACGCCTATGGGGGCGAATACTATGACGATATGTGTGATGTTGCGGACGATTTGCTGTATACCTTCCCACAATTTCCATTGAACTTTTCTCAAATCATCGGGTAGACGTCCAATGAAAAATCCAAATAATAAGCTGAAAACAATAAGCCCTAAAATTTGCGTATTGTCCGCTGCAGCCGATAAAATGTTTTGTGGAAGCAGCCGCAGAATAAAGTTTGAAAATTTAGCCGTTTCAATTTTATTGATACTCACAAAATCGCTGGGAAGTATGTTGGCTTGTCCTAAGATTTTTGCAGCCAAATCCGGATGCGTCATCCCCGGTTTTAATACATTTGTAACCCATAGGCCTAGGATGACAGCCACAAAACATGTGAGGAAATAAAATAGAAAAGTTTTGAGTCCTAACCGTCGAAATTCCGACTGAGAACCAAAACTCATAATACCACAAATAAGGGACGAAGTTATGAGCGGAACGACCAACATTTTGAGTGCATTCATGAACAGTTTTCCAGTAAGCTCGCACAATCCCATGCATTGACGTGTAAAGATAGAATCTTCTAAGTTCAACATGCGTAAGCCGATGACTACAAAAATGCTAACAAGCAACGCACTCAAAACACCCCAGTGGTGGTAGAACTTTTTCATGGGTTTGTTTTTAGTCGGATTCTTATATGCCGACAATGTTTTTGTGGGAAATTTTTTAGTATATTTGCGGTCATCTTAGCAGCTGCAAGGCAACTTGATTCCAACTGTTGTCCTCATGTCTTAAGTTTTACCGCTCGAATAAATCCATAAAACATTGTCACAGGAAAAAATATTTATTAGAAGGGGGCAATGAATATTCATGTGTTGCCAGAGCAAGTTGCAAATCAAATTGCAGCGGGAGAAGTGATTGAAAGACCCGCAAACGTGGTGAAGGAATTGTTGGAGAACAGTTTAGACGCCGATGCAAAAACGATTGATATTCAATTTCGTAGAGGAGGAAGCTCGTACATTTGTGTGAGCGATGATGGTAAGGGGATGGACGAGCAAGATGCGCATTTGTGTTTTACACGGCACGCAACCAGTAAATTGAAACGGTTGGAGGATTTATACGCATTGCACTCTTTTGGTTTTAGGGGGGAAGCCTTACCTTCGATTGCCAGCATTTCGAAAACAACTTTGCAGACTTGCGATAATGATCATCTCGTAGGGACGGAAATCGAAGTGATCGGTGGAGAAGTACGTTCAAAGAATCTTTGCACGCGTACACGAGGAAGTACTTTTACGGTGGAACAATTATTTTTCAATATACCGGTTCGACGTAAGTTTCTGAAATCAGAATCCACGGAAAGTGCTCACATCATCAATGGCGTTCGACTGTATGCCTTAGCTTACCCAAATGTGCATTTCACACTCACCGAAGATTTTCGACAAATTTTTTCATCCCCAACATGCGTCTCCCTGGAGGAACGCGTCGATGAGATTTGGCCCCGTCGCGCGTGCAAACACTGGATCCCCCTCAAATTTGATAAAAATGCAATCTCCATTTCGGGGTTAATTTGCCCTCCGGGTTATGGCTACGCGGGGGCACAAGAAGTGTACATCTTTTTAAATAAGAGACCGATTGCAAGTCTATGCCTGTTGGGCATTATTCGCGAATGCTATCGAACTTATTTACCTCCCAAAACCTATCCTGCGGTTTTTCTATTTATTCGTCTGCCGGAAGCCGATGTGGATATTAATGTGCATCCGGCAAAACGAGAAGTACGTTTTAAAAATGAACAAATTTTACGGCAATACGTATTCGAAGCCTTATCGACAGCATTGCAGACACATGTAAAAACTGTAGAAAGTTTATCCATTATGCCGCAGGAGAAGGAGGTGCAAGGGATATGCAACACAGCTGTCATGGATAAGTCTTTTCTGGCCCCCACACCCTCGCAGTGGGTATGCAGTGAAAAAGAGGCAACAGAAGAAGCGAAGGAACGTAGCAATTTTCAAAGCATTGAAGACGGATTACAACTGGATGACAGAAAGCATCATTGCGAGGTTAAGACAACGACCCCACAAGACGACATCAAAGAACAGTGGAATATTGAAAAAGTTCAACAAAATATCGCCAAAGATTGTAATTTGGCACATCTTACGTTTTTAAGCGTTTGGCAAAAACGCTATGCATTGTATGAAAATAAGATGCATTTACTTTTTTTTGATTGTAAAGCCGCGTGTGCTCGTATTTGCTTTGAAAAATCGCTGTCTCAGCTACAACAACGGACATTGTATTTACAGAACCTTTTATTGCCCCATACGTTTACGTTATCCCCTTTGCAATCCGCATCACTAAAGCGTAATTTAGGGTTTTTAAACGAGCAAAAAATTTGTTCTCTCAGGCATTTGAACGAAAATCAATTTCTGTTGGATGCCCTACCGCAATGTATCGACGTCAATAAAGCAAGTTTGTTCGTGGAAAATCTATTGCTGGAGTTGGATAATTACGGAAAATTGCAAGATCGATTAACTTGGATAAACGACGTCGCTTGCCTGTTGGCCAAGCAAGTATTTTTGTCCGAACTATCGGAGGTTAGAGTAGCGTATTTTCGTCAAGAGTTAAGTTATTGCAACAATGTCGTAACGGATCCGGAAGGTAATTTGATTTGGCATACTTTGTCGGTGAAAGATTTGGAGCATTTGGGTTTACAGGTGCAAAGGATGTAACATTATTTTGAGTTCGCACCATTTTAGGTTGCACGTTCATGCATGTGTAATTGAGGGAATCATTTGGTAAAAAGTACACCGAAAGGAAAATGTGATACAACAAAAAGGCCTGCCTTGCGGCAAGCCAATTTTGTTGTGCTTAACAACTGGTATTAGAAGTTATAGCGTAATCCTGCTTCAAGCGAGTGGCAGAATGGAGTTTTGGCAGATTGATTATTAGTTTTAACTTTAGCCGTGTTAAACAATTTGTAACCTGCTTCAACAGTCCAGTTTTCGTTGATATCATATCCCAAACCGGCTACAATTTGCCATGCAAACACCGTTTTAGAGGTATCTACTTTGGTGGTTTTGTTATGAATAGCGAACTTGGCTACACCCAAACCTGCTCCAACGTACAAGGCAACTTCTTCGGTCAAAGCGTAGTCGTAGTAAACGTTGACTATACCTGCCAAGGCATTGAACTTATCAATGTTATTAATATTTACTACCGGATTCGTGCTTTCCTTGATTTTAGCCTGACGGTAGGAGACTTCTAATCCCAAACGCCATGCATCGTAGGAAACACCGAATTCTACGGCACCCGTACCACCATTTTTGTATTTGACATTATCCCTGTTTCCAGGTTTTACAAATCCACCTTTAACGGAAACATATGGGTTAAAGGAAGAAGCAACATCCGCTGCAAACAGACTTCCGGCTTCGATTGCCAAAGCACTTAATGCGATTTTGAATAATTTCTTGTTCATTTTATTTCTTATCTTTAGGTTTTTTGCTCCTTTCATAAGAAGCACCTAACATTAACCAACATTAACAATAAAAAGTCAAGTACTTTTTTAGATTAGACTGCAATTATATATTTTCGTTCAATTTACTTAAGCAAAAATTCCTAAATAGAGTAAACACTTGTGATGCGTTTTGTAAATGCACACATCGGGAAAACAGTTTTTGTAAGTCTTGAATGCTGCATTGTTGAATTAAGTATCTTATTTCCGCAAGTTTGTCTCTGTGTACGCAGAACGAGCGGAGCCCTAAACCTATGCCGAATGCGACATAAATGGGATCACTGGCCATTTCTCCACACAAATGTACCACTTTATTCACTTGTTGCCCGGTTTTAACAATTTGAACCAGTAGTCGCAAAATTGCAGGATGCATGATTTCGTACAAGTGAGCAACTCGTTCGTTGGTACGATCTACCGCTAAAGTGTATTGGGTTAAGTCGTTGATGCCGATACTCAAAAAATCGCAGTGTGGTACCAACAAATCGGCAATGAGTGCCGCGCTTGGAGTTTCGATCATGGCACCTATTTTTATTTTATTGTTAAATGGAACGTTATTTTGTTCTAATTCCAACTTACATTGGTCGAGAAGAGCATTGGATTCAACAAGTTCTTGTGGACTTGTGATCATGGGGTAAAGAATTTGAAGTGGACCAAAGGCACTTGCTTTTAATATGGCACGTAATTGTTCCAAAAAAAGTTCTCTATTTTCCAAACAAAACCGAACACCCCTAAGCCCTAAAAATGGGTTATTTTCTTTACTGAAATAATCTAATTGCTTTGGAATTTTATCTCCACCAATATCGAGAGTTCTGATAGTAACAGGATACGGACAAGCTCTTTGCGTAAAGTTTCTGTAAATTTCAAATTGTTCGTTTTCCGAAAGCCATGTGTCTTTTTGCAAGAAAAAATTTTCGGTACGGACTAGACCAATACCTTTAAGGTTGAGCTCTGATAACCGATTTGCGGTAATAGGCTCGTCGCACGTTAGCCAAAGTTCTATTTGCGTTCCATCTTTTGTTTGTAAAGGACCTGTAGCGGATTGCTGAACCATTAGCTGCAAATGTTTTCGTTGTTTTTGTAACTGTCCGTAGTGAGCTAAAGTGTGATGCATTGGATGGATAAACACTTTTCCTTCATCTCCATCTAATAATAGATGATCATTGTTTTTTATTTTTTGGCAAACATTAGGTACATTAACAATGGTTGGGATACCGAAAGAACGAGCCATAATGGCCGTATGGCAAGTTTTACCGCCTTGTTCCAAGACGAGTGCTTGAATTTTTTTACCTGAAAAAGCAGCTGTGTCTGATGGATCTAGTCTGTTAGTTACCAAGATGCACGGTTTAACGAGCGAGGCAGTTAGATTAGAAAAATCATGTCCCAATAAATTATGCAAAACACGTCGTGCAACATCTTTAAGATCCAAATAGCTTTCTTTGAGTTGAGGATCTCCAACGGCACTCAATTGTTTTATAACTTTCTCCACCGATAAACTGAAACAATAGGCTATATTGTAGCACTGGTTTTGTAAGCTGTCAACCGTGGTATTAAAAATGGATTTATCTTCAAGTAACAGTAAATGTGCATCAAAAATACTAGCCTCTGCTGCTCCGAGTTTTTGGGTTATTTCCGCCTGAACATTTAAAATTTGCTGCCTCGTTTTATCAATAGCGTTTTGAAACTTTTGTATTTCGGATTGAATCTGGTGTGATTCTATAAAATAACATGGAATTTCTAACTCAGTTTTTACGAATACCCATGCAGGCCCGCATGCAATGCCACTTGATGCACCTACGCCTTGTAACATTGTTTCTGATGTTGACTTATCAGGCATATTTGATATACGTGAAACAGACTAGAAAAGAACGTTGAAAGGTTGCAAGTGTTTTTTTGAGAAAGTTTGCCTCATATTGTTTCATAAAAGACATATTGTAAAAACCATGCAAAGCAACTTTAGCATTGTTTAACATAAACTCTAGAGGGTAGCAATTTTTAGCACATTTTTTGGCTTTTTAACCAAGTAATCAAACGGTCTAACCCCTCTTCATTGGATATTTTAGGTAAGTATTGCAAGTCCATTTTTGCCGCCGAGATATCAAAGTAATGATCTTTGGCCAGTTCTTTTGCAAGAAATCGAGTCATGGGGGGTTGTTTAGTGACGCATAAAATTTTGTAGAGGATTTCAAAGATACCTCCCATCCAATAAGCAACTTTATAAGGGATTCTTTTGTGTACACAGGGTATATTAAGTCTTATAAGTAGTTGGCTAATCCATTCCCACAGACGTACGGGGTCATCTTGTGATAGGAAATATGCCTTGCCTTCTATGATACCTTGTCCTAAAGTTTCCATAGCTAAGTAGTGCGCTTCTGCAATGTTTTCTACGTAGGATAAATCAACCCAGTTTTTACCGTCACCCACTTGAAACAGTGAACCTCTTTGAGCTAATTTTAAGAGTGCAGGAATAAGGTGGTTATCGCCGGGTCCCCACATGAGATGAGGTCGTAATGCAACCGTCGCAAGACCTCGTTGCCCGTTAGCCTCTAAGACGGCTTGCTCGGCAATACGTTTGGTTGCTGCGTAGGCACACGATCCACATCGACCGTAGGGCATATTTTCGTTTACATTGGATAAATTTTCTCCATTGAAAATTACACTCGGCGTACTCGTGTAAATGAGTTTTTGCACGCCGCATTGTTGACAGGCTTTCAAGATGTTGAGTGTTCCGACAACGTTGGTTTGATAGTAACTTTTGTAATTACCCCAAATACCAGCCTTAGCGGCGACGTGAAATACAATATTGCACCCTTGAACAGCGGTTGCAACGGCACCGAATTGATTTAAATCACCGTAAAATAATTCAACGCCCCCTGCCGCTAAATCTTCGCAGGGACTTCGGCTAAAACTGCGTAAATTGTGTAGACCTTTGGTTTGCAGTATCCGAATGAGATGCCGCCCCAAAAAGCCCGATCCTCCTGCAATAAGTATTCTCACAGCCTTTACATTCATATAAAAAAGAAATTGCCTGGCAAAATTTTTTTATACGTTTTTAGTAGCGTATGTATACCTACTGTATAAAAAACCTTAAAATCATAAACAGCTGTGGATAACCTAGGTGTCGTTGAGGGCAATAAGTAAATGTACTTGAAACAGAAACCTACATGTAAATTTAGACTTTGTGTTTCTAAGACTCAAAGAGTTATCTAAATCGAGACGTTGGTATATTTAAAGCTTTATTAAATCATCGCATTAGACATTTTTGAACTTACGTATACAATACAATAACATACAATTCGCTCTAAAATTCCTGCTTGCGCGTCAATGTTTATTTCGTCGTTGGCTGGATTTCTATTGTTCAAAACCCCAATCAGCCATTCCACAAGCTAATAAGGCAGTGGAAAATCTTTGCATAAAGATTCTACTTTGTCTCGAATTTTCTTGCTTCCCAACAAAGAGCATTCTTGCAAAGTTTGGTGCATGAGTTCGGCAATTTCTTCCATTGCTTCACCGCCCATCCCTCGCGACGTTAAAGCGGCCGTTCCTATGCGTAAGCCACTGGCTTGGAATGGACTTCTTGTTTCTCCCGGAATCGTATTCCGATTAACGGTAATTTTATTTTTTTCCAACAATTCCTGGGCTTTTTTACCCGTTAAATCCGGATGTGAAGGTCTAAGGTCAATCAGAAACAAATGATTATCGGTTCCACCACTTATTAAAGTATAACTCTTTCTGGCAAAAGCATCTGCCAGGTGGCGCGTGTTTTGAATAACCGCCTGCTGATATTCTCTAAACGTGGATGTCAACGCTTCTTTAAAACATACCGCCTTACCTGCGATAACGTGCATAAGAGGACCTCCCTGAGTTCCTGGAAAAAGAATTGCATCAACCTCTTGGGCGTATTTTTCCTTGCAAAGGATAAGACCTCCGCGAGGCCCGCGTAAAGTTTTGTGAGTGGTTGTGGTCACAAAATCAGCGTAAGGAACCGGTGAAGGATGTAAATCGGCGGCTACTAATCCCGCTATATGCGCAATATCAGCCAAGAGATAAGCACCTGCCTGTTTTGCAATTTTCCCCATACGTTCAAAATCAATTGTACGCGGGTATGCCGATGCCCCAACGGTAATCATTGCCGGTTTTTCCTTCATCGCCAATTTTTCTAAATTATCGTAATCGATGCAACCCGTTTGTAAATTGACTCCGTAGTGTACTACATTAAAAAGCATACCGCTCACATTTTTTGAATAACCGTGCGACAAATGCCCTCCATGATCCAATTGCATGGTCAATAACTTATCTCCCGGACGCAAAACGGATAAATAGACGGCTACATTTGCCTGCGTTCCCGAATGCGGTTGCACATTGGCATGATCGGCACCAAAAACCTGCTTTGCACGCTCCATAGCCAAGGCTTCGATTTGATCCACATACTCACATCCCCCATAGTAACGCTTACCGGGATATCCTTCGGCGTACTTATTGGTCAAAACGCTTCCAACGGCTTCTAGAATAGCCGGTAAAGTAAAATTTTCGGAAGCGATCAATTCCAATCCACACTGCTGCCTATTTTTTTCTTGCCGGATTAAATCGGCCACCGTGGGATCCAATGAGTCTAACGATTGAGCAGGTAAGCAAAAATGTTGCATACAAGTTGACTTTAGGTGTAGAATTTAAAAAAA
>JAITAV010000006.1 GCA_031283895.1 Puniceicoccales bacterium | reverse complement strand
GGTCTTAGGTCTTAGGTCTTAGGTCTTAGGTCTTAGGTCTTAGGTCTTAGGTCTTAGGTCTTAGGTCTTAGGTCTTAGGTCTTAGGTCTTAGGTCTTAGGTCTTAGGTCTTAGGTCTTCACTACTAAGTTAGTATATCCTTCCATCAATACCTTTGTCAAGCGGATTTCATGGATTTTCGGAGGGCTTTTCATGGATTTTGGAGAAGATTTTGGGGTTATTCGGTGCAATGCCAGGGCATGTTCATCCTGGGGTAAAATTGGAGGTTTTTAGGGCGTTCAATTCAACGGCCAAGGCATGTTCATCCTGCGGCAAAGCCGAGTCGCATGTTAAATAACTAAAACCCTCGAATGCAGTGTGGATGTACCGCTGCGCTCATCACAGAGGAACATTAGCAAACGGTAAAATCATAAGAAAATACCTTTCGAAAATTCCTCGATTATGACGAAAATAATGCAGTCGCGGCAAAACTATGTTCAGAAGCCAAGAGGGGCCGTGGCAAGGGGGATGCCGTTCTCCGGGATATATTTGCTAGTATCTAAATAAATCAAGGCCCTGTTTCTCTCATAGCCTATCAATTATGTCATTGCCCAATAATACTCCATCGACATTTCGTTGTGCATCAGACGCTGTTGCATTTTTTTGCTCGCTCCCTACATCTATCCAAAATCTATTGGAAAGCCGCAGGTGCAAGTCGTAACATAATCTAAAAATACGCTCATAAGTGCCTCCATTAATTAATCCTTTATAGACAAGGCAATTCATTTAGCTGCCGAATTAATTTAAAAAGGTTTGTCATTATATCTATCCACGTAATGTGCCAACGGACCTTAAAAAGCTTATTCGTTATTAAACGTGAGTTCAATGACTCACTTCGTATAGGTACTTTAATGGTTTTAACAGGTACGTGGCAAACGATTCTTTAGTTTTCTACAATTATATTATGCAAAATCTCTGGACATCAAGTTGAGTGCTTAGACTCCAGGAAATGACTCAATATGCGGACAAAATTCTACATATGATTTTTTCTTCCTCAAAGACTACGCATGGTCGTATTAACACACCGTACGGATAAAAATATCTCAACGCTTTAATTGTCTTCAATGACTGCGATAATTACTTAAGCTCATTGATGCATTGTTCTTCACATCTTGTCCTTGAAGTGACAGTCATAGGCAGCCTATATTTACATTCTCAAAATTTTTTAGATAAAATCAATTCGGTCGCGTAATAAGACCATGAGGACTCGTTTTACTTTCGTTGCAATCAATGGTAAGTGATGTGCTAAATGATTACCTAAAGCCGTAACGACTTAACAATAATTCTTTATTTTTCTCCGTACAACGCTCTCTACTTAACTACCGCTTACAATTTTGTCAGTTGTTTTAAAGTGCAGCTTGGCAAAACACCCTAATCGTTCTTGTCCAAGATTTTTAATCAAAGCATGTGCAGTTTCTTGCACACGGGTACCTGCACCTTTCGGCAAAGGTATCCCCGCTTCATCGCTTAATTTTTTTAATTGTCTCAAGTATTCTGCCCTAGCAACCACCGAAGCCGCCGCCACTACGGGATCTTCTTCGGCACGTACACGTTGCTTCAAATTAAATTGGATGCTTCCCAAATATTTTTGAACCAGTTTACCTTTGGCAAACTGATCCAACAAGCCCTCCGACACCCAGCGCTTTTTCAAAGCATTGTCCAGGGATTTTGCATGCAACCAAGCCAATAATTCGTTTAAATTACCAAATTTCTTGTACAACGCGTTATATTTTTCCATGCCGGCAAAGGCGATTTCAATAACAACCCCATGCGTCCGACGAATCAATTGTTCCATTTTAAAAACAGTCAGATCACTCCCGAGTTTTTTGCTTTCCCTGAGTCCCGATTGTAGCCAAGCATCTACCATGGAACCGTCAGCAACAACACAGGCTGTTACCAAGGGGCCAAAAAAATCACCTTTACCACTTTCATCCATACCCGCATGGGGCGCAAACCATTCTGGATGATGGATTTTTTCCAAACCCCATTGCGGTTTCCGAGTAATTTCAGGTTCTAAAACATAAGTTACAAAACGCTCCGTTTTCTTTCCCTGTATCACTACCTTACCACTTTGGTAAGCAACTACGTTGACACCGTCACCTCGAAAGGCAAAACGAGCATAACTCACAGGGTAAAATTCCCATGCATGATGGTCACACCAAGTTTCAAGAGCCTTTATTTGGCCTTCTTCCAGAGTAATTGTATAAATAACCTTAGGCTTACTGACCGTCTCCTCCAAAGATTTTTGAACCATAAAATTAGGCTCTCCCCAAATAAGAACCATCACTTGTGTTCACTCGAATGACTTCGCCACGTTTGATAAATAGAGGGACCTGGACGGTCAATCCACTTTCGGTGACGATAGGTTTCTGTGCATTACTCGCCGTATCACCGCGTAACCCTTCCGAAGCTTCCGTAACTTTCATGGAGAGTGCGGTCGGCAATTGCAATTGAACAGGTTTCCCCTCCACAAACATTACGGCATAAATGATACCTGCAATTAAATACAACTTTTGATCTTCCAGCAAAGAACTTGGAATGATTTCATCTTCAAAGGTATTGGGATTCAAAAAATGATACCCAATATTATCTGCATAGGCGTATTCTAGATCTTTGGATTCCGTAAAACATAGGGTAATATTATCGTTGGATCCAAATTTAGTTTTTGTGGATGAACCCGTATGTAAGTTGCGTAAAGTAACTTGTACAAAACCCGATTGACGACCCTGCGTACGATGTTGCATGTCTACTACCCAATGAGGTACATTCTGATACAATAGGACTTGTCCTTTACGAATATCTGTTGCAGATGCCATAAGATGAAAAATACGTTAATACCATTACTCAGGTTTTGTTTTGCGTAAGCCCAATACGCTTTGTCCTTCTTTCCATTGACCACGTTTTTTAAGTAATTCAATCCTTTCAAAACGCTTTAATACCGTCTTATTGCTTGTTAGAGCAGAACGTCCCTGACGAAAACTTGCATGTTGTGACATAAAAACCTCGCTTGTGATAACCACTGGAGCCGAGAGTGAGATTTGAACTCACGACCCACGCATTACGAATGCGTTGCTCCACCTACTGAGCTATCTCGGCCAGTACTGTAAGAAAACTAAGTTATATAACATTTAAAACGTCAATACTAAACTGTTCACGATTGCACAGTATGTCCTCTTCGCTTTAAAACGCAAACACCAATTATGTTTTCCATTGCACGAAGAAGATACGCATGAATCCACTTTGAAAAAAAGCCTTGACGGCGGTTGCATGAAAACATTAACCGGTTCGCCACCCTCTATTGCAATTTTCCATTCAATCAAAGACAACTTATTTACGCATTGGGTAAATCCATCTCAAAAACTGAACCTTGCATAAAGGCATTTCTAAAGTAGCCCACATCCACCAACCTTTATACACGTTAGGCTTTATTTTCCTTGAACACGCTTGGTCGCATCGTCATGCAAAAATGCTTTTAATTGTTGTAATCGTTGCGCAACATCCTGCTTAATTTGAGGCAACAAATCTTCATGCTCAACTTCTGACTGCCCCAGCAAATATATTTTAACCTTGGGTTCCGTCCCACTGCCACGAATGGCTACACTAAAGCCATCGATCAGTTTAATGATCAAAAAATCGGCTCCAGCAATTATCTTACCATCGCAATCTTTATGATGGCCTTCACGAGAAAAATCGGTCACACTTAAAACGCGAATATTATTTATCCTTTTGGGAATGTCTTGCCGGTAAGACGTTAGTAACTTTTGCATGGTAGCAAAGCCTGCCGCACCTTCAAATGAAAAGCTCAGCAAATCTTCTTGGAAATATCCATATTTGCAATACATTTCGTCCAAATAATCCGAAAAATTTATTTCCTTAGATTTTAAATAGGCTAAAAATTCGCAAAACATCAAAGCAGCGGCGTTGGCATCCTTATCTCTAACGCGATCATTGGCTAAATAACCGTAACTTTCTTCGCCTCCAAAAATGTAAAATGTAGAATGTTGTAAAAGCAAATCCTTACGTTTTTTAAAAGACGTTTGATTATAGTCTAACCCAAGCCCCTGCATCTTTCGAACACGTTGTTTCAATTCTATTTCGTAATCGTTTAACTTGGCACCGATCCACTTAAATCCCGTCAGCGTTTCAATCGTTTTAAGCCCGTGGTAATCACCTATTGCTTTTAGCATTGGTGTTGTTACAAACGACTTAATGAGAGCCGCATTCCGACGTTTTTCTTGCTTGCGGGGTAGGATTCCTAAACAAATCATTTTGGATATTCGATACTCGGCCAACAAAACGGCCAAAGTATTGCCACTTAAAATGCACCATTCTTTTTGGTCATTTTTCAAAGCAACGCCCATGCGGTCACCATCGGGATCTGTCGCAATGACTGCATCTGCGTCCACTTCCCGCGCTAAGTCTAGGGCCATTTTTAAAGCTTCTTTGTGCTCAGGGTTAGGGAACTGAATGGTGGAGAACGCTGGATCCATTTTTAATTGTGCGTTCACACAGTGAACATTCCATTCAAAATTTTTTAGGAGAGGCAATATGCTGACAGAACCTGTACCATGCAGCGGTGTATAAACGACTTTGGGTTTATAAGTTTTGAGTACATCTACATCCAACAATACCTCTTGGACGCATTCTAAATAAGCTTCATCGTTCAAAGGAGACAAACAAAAAACTTGTCTTGCATCCTTCGTCAAAAAGGGCAAAATTTCCTGCAAACTTACTTGCTCAATACAACGGATAATACCTTTGGCATGCGCATCACATATTTGAGCACCGTCTTGAAGATAAACCTTATAACCGTTATCGTAGAAAGGATTGTGGCTCGCCGTAATCATAACGCCCGCCGTAACACCTAAATATCGAATTGAAAAGCTTAGTTGCGGTGTCGATCGAGGACCATCAAATACATAGACGTCTCCACCCAACTGACTCCAAGTGGACGCTGTCAGTTCGCAAAAATGTCGCGAAAAGTAACGCATATCGTGAGCTACTACAAGGCTAGGTCTACGAGGAAATTCCCAAGTTTCTTCAATGTAAATGCGGCAATATTTAAAAAGCCCTATGGTTGCTTTAATAACATTAAAGTCATTCATGCAATTACTTCCAATGGCCGCGTGAACGTAATGATTATCCTCTTTTTTTTCAGCAACCGTTGCATGGTTACCTATGGTACGTCCGCGCATACCAGCGGTGCCAAACTCTATGCATTTGAAAAATCGGTCATCCAGTTCAGTCCATTGACATTGGGCCACCAATTCTTCAAGACTTAACGTAAACCAATCAGGTAGTTGTTGTACGTTTAAATAATAAGCAATGTTATTCAATGTACTTTCGCGCAATTTCCCAGCTCGAACTGCTTGCTGCAATTGATCAAAGATAGCATTCATGCAAATTCATTCCAGATAAAGACTTTCAAAACAACTAGGTTTAATGACCAACGCATGCCACATTTTTTTAAAGCTTATGTAATCATCTGCGAACAAAGGACTTATTTCGAGACGATAAGTACTATTGATTTCTTTATCGCCGAGGTCAACGTTTAATCCACAGTTTACAAACCAACGATGCCACCGACTGATTTGATCTCTCATACACGTATCCAAACTATCTTGCCCCTGAGCGTTTTTAACGGGGCTGAATTCTTCTTTGCGATCTATTTCAAACAAGAGTGGATTTTTAGCAAAAGGCAAAGCATCGAATATAAAATATTCTAATTTTTGACAAGATGCAGTACAATGGCTTTGCAGTAAAGGATGCCAATATTGCATGGATTTATGCGTTATGTGAATGGGCAGTTTTTCCTTTGCCATTGCCTCTAAAAAACTACGTTGAATAAGGTGCATAGCCGTATTACCCAACTTAAAATAAAGTTGACCGTCTTCCGTCTTCTTTACCGACAAATGCTCCGGTATTTCACTGTATTCCATCAATTGTAGAGCATCACCTTTGTCCACAAAAACCCCCACTTTTTCGTCAGCATTTGTTTTGGCAACAACTTTTGTGGAAAAATCAGACATGCGATTGAGGTGCAATCCAAGAAAATTGCAATCGCCGATGCACACAAGCGGATTGTCCACCTGAAAATAACTCAGCGTTTCTATGCCATATGCCAACATCTTGTTCAAGCATCCGGTCGACGCCAAAGCCTTAAAAACGCCTCCATGGCCATCTGGACAATAATTGACGCTGGGTTCATTGGTAAGTAAGCATATTCCTTCCATCGTAAATGCGGGTAATACCCCTTGCCGAAATAGATGAACGTATTTTGCATCATACCAATGATTCGTTTGAAAAGCCTCGTACGTCGCTTCGTGCGTATCTGCACTTGTCATGATAAACCAGTGCATACGTACGCCATGCAGCCTTTCAATGGCTCTCAATTTTTCGGCAAATACCTGAAATAGCGTTTTACGTTTTAGAGGGGTTATGGGAACCAACCCTTTGGGGCCTGGGAAACCTAAGCGCGTACCCGACCCTCCTGCAACCGTTAAAGCGGCCACTTTCCCCTGACGTAAATGCTGTACTCCTCTAGATTCAGCCTGCTGCCACAAAGTTGATTGCGTTTGCCTGTCTCGCAGCATAAAGCACGCAGGTGGTGTCCACCGTTTAATGGACAAAGACTGTTTCTTGAAAGCTGTTTGCGACAGAACTTTTAACGCCCGCCATTCCTGGAAAGGAATTCTTTCAAATGACTGACGCAATTTACGCGTCTGTTCCAGGTCGAACGTTTGGATCCATGTATGCAATTCTGGGAAAAGCTGTAGCAATTCTCTCACACGTGAAGCATATACGCGTTGATCCAGAAACTTCAATCTAAAAAACCGAAATATGATTCATATGGAATTTCCAACGCGCAAAATTTCTACACGAAATGGCCTCCACTCTACCACCTTTTACCACCAGATACGATTATTTATCTGAAAATAAAAATTTATTCCCATTCAAAAATTCTTTTACGCGTAGAATTTTCCCGCCAGAACGTTGCAATTGATCTATAGCCAGAACGCCCTTCGCGGTTGCTATACACAACGGACATTGACAAAAGTCAAACAATACCGTACCCGGTTTACGGGCAACTTTTTCGTCGATTATGTGGGCGGCATGAACTTTTATACATTCATTTCCCCGGTGAAAGAAGGTGCCCGGCCAAGGATTTAACGCTCTAATCTTCCGTTCTAAAGATAAAGCGGTTTCGTTAAAATCAAGCAACCCGTCCGCCTTGTGCAACTTACGCGTTACGGTAGCAGACGGTTCAACCTGCTCAAGGACCGAGTAATTTTTTTGGATAAGACGACCCCAATATTCTGCCAGTAGATCTGCGCTCGCGTGAGCGAGTTTTTGCGTGAGCGAGTAGGCGGTCTCCTGGGCCTCGATACCTACGACTTTCTGAGCAATCCAGGGGCCCGCATCCAGCTTTTCCACCATACGCATCAGCGTAACACCCGTTTCATGTTCACCCATTAACAGGCATGTTTGAATGGGAGATGCCCCACGGTATTTGGGTAAAAGCGAAGTGTGGAAGTTCCACATATCCAACGCAGGAAGGTCCAAAAAACGCCGCTTAAGGATATGGCCAAATGCCATGACAAACGCAAGGTCGATTCGCATTTGCTGCAACTCAACAAATAGATTATTATCCATTTGCTCCGTTTGCAGACAGGCGATGCGATGCGATTGTGCCCACGTTGCAATTGGATTCGGACTATACTTTTGTCCACGTCCTCTGGGACGCTCGGGTTGCGTCACAATGCCAACCAGTTGGCAGTCGTTGATCTTTAATAACCGTTCCAAGCATGGAATCGCAATGTCGGAAGCGGACAAAAAAACGGTGCGTACTTTAGGCATACGAACAATTAAACCACTTGTTTCAATGGGGATGCGTTCAACAGGGTATTGGGAGCCTTCTCGACCCATTGCCATACAATGGGACAACCTTCCAATGCGTATCGTTGCCGCAGGGAATTTTCTAAAAATCGTTTGTAATGATTGGGCATCCAGCGAAGTTTATTACAAAACACCTGCAAGGTAAAGGGTGCCGATTTTATTTGAACGGCATAGTAAATTTTAAAATGCTTTCCATCGTGTGAAGTGGGTGGTGTCTTGGTGGTAATTGTGTGTAAAAAACGGTTCAATAAACCGGTAGAAACGGTTGTGTGAAGGCGTTTTTTTAATGCAGTGACTTGTCTCAATAAAGCGTCTATACCTTCCCCCGATTTGGCCGAAACGAATGCAATAGGGGCGTTAAAAAATGGATACAAACTGTTGATTTGCCGTAAAAACTTATGCTGGAATTTTTCTGCATTTTCACCTTGTGCGTCCAACTGCTGCCTTGCGATATCCCACTTATTTACCACCCATATACATGCTTTCCCCAACACGTACACGTGGCGAACAAGGTCTTTATCAATGACAGTAGGGCCTTCCAGTAGATCTAATACAATGAGAGACAAGTCCACCGTTTGCAATGCTTTCTCAGTTCTTACATAGGCGTAGTATTCTACGGGATCGACCCTTTTTTTTCGAACACCTGCCGTATCCACCAAAACAAAATTTTCCTTCTGACCTGTCTTAAATTGCCATGAAAATGGGCATTCAACCGCATCGCGCGTTGTTCCAGCAACATCGCTCACAAGCATACGATCTTCTTTCAGTAAAGCATTGACCAAAGAAGATTTGCCTACATTAGGTCGACCTATAATGGCAAATTTTGCACTTAAATCAGCGGCGCTCTCAGAAATTTTTGCCGAAGGTAGTGCATGGGCAATGGCTTCCTTTAAAATTGCAATATTAATTGCATGCTCGGCAGCAATAGGAAGGACAATTTCCCAACCCAGGTGATAAAATTCAGCCCAACTGGACTCGTCTCGTTCGTTGTCTATTTTGTTAATTGCCAAAATGGTCGGTTTATTCAGCCTGCGCAACTCGTGAGAAATTTGATAATCTCTGGCGGTCAAACCACATTTCCCATCTAAAACCCAAACAATAACATCCATTTTCCCTAAACTTCCTCTGACACGTTCTTCAACTAAATTTGCAAATAAGTCGTTGGAACTTTCACTTCCTATACCTCCACTATCCACAAGTTGAAATTTTTCATCCACGGTCACCGATAAAAAATCACGCGTTACTCCAGGTTGACCATGAACAATCGCCATACGACTTTGACTTAAACGATTAAACAAAGTACTTTTGCCAACGTTGGTATATCCAAATAAAAGTACCTTGGGTAAAACATTATGCATGATTGCCTTATTTCGGTTTAAAGTTTTTATTTTTGCAAGTTATTTATAGGGCCAAATGATGGTAATTTTTAGGGAATACATTCATCCAAAAACATAGTTTAACCTCCAGAAATTTTGCATGATGCGATTGTGGAAAACTAAAGAATTGTTTGTTGGGTACCTGTGTAAAACCATTAAAATTAAAACTATGCGGAGCAAATCACCGCATTTATGTTTGACAGCAAATGAACTTTTTAAGGTCCGCGGGTGTATTGCGTGGATAATAACGGCAGACCTTGTTCAATTAGTTCTGCCACCAAATGCATTTTGCCGTTTACCAATCATAGTCAGTAAAAGGGTTTTTATGAGGTTGACCCTACTGTATAACACCAAGGATTCCAGTCCTACAACTTCGGCGGCGGTTCCATGTTGTTGGAGTGCTTCTTAATTCTCCGTGATGTAAGAACCATCCATACGACGTGTCCTGGCCATGACTAACGGACTTCCCGAGTTTTCTGTGCACAAAACAATGTGGAGCAGAGAATTATAGTGGAATACATGTAATTTACGCAGTAATAACCTTTGCCGTGTTAGGCAGGCATCAGAGCTAACCTCCGACACAGGACACATGTCAGGCGTTAAGCTTTGGTAAGCGCTCTAAGACTTTGCTGCGGTTAAATTAAGTCCCCAATAAAAGGTTTTGGCAAGATCGCATTGTTTTGTCTGTAAAAGATTTCCAGTGCGACCAATCATCGCACCGATGGTAACTGCGGCTGCGAACCGCAAGTCGTAACTTTATAGACTTCATGGTTGTTTCCAAGACACTTGCTGTAAGCGAAAGAAGGTACCTTAATATTTGCAGTCTGGTCCGTAATGAACGGTTTTGCGACGATTTACGCCTGTGCCTTCCCAATAGATCCATATAAGCCTTATTGCCCTAGCCATAGCCCACAAAACGGTTTCACACGCCTGCATTATCTTCGTCATCCTAGCTTACAACAAAGGAATTGATGCCTTGCATACCGTGCTCATGCCTCCAAACTCGGTGAACCTAGAGGCGTGTATCCACATCCGAAGAATTGTTGTTCGGTGTGAGACTCAATACTCGTACCATTGACTTATCTAATCTTTCCAATGGAACTATATAGCCCTATCTTCCACTGAACTCAATGGTATCGTAAACCCATGTGTCTGCCTGGGAAAATCCGACGTAAGGTGGAATGCGAAGGAGCGTAACGATGCAATGCAATAACCTCTACAAGGGACCACAATGCCACTATAGGGGGGTACTATGAAACTTATTTACTTTGTACTCCATGGAGTGTGCCCTAACTCTATCGCCTTGAATGGTGGTAGCTGATACTACCATAATATCAGGGGTGAAAAAATATGGTACAATTTTATAAAACAAATAGAGATTTCTATAGGCCCACCATCGGAGGATTGGTTTCACCTGTGCTATAAAAATGGTTCAATGCCATTTAACTTAGATAACCGAAAGTTAAAAAGAGACTTGATGAGGGTGAAGAATCGATTGATTCCACAGTCTGTGGAATGTTGCTACCTTTGAATATACAAAAATTCGCAGAAATCATGAAGTTTCCTACAAAAAAAATCAATAACGCGCATCGAACTTGCGTTTCAAAACAACCTGCCCCATAATCCATTGGCGCAATCGGATTGATTTTTTGATCCGCGTTCGAAGCTTGGGTTGAGACATGGGTTGTATGCACATGTACGGTTGTTCAATCTCTGAACGAACAAGTCCTATAGGTGTTGCCAAACCGCTTGTGGATGATACCCATAAAAGATCTTCAACGGTGGGTTTTTCTTGAGATGAAAGCGCCTGGATTTCGGTTTCACTTGTCCTACGTTGCCGCTTGAGCATTTCAATTTTCTTACGCGCTTCCTCAAGACAACGCGCATCGTCTTCCGTATTTTGTGTTTTCGGCTTTGCAGTTTGCTGCTTTTTAGCACCGGGAATAAATGCTAAAACCAAAAACACCATCACGTAAACAAGATCATCCCAGTTCATTTTTATTCGTGTAAATTCTCCGAAATGACGTTCTCTGAATCTTTGGATAAATGTTCGCGCATTTCCGTATCGGCCTTTACATTTTCCATACGATAGAAATCCATGACTCCCAAACGCCCTTTACGTAAAGCTTCCGATACCGCCAAAGGTACTTCCGCCTGCGATTCGACCACCTTGGCACGCATTTCTTCCACGCGCGCTTTCATTTCTTGTTCCAAGGCAACGGCACTGGCACGGCGGATTTCCGCTTGTGCTTGCGCCATGTTCTTATTTGCTTCAGCCTGTGAAACTTGTAACTTAGCCCCTACATTTTCTCCAATGTCAATGTCGGCAATATCAATGGAAAGAATTTCGTAGGCGGTTCCAACGTCCAAACCTCTATTGAGCACAACTTTGGAAATTTGATCGGGAGTTTCCAAAACCTGCTTGTAAGTTTCCGCAGAACCAATGGTGGCCACAATACCTTCGCCCACACGGGCAATGATGGTATCTTCTTGGGCTCCACCCACAAAACGGTCCAAATTGGTACGGACGGTCACACGAGCTCTGACCTTAACCTGGATACCATCTTTCGCAACCCCATCAATCGTTAATTTGCTTTGAATTGCCTTTGGACAGTCGATTACCTTGGGATTGACGGAAGTATGAACGGCTTCGATCACCGTTTTACCCGTACCTTTGGTCGCCAAATCGATGGCGCAAGCACGTGCAAAACTTAATTCAATGCCCGCTTTTTCGGCCGCTATCAATGCTTGGACCGTTTGTAATAAATTGCCTTCCGCCAAAAAATGGGCTTCCAATTCATCCACCGACAAATCAATACCGGCTTTGGCAGCTGTAACACGACAATCAACGATGAGTCCGTAAGGCACCTTCCTTAAACGCATCGCAATTAAGTTGGGAATACTAACGTAAGCTCCCGCCAACCATGCTCTCAACCAAACATTAAAAAAGGATAAAACGATAGCCAAAAAACCAAGGATCAAAAAACCTACAATAAATAACGTAATACTCATACCCTCCATACGTTTCACTTTACTGATTGCATGTTAAAAAACAAGTATTTTTAACAACAAACAAAATACGTATGTTTTAAAAGGTAAATTGTAACAATATGATTTTTTCGGTGCCATTTTGCATACAATTGCGTAATTTACAATGCACATGCACCTTCATTGGATTCAATGTCAAGTAATTGTTTTTCCACCAGTTGCCTATACAATTCACTTATTTTCAGCAACTCCGTATGTGTCCCTTGACAGATGAACCGTCCTGCATCGAACAAATAGATGCAGTGCGCATTTTGAATTGTACGGATGCGATGTGCAATGGCAACAACCGTTTTGTTAACCGTTAACCGCTCGATGGCTTTTCGAATATAAAATTCACTTTCCGAATCCAGAGCGGATGTAGCCTCATCTAAAATGAGTACGGGGACATTTTTTAAAAAAGCACGCGCAATGGCCAAACGCTGCCTCTGCCCTCCCGAAAAACGATTTCCATTTTCACCCACCCAAGCGTCATAACCGCCTGCGGCCAATATAAATTCGTGCGCGTATGCCGCCTTAGCGGCTTCAATCACAGTTGCATCGTCAGCCTCAGGGCATCCCAATTTCAAATTATTGGTAATGGTATCGTTAAATAAAACCGGATTTTGTGAAACGATTGCAATTTGACTACGTAAACTTTCGAGAGACCATTGTCGCAGATCAATACCATCCAATAAAATACAACCGCCACTAACGTCGTACAAACGTGGCAAAAGTTTAGTGAGCGTAGATTTACCCGCACCGCTGGGTCCCACGAGCGCACTCCATTTGCCAGCAGAAAAAGTTAAGTTGATTCCCTGCAAAGCTTTCGTTGCATCCATCGATCGCTCGTAAATAAAATCGACACCTTGAAACGTAAATTCACCTTTTACGGTACTTGCGTAAGCGTATTTTTCTGGAGATTGGATCTCTATAGGCGTTTCTAAAATCTCAACAATGCGCTCCAAAGCCCCCGTTGAACGGTGTACTTGCCCCAGGGTATTGCTCATTTTTTTGATGGGATCGAATGCGAAATAAAGCGCTGTCCCCATGGAACTGAAAACCGAAAAAGGAATACGCCTATAGTAGGCGTAAATGAAAATGATCGCAAGGATCACGGCCGTTACAATTTCCATCAAAGGCTGCTGCAATTTTTGCCACTGCACAACCGTTTGAATTCGGTTGGCTAACCGGTACATGACACCTTTTGCTTTATCCAAGGCGGACTTTTCCAGCAAAAATGTTCTTATTTCCTGGGCAGCACGCAAATTTTCCACGACGCATTCGGTCACTTCTGCTTCCGTACGTTGCATGCATCGGCTACTTTCTTTGACACGGTAGCGTAGCAGTCGTACCGGTATAAAACATATGGGTAAAGCAAGCAAAAACACCGTCAACAAAACAAAATCGCCATTTTTAATGGACAAGTAAATGAGTCCGACAAACGCCGCTAACATTTGTAAAGGTTGTTTGAAAAATTCGGATGCGATTTCAAGTAAAACGTCTTGAATTGTTTTGGGATCATTCACCACACGATTCACCAAATCTCCCGAATGCTTTTGTTCAAAAAAGGACAAAGGCATTGCCTGAAGCTTTGCAAAAATGTCGGCTCGCAAATGATTTAAAATTTCCAATCCACAACGATTCATCCAATAGGTGCTCAAATACCCAAAAACGCCGCGTACAAAGAACCCTAAAGGGATAAGGCCAGAGATCCACAAAATTTGTCCCCATGTGTAAATATTTTCGGTATCCTCAAAGATTTGCCTAAATACTTTTTCAAATATTACGGGGAGCCCTAAGCCACTCATCAATCCGTAGATCATCCCACACATTAATGCCACCATGAATAAAAACTTGTGTGCCGATAAATAATGTCGGCTTAGGGACCATAACGTGTGCTTCATACGAGTTGTGTACGCTATTTTCCATGCAAGGACAAGATTCTTTTTAAATCGACTTGAAAGCGTAAAAAACTTATTTTCTCTTGCAAATGATAATGCCATGATACGGGGTCATCGATTGTTAAATCATCAATTGGCAAATTCCCATTGCCACTCCCCCCAAGAGCTAGTTTCCTGGATGGGTGCCATGCAAGCCCAAAATTACCCTATGTCCAAATGGGCTATGGGTATTCGACTACCCGCATCCACTATTCAGACAATCGATAAAGCTATCCAATGCGGCGAAATAATACGCATGCACGTTTTACGACCCACATGGCACTGGATACCTCAAGAAGACGTACGATGGATGTTAGCACTCTCCAAAAAAAACATCCAATCCGCTCTCAAGTTTAGAAATAAAAATAGCGGTATAACAGACAATTTGTGCATGCAATGCAATCGCACGTTAGAAAAAATACTGGCGGGACAGATCCATTCAACAAGGCAAGAAATCCGTTCAGCATTCCATCAGTCGGGTATCAACATTCACCCCACGCAGATGACATTGATAATGATGCAAGCCGAAATTGAAGGCATTATCTGCAGCGGTATCGATAAAAACAATCAATGTACCTACGCTTTATTGGAAGAACGAATTCCTCTCACTTCCATGTTATCTCAGGACGAAGCTTTGGTGAGATTGGTGACAAAATTTTTTCAAAGTCATTCCCCTGCAAGCTTGTATGACTTTGCATGGTGGTCTGGCTTAACGCGTTACGAATCCAAAAGAGCAATCGATCTCATTGCGCCAGACCTCGTTCGGGATAAACGGCATTCTCCTTGCCTCTGGACGCACACATCTTGTAGCTCTCCACAACGCCATAATACAGAAAATTTACATTTGCTCCCATCGTACGACGAGTACCTTATCGCCTATAAAGATAGAACGCACGTCATTGACACACAATATCAACACAAAGCATTCAACGCTTACGGTACATTTCATCCGGTCGTTTTATGCAACGGCCAAGTTGTTGGAACCTGGCATAGAACAACCCAACTTGCTGTATCTATTTCCCCTTTTCACCCTAAAGTAAACATTCCTCAAATACCCCTACAAAGAGCTATGGATGCATACAAACATTTTATGGCCGCAAAGACATCTTAAATTGATTACGCAATTATTGAATTAATATAACGCGTCAAAAGCGGAAAATACAAAAACCCAATACACAATTTTATTGCACGCGAAAAACATTAAAAACCGGGGCAACTATTTATTAATTTTAAACTTGCAAAACGTATTATCGGTTCTCAAAAAGAAATAATTACAAAAATGAATGCTTGTTTTATATTTTGTTTTGATTGCAAAGTTACGCGTTTCTTTGGTTGGCGTTAGACGCCTCATTGTAATTTTTTAACACCTATTTCTCATTTTTCTAAATTAATAACCTTTCAAAAAAGTAAAATTTTTATGTTCAAATTCATAAATGCTATTTTTATAGTGTCCGGAACGGCTATGGGGGCGGGACTTATTGCCTTACCTTTATCCTGCAAAGATATTGGCACCATTCCCTGTTTGTTGCTCATCATGGCAACCGCTTGGATATCTTACAAAACCGCTTGCATTACCCTCCAACTGAACCATCAATTGGGGAGGGGAACAAGTATCGTGGAATTGAGTCACATTCTATCGTGCAGACGAGCAAAATACGTTACTCTCATAAGTTTCTACTTACTGTCTTTCGCTTTATTATCCGTATACGCCTGCGCAACGGCCGACATGATACGCGTATTCTTGAACTTTCAAACGTCTATTCCGGGTTTTGTCATCTACAGTTTGCTGTTCTATTATCTTCTTAAACAACACATTCGCCACATATGCAGAGTAAATTCATTGTTTTGCAGTTTGTTATTGCTATGCATTGGGTGTATCCTGGTTACCATCTGGAATCCTTCTTACGACTTTGTTATTTCAAATCACTTTTCGAGCAATCTACTATTCACACTTCCCATTTTATTTACCTCTTTTGGAGTTCAAAATGTATGCCCTAATGTTTACAATCTATTAGATGGCAACGTAAAAAAAGCAAAACGGGCGTTTTTAATAGGCATATTAATTCCAACTGTAATTTATTTTTTATGGATATTTATGGTATCCAATTACTTGCGAAACACCGATTTCCAATTTTTCAATCAAATGATTCAAGGAACCGTAAGTCCAGGGATGCTTGTTCAAAAATTGTGCAGTGTTGTCGGCATGTCTTGGATGGATACAATTTTTAAACTCATCTCCCTCTTCGCCATCCTAACCTCGGCAATCGGTATTGGCATAGGTATTTGCATATCACTTCAGGAAGAACAAACTAAAATCAATCCACAAATACTAGTGGTTATCATTCCATGCATTGTGAATCTAACTTTTCAAAATGCATTTCTAAAAATACTATCCTTTGGAGGTGCGATTGCAACCGTGTTCGTAATTTTCATTCCCATTTATTTAAAACGAACGAACAAAAACATCACTTTACAAGATACCCTATGCTGTATATTTGGCCTACTTGTTATTTCCGTAGAATGTATCGATATGGTCTTACATTAAATAGAGCTTTGGCACGCAATTACACGTTTTTCAAACGTATACTGGGTTGGCATAACGTGACGTGTGCATTTCGATTACATTGGCGTGAAAGTCGCCAAAAAACTGATGCGTAATACGCTCGATTTTTATTCAGAAGCCCTCAGAGATTTTTCTAATCCAGTTTTAAACCGTGACGTAGGTACGTAGGCGTATCCCAATAAGCCTCACTGCCAGCGTCGTCGAAATCAAACTGGATTTGCACGTTTTGGCTATTTGCCATTTTTTCGTTGCCAAGTTTTTTACGATAACGTGCAGCTTTTAAATTTTGCTTACAATAGGACCCTAAAATAAAAATTTCCACGCGCGATGCAACTTCTGCTAATTCCGCATACGCATTGAGCATCTGAATCTCAGGCGACCCCAAGTAACCTTGCAATTCATAGTATAAGTTTTTTAAATCCACGAATGGTATGCCGGCTCCCAATTGGGACAACACGAAAACTTTTTTTATGGGTATGTGCCCTTTACTGGAACGCCAAAATGGACAGTCGAACACCGATCTTAAAGCTTGTTCCGAAGCACGCTCACCTTCCCCGAAACCTATGCCCCAAAAAACACCTTCGGGTTTATCGGAAAAGTGCTTCATGAAATTATTTAAATTGCCTTCCAAAACACCGGCGGTATTTTGCGTTAAGTAAATAAAGAATATTTTCATTAACCTGGATAACCAAACATCTCCTTCGGTGAACGCCTCTTTAATGGTCGAAACATCCGACAATGACTGAAACAAAATGTCATTATTGAAAGGTACCACCAAATCTGAAGCGAGTTGTAGGGACTTTAATTGGCTTTGCACACGAACAGCTTTAGATTGTCCTTCAAAGGAAAAGGGCACAATGGGAATACTCAACACAAAAGCACCCCCTTGGATAGCCAATTGAACCAATTTTAAACAAGCGCCTCCACCTGTCCCGCCTCCTAAACCAACAAGTAAAATGAGAATATCGGTTTTTTGGCAAAAAGCGTGAAATGGAGTTGCATCTTTCTCAAACATTTGTTCTACGAGTGCTTCGTCGCCTCCGGAACTGAGTCCTCGAAAGTGATTTTTTTCAAAACAAAATTTTGGTAAAGATGGATGTAAACTTTCCAAGCAACGCAAATCTGTATCCACGGCCAAACATAAATCAGACAAAATAGACTCTTTGGAAAAGAAATAATTTAAAGCGCGGCAAGCTGCACTTCCTAAAGCTAAAAACTTCACACGTGCTCCCATCGTATGCGTCTTGTCTATATCCAATCCATCCATATTTTCTTCATCCAATCGCATGCCTTTAATCTTGTCAAACCTTTGTTAAATACGGATGTGACACGGACTAGAACTTTGTTTCTAATCGCACGTAAACCTTAAATAACTGTAGCCAAAAGTAGGCAAGCATGAGTGGGCTATAAAGTACTTTAGTCGAAACAGGTGGTGCCGGTTTCAATGCTTTATAAAGCCGATAAAGTAAACAAATGCGTTACACATAAAATGCATTTCCCTGCATCGATTTAAATGCCGAAAATGGTTATCTGCAACACGTATAAAGTTATTTCGTTTTCATAACAAATACACCATCCCAATCTACTTCGGGTGGATGCAATTGCATGTAAGTACAACGCTGCTTGTATAATAAAGAAGGATTCGTAGTAATACCGACATTTCTATTGGGTTGTAAAGGTTCTAAGTTGGACGATTGTTCAAATAATTTGATAGCTTCGATCCAATCTTGTCGCAAATACTTCTGTATACCTTTTTCAAAAACGTCGATACATTCAAAAGCGGTTTCCTGTAAATCCTTTTTAAATCCAACGATTTCGTAAATACTCAAAGGATGTGTCCGACCTTTGACGATAATGCGATCAATAAATCGAAAAACAAGCATATCGCTTTCTCCAATAACGGTTTTGTAAGTATCTTCCGTAACCAATGTATACACACCAAACATTTTTGCTCCCGATTCACAACGCGCAGCTATGTTGACCGTATCTCCCATCATTGTAAAATTAAACCGTGTGGAGGAACCCATATTACCCACCGTAGCAAATCCAGTATTAAGACCAATACGAGTTCTCATTTGAAAAACTTCTTGAGGCCAATTAATACCCTTTTCGCGACCCCATTTTTCTCTCAAAATACCCTGCTTTTCTTGAATGCGGCAGGTGGCAGCGCATGCATGCAACGCATGAGACTCTAAATCAAAAGGCGCTCCAAACATGGCAACAACGGCATCTCCAATGTATTTATCAAGCGTGCCTCCTTCTTGATTGATGATATCGGTAACGGCAGTTAAATATTCATTCATGAGTTTAACAAGATTAGAAGGAGATAAAAGTTCAGAAAAAGTTGAAAAATTTTGAATATCACTGAAAAATGCTGTAATATCTTTTTCAACGCCACCCAACTGAGGGTTATTTTGCGTTGCAATCATGGTGGAAACAATTTCTGGCGACAAATAATTCCCAAAAATGCTTTTTATTCTTAGTCGCTGCTTGCGCTCCACAAGCATTTGATACAACGCTCCAAATAATGATAACGTAAAGAGACAACCTAAAGGCGCAACCATTGGGCAAGCAATGTGCACGGTTACGTCAAAAATACCAAATAAGCCAAGTGCCAATAAAAAGTAAACAACAACAGCACCCATCAGCAATTTGCTCCAATGTTTAATAAAGTCGCCGTACAAAATAATGATAGCTACAAAAAGATTCAGCACAAATACTATCGATAATTCTACAATCCATGAAAAATGCCGTATATAACATTCCGAATAAAGTGTTTTGAACAAATTTGCGTGTGCGGTGATGGAAGGGACTTTTTTTGCATCTACTGGAGTATGGATAAGTGAATCTGTACCTTGATACGTATTACCTAAGAAAATAAACGCATCGTTAAACTGTGAAAAAAAGGCAAGCGCATGATCTTTTTCACTCTTAGAAGCATTGGGAGATTGAATAATTTCATAATTTTTTAAGACGCCGATCAAACTTACTTTTTGATCCTTTGTGGTGGACCACAAAGAAAACCAATTAGTTTCCATCAATTGTCTCTTTTGTAGTGGAATTTTTCTAACCACCTCCCCATTTTGGTTTAAGAAAATAATCCTGAAATTGCCTTCGTATTTTTCATCTGGAGAATCATCTCCATAAATATCGACGAAATCATGTGACACCTTTAAAGCATGCATGAGTGCTTCCAATCCAAGTGTGTAGTAAATTTGGTCGTATGTACGTGCATAAAGCGGTATCCAACGTATAGTTGATCCTCCATTCATAATAGAATCGCCATTTGTAATACCTACCCTGATCTTGCTACCTACAATTTTATTTGAAGGATAGAGAGGATTTTTAACGAGGCTAAATTTTGTAAACCCTTTGTAGATCAATGGAAATGGAATTTCATTCTGTAAAAAAGGTTGTTGTACTTCTCCAAATGCATTGTACCAAGTTCCCAAGACTATATTGGGACTGTTTTCAAAATATTGACGACACATGCGTTCGTCATCGTATACGCGTTGCGTATCCACCAAATTCGAATATTTTCTATCATAGAACAAAATGTCTGAAATCAATGCTCGTGACTTCCCTAGGGTTGTTAAAGCGTACACCGCTTGCGCATAAAAGCTTAAAGGAACAGGTGCTTCACCCATAAAATTAATAGCAGCGTTATCTACGTTGACATAAATAATTTTGGGTATCTGTTGCGACATAACTTTACCCTCGTTAATGTCTCCTCTCAACCAATAGCGAAAATCCATGGTTGCATTTTCCAACTGTTTTGCCCAATCGTAACGTGTACATATCTGCCACGCGAGTGGTAAAAGGAAAAATACAATCAAAATCTTTGCCAAACGTTTCAACATAGTTTGCTACTCAGGTGTTTTTAAAAGTTGCTGCTTTTAAATTTTAATCTTATTGATAAATAACACAATACAAATAATGTCCTTTCCTTCCTGCCCTTTTAAGCCCTTCGATGAGCAAGTACCCAATTCCACCGAATTTCACGAGTGGCAAACTTTTTTTATGCAATGTGCCTATAATTTGGCATTAGAAGCATGGCATCAAGGTGAAATTCCCATCGGTGCTATCGCAGTTGTAAATCAGCAAATTGTTAGTCGCGCCCATAACCGGGTAGAACAAAAAAAGAATGCTTGTGCGCACGCCGAAATGCAAATTTTGCACGACTTATTTCAGCAAAGGCAGGATTGGCGCCTGACGGACGTGCACTTGTACGTCACCAAAGAACCGTGTCCCATGTGCAGTGGTGCCATTTTTAAAGCACGAATACCGAAAGTTATCATTGGCGTCTATGACCATCAACAAGGTTGTTTGGGAGGATGTTTGAATTTTAATCAGCATCTGAAGTTATATCATTGCGTAGAGGTTACTACTGAACCGCTCAATGGACATTGCGAGACACTGTTAAAAACATTTTTCAAACTGCGAAGAAATGGTAAACATGCCTAAATCCATATAAGTGTGTTTTGGCCCTTAAATCCGTATGGTATACTTTTTTACGCAAAATCTACAGGGTCTACATCCCATGTGGTCGTAATATTGATTGGCCACCGAAATTTCTGCCGTAACTGCATTAAATGAGGCAAACTACTTAAAACATCTTGGGAAAAAAACAAAGCATGCTGTCGATAGTAGTTGTTTACTTTACTTAGAGGAGGTACAGCGGGCCCCAAAATCTCAATGTTCTCGCTTTGCAAATTTTTTCGTAAAAATAAATCCCACTGCAAACATGTGTATGCAAGTACATTTTCAGAGTGGCTCCGTAAAATTTGACGAATGATATGCCGGTAAGGCGGGTAACCGTATCGACTGCGCAGCCGGCATTCTTGATTTAAAAAGTCTTCAACTCTACCCGTTACACCCAATTGAATGCAAGATGCACCCGGAGAAAATGTTTGCACGACCACTTCGCCTATTTGATCCGCTCTTCCAGCTCTACCACCAACTTGCACAAGTAACTGAAAGGTTCTTTCGGCGGCACGAAAGTCGTTCACGTTGAGCTGTCCATCCGCTTGTATAAGTCCAACCAAAGTTACCTTGGGAAAATCCAGACCCTTAGCGATCATTTGGGTACCGACTAAAATATCGTACCGTTGCGACAACATTTGCTCATACCAATCGGGATTCGAAGAGACCGTATCAGCATCCAATCTAAGAACACGGGCCCTTGGGTACAATTTTTGGAGGCAAGCTTCAATGCGTTGCGTCCCAAGACCTCGACTTTTTTCAAAAAAACCGCCACAATGAGGACATACCTTGGGTATTGGCAGGGTACGTTCACATGCATGGCACTTCGCAATTTGCTGGCTGCGATGATAGACCAAATGGGCACTGCAACACGGGCACGTTGCGTATTTCCCGCACACGTCACATCGCAAAAGAGGTGTGTAGCCGCGGCGATTCAAAAATAATAAACTTTGCTCTTTTCGATCTAACCGATCGTTCAATTTTTCTCTCAACAAAGTGGATAGCACAAATGCGCCTTCAAAGTTAGGTTTTTCAAACAACATATTGACCGTGTGAACTTTTGGCAAACATTGATTGTAGGGCCTATGGGCAATGCGGTGTAACTTGTATCGACCGTTTTGGACATTGAACCACGTTTCCAATGAAGGTGTTGCCGAACCCAGCACACAAATCGCACGATTAAGTAATGCCCGACGTATGGCCAAATCGCGACCATGATACCGCGGCGCATCTGATTGCTTGTACGCAGGTTCGTGCTCTTCATCCACAATCACCAACCCAAGTCGATACAAGGGTAAAAATAGGGCGGAACGCGTGCCCAAAATAACCTCTATTTTACCGCTTAATACGTTTTCCCAAATACGTAACCGTTCTCTTTCGCTCAATCGACTGTGCCAAACCTCTACTTTAACTCTGTTTAGGCACAATCGCAGAGAAATTTTTTTAAGTGCCTGCTCCGTTAAGGCGATCTCGGGAACCAAATACAAAGTTTGCAAACCCAATTGCTGCGCGTATAATATGAGTTGATGATAAATTTCTGTTTTCCCAGATCCCGTGACTCCCAATAACACGTGCGTCGAGTGAATTTTTTTGGAAAAATCGGGACCAATTGAATGCACGATGCGCGTCTGTTCGTCCGTCAGTTGAAATGGCTTATTTGTTGTGCTAGGTACCGCTTGATGCACGGGCTCCACTTTAAACTTTTCTACGTAACCTTTTTCAATGAGCGCTTGCATCACTTGCGAACTTTGGGGAAACTGTCTCATTGCTTGAGTGTATGCAATGTCCCTCTGTTGCTGTAACCACTGATACATGGCTTTTTGTTTAACGCTATTTTTACGAAAAATGGCCACACACCGCGTAATACGCAACCCATATTCGGGCAAGTAAGTTTTCCCTTGACGAACCATCGCCGGCAAAATCGCTTCAAATGCCGTTGATAAGGTACACCCATAATAGCGCACAAGCCACTCTGCCAAAAGGATTAATTCGAATGTCAAAACCGGTTTGTCAAACACAATGTCCAAAACCGTTTGGCATGAATGGCAAACTTCCGTAGGGTTCACCTCAAGGGTTTTAACGATACCTAAACATACTCTGTTGCGTACCTGAATTTTCACCATGGACCCCACTTGAAGACCCGGCATACCACGGTAAATAAGCCCCCCATAGGTTCCAATGAACGGAAGTACTTCAACAAAAAAGTTTCCAGTAGCACAGGCCATACAGCCGTTTAACGCTTATTGAGACATTTCCCAGGCAAAACTTTCCAATTCACTCATCAATTGATTTTCGGGACCGTATAAGAAAATTTTCCAACACACCAACTGTGTTTTAGAAGTGTACTTTTTTTCATCCGTTATGCCCAAATATAGTTCATTGCGAAGGCATCCTCGCAGATTGGGAACTGTCCAAGAGCAAACGGCTTCGTGGGGACTTAAATCTGTAATGAAATGAAGAACAATCTTACTCCCTTCCGGAATCCGTTGCAATGCCCCGTTCATCACAACAATGAAATAAATTCCTTCTCGGCACTGAGGATCTGAACGTAAAAATATACGACCGCCTTTGGATTCACTTTTTTTAAAGGCTTCCACAATACCTTTAAAACTGTCTTCGCCACGATATTGCATGCGCAAAGATTCAAAATGAGCCCCAAGTCGCGTATTCGCCCTATGCGGCGTATCAAAGGTAGTATGTTTTGAGCATCCAACGGTCAATAAACAGGTTAAACAAACGTATTTCCACATAAATTGATGCATCACATTAATCACTTTTTTTGTTAACGCAATCTTTGGGTCCAAATTTTTTGCGACCATAACCATTCTAAACGCAGATGATTATTTTTACCATTCCCCTTAAAATGTTGCTTAACTTATCGCAATACAGTCGGGGAATTAGACTTCATGGCAGGTTAGGTTGCATAAATAAAAAACTAGCAAATCGCTTGACAATGGCGTGTATAGGGACGTTCATAATAGGGTTACCTATGGAACAAACGTTGCGCGTAGATGTGCAGGATAAGGCTCACAAAACGAGACGCCGACAGCAGCGTCAATGTATTGTTGAATGCCTCTACATGTGGGAAATGCAACAGGATATTGCCATAGATACTTTATTTAAAAATTACCGTGAAGAACGCTGCACGGAAATGGACGCCAGCATCCTGAATTCAGATTTTGTTATCGACATGTTACAGGGGGTCGTGCGTTCTAAAACTTCCATCGATGCTTACATTCAAAATTGTGCAAAAAATTGGACTTTTTCCCGTATCGCAAAAATGGATCTAGCCATCCTAAGACTTGCCCTGTTTGAACTACTTTTTTGCAAAAAAGTGCCTACTCCCGTTGTTATCAATGAGGCTATTGAACTGAGTAAAACTTACTCGTCCGAAGATGCAAGACGTTTCATCAACGGAATTCTCGATCAGTTAGCCAAAGAAAGGGATGTGCATTGATGTTTGAAGTATTCAAAAAAATCAAAGACGGATTTGTCAATACGCACAAAAAGCTATGGGCCGGGTTGTTAAATCCTTTCAGGAAAAGCGAATCATTTACATCAGAAACCTTAGAAAAACTGGAAGCAAATTTGTACGGTGCAGATTTTGGACCCGAAGTTGTCGAAAAGATTATGCAACAAGTTAAAAATGCTGATCCCAAACATCACTCATTGCACCAACTTGTCCGACTTACCTTGGAAACAATGCTCCACGATTCCGAAGGCACCCTGCCTCTCGCCATGCAACAACCTCAAGTGGTATTACTTTTGGGAGTCAATGGGGTCGGAAAAACAACGACGGCTGCCAAACTGGCATATTACTTACAGACGCAAAATGAAAAAGTTTTATTGGGTTCATGCGACACTTTTAGAGCGGCGGCTGATCAACAGCTCAAGCGGTGGGCAGAACAACTTCACGTCGAGTGCGTGAGGAGTCATCAAGGAGCGGATGCCGCCGCTGTAGCGCATGACGCATGCCAAGCCGGGGTGCACCGAAATTATAACTGGATTTTGCTGGATACGGCAGGCCGTTTACACACCAAAACTTACTTGGTGGAAGAATTAAAAAAGATTATCCGGGTGGCTAAAAAATTTCAGGACAATTTCCCTCAACATAAGTGGTTAGTTATTGACGGATCGCTTGGCACAAATTCAATAACGCAGGCAAAAGTATTTCACGAAGCGATTGGCTTGACGGGTCTGATTGTTACAAAATTAGACGGAACTAGTAAAGGCGGAGCCATTGTTGAGATTCATGACCAGCTCAAATTGCCCATCTATTTCATTGGTTTAGGTGAAGCATGCGACGATTTGCAAAAATTTTCTTATGCATCATACCTGGACGCTATCATAGGTTCTCCCAACGGTTCTTCTACATGTTAATGGCAACTTTGACAGGTATTTTATTGGGCATTCTCTTTGCTTACATATTCTGGAGAGAACGTATTACCAAAGGTGCCCTCTATGACCAAAAAAACGTAGATTGCATCAAATTGGAAAGTGTTTACGCAGCTGAAAAAGTCCTCAGTCAAACATATAGGCAACAATTGGATGCAATACAAGAACACCTGCCACAACAGTTCAAATACATTTCCCTAGAATTATTTAAGGAAAATGCCCAAACCTTTATGCATTTGGCGGAAGAAGGTATGAAAAAATGTGCCGCTGAGGCTAAAGAGGCTCTCGGAAGCCAAAGATTACTTCTGGAAAAAACATTAGACCCCATCAAAGAAGGTTTAAAAGATTTTTCCGAAAAGCTAGATTGTTTTGAACATAACCGACTACAAACGCATTCAAGTCTCAAAGAACATCTCGAGAATCTTAACCAAATGCAGTTGCGCTTGGAAAGTAAAACAGAACTCCTATCTCGGGCTTTGTGCAATTCCAATACACGTGGTCACTGGGGAGAAATGCAGTTACGTCGAGTCGTCGAAATGGCGGGCATGATTGAATACGTCGATTTCAACGTACAGCAGACGATCCATAACGGTTTATTGCGTCCCGATATGCTGATACATTTACCCAATCAACGTACCGTAATCGTGGATGCAAAAACGCCCCAATGGGATAATTTTTTAACGGCTGTTCAGAGTGCCAATAACGAAACAAATGCTGACCAAGAGCTTAAAAATTGTTGTCAACGCATGCGAGATTTAATTGCCAAACTGGGTACGAAATCTTACGACAATTTCTTGGATCAATCCGCCGACTTTGTAGTCCTATTTTTCCCTGGCGAATGGATTTTTAGCCGTGCACTTCAAATGGATGCTTCTCTCATCGAATACGCCTGTCACCATAACGTCGTCTTCGCAACCCCCACCACGCTCATTGCTTTATTAAAAGCTGTACATTATGGTTGGCGTCAAAATAAAATGTTGGAAGACATCAAGGAAATCGGAACTTTGGGCAATGAGCTATACGAACGTATGTTAACGTTCGGCAATTATTTTCAAGATTTGCGCAAAAATTTGTCAAAAACAGTCGAAAGCTACAACCAACTTCTAGGTTCTTTGGAAGCACGTATTTTGCCTTCCGCAAAAAAGCTCAACGTATTTGCCAAAAAAAATATAGCATTTGAACTCCCTTCTCCCATCGAAGAAAACATTAAAAATAGCAAATGTGGGTAATGAATCCTCGTAAGTCACAGCTCAAAAATACTTAAATAACCCTCACGATCACAGCTTGTGTACGTAGCGTTTAACATTCATCGCATTGTTTGGTATTTTTCCCTAGTGAGACTATTTGCAAAATAAAAATCTACGGTTGCAACCTAAAAGACAATTGCTTGTTTGCCTTAAAGATTCATGATTGATGCGTAAACGTTTGGGTAAAAAATGATTTTAATAAAATACAAACGTGGACATTTTCTTGTGGAACAACTTTTGGGTCCTATCCATGCATGTAACTAATGTAAATAGAAATGATTATACGTCATTTTGTAATGTTTCATCTCCAAAACCTTGCCTTTGTTGGCAGATCTATTTAACTTTGCACAACAAGTCTCAATATTCATGACGACGCTACCTGCCAGTCTATCATTGTTAGTTTACTTTATCTCGGGTGCAATCGTGGGAAGTTTTCTCAACGTATGCATATTGCGCCTACCTGGCCATCAATCCATCGTAAAGCCGCGCTCCAAATGTTGTCATTGCTCAAAACCTATCCCATGGTTTTACAATATCCCCATCCTAACGTGGTTTTGGTTAAAAGGGAAAACGGCTTGCTGCCGTAAACGTTTGCCCATTCGGTATCCACTTGTGGAAAGCGTAACCGGTTTACTTGCCATCGTCGTTGGTGTGTACGTGCGTACTGCTCCCATTGCAATATTTACACTTGCCTGTCTACTTCTGGTGGCTTTTTTTACAGATATCGACACGATGCTCATCCCGGATGAAATCACATTAGGTGGTATAGTTGCGGGATGTCTTTTTTGTTTCTTTTATCCAGAACTGCAACGTGCACAGACACCGCTCATGGGTATGCTTCGAAGTTTGCAAAATACTTGTCTGGCCATGGGAGGGCTCTTCGGATTCGCTAGTTTTGCAGAATTTTTCTTGAAAAAAGAAGCCATGGGATTAGGGGATGTAAAATTGCTCGGTTGTATCGGCGCCTTCTGCGGATGGCAAACGTGCTGTTTTTCAATTTTTTTAGGTGCAACATTTGGAACGTGCTTTTTCATCATCGCAGCACTGGTTCAAAGATTCAAAGGAAAACGCACACATCTCATGCATAAAATGATTCCTTTTGGCCCTTTTATCACCGTGGCTGCTTTATGCGACATACTCATGGAACCTCACTTTTCAGAAAAATATGTATCGTTCATACTTTTGGAAAAGATGATGTAATGCAACGCACACTACCTTCTCAAGGCATTACGTTATACGAAATGTGCCTTACTTTGCTACTATTGAGCGCAAGTGTTGGAATTTTCTCCAAAGTATACGCACTCCATCAACAACAAAATACGTGTATAAATGAAATGCAACTGATTCCCATATACGTGGATACATTTGAATTCTTTGCCCATCAAAAGCAAGAGGATATGCTGGGTGATTGGTTGGCCAGTCAAGAGCTGCATTCTAAACAACGCATTTTTACACACGACGTTCCTCATAATGCCATTTGCCAATTTATCTTTAGGGTGTCTCCGGCACCGGTTTTTTCTTCAAAAGCTTTCGAGATTCAAATATTTTCCATGCGTTCTAAACAAAAGCTCTTCAGCTACGTTAAAGAGGATTTTTAACGTGTCATTCATCGGGAATGTTTCAAAATTTACTTCTATGCATTCAGTAGATCTGACGGATTCTAGATCCACAGTTTTAAGTTAAGAACTTGATCATAAAACGTTTCCTAAAAAACTTTAAACAGAACATGTACGGACTTTACAGCGATTTTTGTTCAAAAATAGCTCGCTTCTTTCATTTAAAATGACACTATTTATCGCATTGTACGTATGCAGCAATCTCACTGTCGGCTTCTCGTTATAAAACCCTCTTCTCTGGGTGACATTATTCAAACGTTACAAGTTGTTGAAGGCGCTTATCACACGCTGATGGAGAAAGGCATTTTTTTAGAAATACACTGGATTGTACGCGACTGTTTTCATGATCTACTTGCTCTATCCCCCATTGTAAAGCGATCATTTATTTTCAAAAGGTACGGAGGCATACGTGCTTTTATTCAGTTGATACGGGAAGTACGTTTGCACGATTACGATTATATTTTAGATTTTCAAGGGCTTTTGCGATCAGGCCTCATGACATTCTTTGCCAAAGGTGCTTGCAAAATCGGAAGAACGGACGCAAGGGAAGGAGCTTCGTGGTTTTACCAAAAACGTTACTTCCCGCAAACCAAGGATCCGCATGCCGTGGAAATTTTAAAATCTCTCTTCAATATTTTCGACATCGATGCAACACCTCAACGTCCGCTTACATTTTCTCCTACGCCTTTACCGGAAAGTTTAGAAGAGAAGCCCTACGTTGCCATTTTCCCAAGCAGCCGTGTAGCCATTAAAGAGTGGCCTCACTTTTTGGAGTACGCGCGTGATATATTGGAACAAACCAAGATATGTTGCGTATGGTTGGATCAAAATGAATCTTCTCACGCAGCGCATTTTCAACATGATCGCTTCATTGACCTCACCGGCAAAACGTCCCTTAGAGCCTTGCCCACCATTATTCAAAATGCCCAATGCGTGGTAGCCAACGACAGTGGTCCCCTCCATTTGGCAGCCGCACTTTGTAAACCACTCGTTGGAATTTATGGCCCCACCGACTATAAACGCTATGGACCCTATCCCATTGATGATCCACAACACGGTATCTTTCAAGCCCCCCATGGAGGTCTCGCTCAAATTACGGTACAATCCGTCGTAAAAACTACCTTGCGCATGCTCAAACTATAGCTTCATGACATTGCGTGTAATACGGTGGCACGATCGGGATTTATGACTTAACCACATAGGTATGTTTGATAAATCATGAAGTATCTCGTAATCACAAATAGGCATTTCCTCGAGTCTACAAAATTTTTTGACTTCACCATCTTTTCTAAAAACCAGATGGATCTTCAAAAAATGAAGCTTTTGTGAAATGTACAATTCCACATTTAAAGAAGTCTTGCATTACTTTTTACTTTTCTTCTAAAAATAAAAGCTTAGATTTTTGAATCATGGATTACGGTTGGTTATTTTTTAGTGTTCTGTTGGCCAGTTTACTCGGATTTGAACTTATCACTAAAGTTCCATCACAATTGCATACACCACTTATGTCGAGCACAAATGCAATTTCCGGCATCACTTTAATTGGAGCATTGGTTGTCTTATCACAAGCGCACAGTGGTTATTTGTTATTTTTGGGTTACGCAGGTGTATTTTTTGCCACCATTAATATTATTGGAGGATACTGGGTTACCGATCGCATGCTCAAAATGTTCAACTTAAAAAATAACCGCAAGCATTAAATCGTGAACGCCTCATTTTTATACATTGTAGCTGCACTCCTGTTCATTCGGGGTATTAAGCTGTTGGGTAAAATTCACACGGCACGTTTAGGAAATTTTGTTTCTGCGGTTGGCATGATCATAGCCGTTTTTGCCACCATTGCCGAATTCCCTTTGCAAAACATCACACTTACCTTTATCGTTGCCTTATTTGGAGTTTATGTAGGATTATGGATGGCCATCCGAGTACCCATGACTGCCATGCCAGAGATGGTGGCTTTGTTTAACGGATTTGGAGGGCTAGCGAGCGTGTTGATTGGCATGGTGGAAGGCGTTAAATTAAGTCAATTCCCGGCCGAATACTTTGACTTTTCCCTGCATTTTTCCCAAGTAGCCGTTTGCCTTACAGTGTTTATTGGCGGCATTACATTTACAGGAAGCTTGCTTGCTTACGGCAAATTGAGCCAAAAAATTTCAAGTGCCTCCATCTGCTTTTGCGGGCAAAAGTATTATAATATCGGTCTTGGCATCTTATCGGCCATTGCCGGTTGGCATTGGTTAACGTCTCACTGCGTCATCACTTTTTATGGCCTCATTATTTTAAGTTTAGGTGGCGGCATTCTTTTCTTACTGCACATCGGAGGTGGAGATATGCCCGTTATCATCGCACTTTTGAACAGTTTATCGGGTACCGCTGCTTGCACCGCAGGACTTATTATCCTCAATAAAGTACTCATCATAACCGGATGTTTGGTGGGCATGAGCGGACTTATCCTGACAATGATCATGTGCAAATCCATGAATCGTTCCCTAAAAAAAGTTTTGTTGGGGGGCCTCCAAGTTAAACACGCACAACGACTACAACAGGAGGATGTTGAACCCAAAACAACGTCTGTTGCAGATGCCTACTATATCCTAGAATCCGCACGCACGATTGCCTTTGTCCCGGGATATGGTATGGCGGTTGCGCAAGCGCAACACGCCGTCAAAGATCTTGCACAAAGGCTTCAAGCCAATGGCACGGAAGTCTTTTACGCCATTCATCCGGTTGCTGGGCGCATGCCGGGGCACATGAATGTATTATTGGCAGAAGCAGATATCGATTACGATCAATTAGTAGAGCTAGAATCCGCCAACGAACGCATGGGGGATACAGATGTAGTCATCGTCATAGGTGCCAATGATGTTGTAAATCCAGCAGCCGTCGAAAAGGTAGGATCTCCCATTTATGGAATGCCTATTATAGAAGTTTTCAAGGCTAAAACGGTCTTCGTGCTTAAACGCGGTAAGGGCAAAGGATTTTCTGGACTCGAAAACGCTTTATTTACCAAAGAGAATACCTGGATGCTGTACGGTGATGCGAAAGCAACGTTAATGCAATGGATAGCTGAATTTAAAAGTGTTGATGAATAAACCATCCACAAAGCTCAATCAAACTAATTTGTCGGAAGCCATCTCGTTGCGGCCTTTGTCTTTTGCAGATTTCATTGGACAATCCAAGACATTGGAACGATTAAAGATTATGATCGGAGCTGCCCGACAACGGAAGGATGCCCTCAATCACATTTTAATCAGTGGTCCTCCCGGCCTTGGTAAGACGACGTTGGCCCACATTTTGGGAAATGAAATGCAAGTACATGTGCACATTTCATCGGGTCCTGTGATAGAAAAAGCAGCCGACCTAGCAGGGCTGCTCACCAATCTAGAAATCAATGATATTTTGTTCATCGATGAGATTCATCGGATCCCAAAAGCTGTGGAAGAATATCTGTATTCGGCCATGGAAGATTTTCGCATCGATGTTATGATTGATCAAGGCCCTAATGCACGCAGCGTACGCTTGTCTGTTCCCAAGTTTACGCTCATTGGAGCCACAACGCGCGTAGGCCTGTTGACGGCCCCTCTGCGCAGTCGATTTACACTGCAAACGCGTTTGGATCACTACAAATGCCAAGATCTATCTAAAATTGTCGCAAGAACTGCTCAAATCTTGGCAATTCAATTGACCGAATCCGGTGCTCAAGAAATTGCTTCTCGATCGAGAGGTACGCCGCGCATTGCCAATAATTTAGTTCACTTTGTCCGAGATTACGCTTCTCAAAAAAATAATACAGTTGTTGATAAGCAAGTCGCTTCGTCGGCCCTACACCTATTGGACATAGACGAATGCGGGTTGGATGAGATGGATAAAAGAATTTTATCAACCCTAGCGAACAATTTTCAAGGAGGTCCCGCAGGCATTCACGCGCTGGCCGTCGCCATTGGTGAGCAGGCAGATACGTTGGAAGAAGTCCACGAACCTTTTCTCATTCAAGAAGGGTATTTGCAAAGAACTCCCCAGGGACGCCAATTAACCACCAAGGGTTGGCGGGCAATTTCAATGCAGGTGCCGCAGCGAGATCTACAGTTGGAACATTCCACACACTGAACAAATGGATACTTACGTAGGTGTAAATAAAGATGGGTAATTTCATATGACTTTGCTTGTATATCCCTAGAAGTAGCGTCAGGCAATTTGCGTAAGAAAACGTTTAACCATGGTACTACTTTCCTGATATTGATGGATATTTACTTGAAGTTTACGCCTGGAGTGAACGGAAGAAAAACCTATTACATAACCGTTTGACGTGGTAAGATCGCTAAAAACACGGAGTAATGCCGTGTCGATTCAAGTGGAAAGAAGCGATTGGAAGACGGAAGCATTATTTAAAGGCTTATTCGATAAAGTCAAAATGTGAATAATATTTTCCAGCGCAGAACGTTTTATTTTAG
>JAITAV010000028.1 GCA_031283895.1 Puniceicoccales bacterium | reverse complement strand
GTGCCGACCTCCAAAAAATAACCAATTGTATCCGGTAGCTTTCGATAAAAGTCTTGCCTCTAAAAACGCTTTAAAAGGTGCAATGCCTGTCCCAGGCCCTACCATAATGACCGGTTTTGATCAACATTTCATGCCCATTAAACATACTTGATTAAAATGTTAGAATTAACGACGTACATGGAAAGTACTTCTATGGACACTGTCAATTAATTAGATACCGTGGTTTTTTAAAAGTTGATTTCTTCATGAAACAATCCTAAAAAAAGTATGCTTACCGACGCGTACTACGTAAGACGTTGTATTTTCCAGTTTTGCCGTTGGATCCAAAATCTTCTGCCCGTTGACTTCAACGCCTCCCTGCGCTATCAGACGTTTTAAATCTTTCTTGCTCCCTTTATACACTTGAGCTGCCACAATGAGGTCCACTAAGTTGTTATGCGGTAAGGTATCTCGTGAAAATTCGGGGATCTGATGGGGCATACCCTTTTGAGAGAAAACAGTTTCAAAATCACGTTTGACTACGGTTATTTCCGCCTCGGTAAAAAACTGTTTTAGCAATTTCACGGCCAATGCTTTTTTCACCACCATCGGATGTTCTATTTTTAACATGGCAATAGATTCTTCCGGTTCTAGAGCCAGTAATCGAAAGTACGTCCACATGGCTTCGTCGGGCAAGGACATAATTTTGCCAAACATATTTTTTGCGGATTCGTTCAATGCAATGTAATTGTCGTAACTTTTAGACATCTTGCGTATTCCATCTAACCCAACCAACAATGGCATACACATGACCGTCTGTTCGCTCTGTCCATAAAGACGCTGGAATTGACGACCCAAACACATGTTAAACAATTGATCTGTCCCTCCCAATTCAACATCCGCTTGCAGCATAACCGAATCATACGCTTGTAATAACGGGTATAAAAATTCAACGATGGCTATAGGGGTGTTTTGGGTGTAACGCTTTGCAAAGTCGTCACGTTCCAACAATTGAGCCACCGTCACCTGTCGAGCCAAATTTAGCAAATCTCCAAAATTCATTTTGCCAAACCATTCGCTATTGTAACGCACTTCCGTTTTTTCTACATCCAACACTTTAAATGCTTGGTCCAGGTAAGTTTTTGCATTTTGAGCAATCTGCTCCGGAGTCAACACAGGTCTTGTGCACGAACGTCCGCTGGGATCTCCAATACGCGTTGTGTA
Organism: Puniceicoccales bacterium; assembly: GCA_031283895.1. Taxonomy (GTDB): domain Bacteria; phylum Verrucomicrobiota; class Verrucomicrobiia; order Opitutales; family UBA9783; genus CABUVL01. The sequence continues at coordinate 10,107 of JAITAV010000028.1, read as the reverse complement.
ATCTCCAATTAAAAAAATAACCTTGTGTCCCAAATCTTGGAACTGTTTTAACTTATTGAAGACAACCCAATGTCCGAATGTTAAATCGGGACGTGTAGGATCCACACCCAACTTTACGTGTAAGCACCGACCTCGAGTGAGTTTTTCTTTAAGCACAGTTTCGCCGACACAGTGCTCCAAATTTTGAGATAACAGGACCCATTGCGATATTAAATCGATATTCATCTTTTCAAGTTATGATTTTTACTGCGCATACACCATGCAATAACCATGCCCACAATAACAACATTTAACAATACACCCAAAGCGAATTCGTAATCGCGGGCCTGGTAAATTTTTAAGCCCTGCTCATTCGTAACCCCCGACCAATGTTTATCCAAAGAAAATGCAACCAATCCTTGCAGACAAGATAAGCCTAACATATTGATTGTATTGACCCAGCCTACAATGAGTGCCGAAGTTTTTGGCGTTGACAATTGGGCGGTCAATGAAAAACACAAAATATCGGCGCAAGCCACAACGCCGGCCACAAATAACGCGATTTGTAATAAGGCAGGCGGTATGGACGCTGAGCCGTAGATTAGACACACAAAAATACTCCCCAGGATAAGATAACACACACGAATGCCTTTCAAAATCTTTTTGCCTTTATTGAATACGGTGGGCAGCAAAAAACTGCCGACCATCAATCCCGCAAAGATGCTCTGATTGTAATGCACCGATTGAAGGGGGGACAAATGGTATTTTACACTTAAAAAAGCAGGTCCCCATAGGTCCGACACCGTATTTACAACGGCGCACGTTCCAACGGTTAAAAGTGCATACAAAAAAATCTTATAGTTCAATAGTACAGAACAAAAAGATGGCCAAAAACGAGTGTATTTCCTAGAGGCATCTGCAAGCCGATTTTCGTTCGAAGTTGTCAAAGAAAGCAACAATATAACCCACAGGACACACCCTATCCACGACAGATTATCAATAGCTTGCTGCCAACTTAAGCCGATAGCATCCAATTGCCGCAACCAATGACTGCTCACCATGGTGGTCACCATACCCAAAACACAGGTAATGCCTATAAAAATACCATAAAACCTATCAGGGAAAGAGTCCGAGATGACCTTTACGACACCCATAAATGCAGGTGCAGATCCTATTCCAATGAGAATGCGTCCCCATTGGGCAACCCATTGAACTTGTGTATGCGTGAACAAGTATTGGCCTATCAAGCACAGGCCCAAAGAAGCGATTATGATCCATCGCACGCCCATTTTATCCAACAGGATGCCCAACGGAATTTGCAAACAACTGTACACGCCAATGCAGTAAGTACTCAATGTTGAAAATTCGTTGGCGGAAAATTGGAACGTTGCCCTAATTTCATCCGTAAAAATGCTTGGATAAATACGTAACAAATATTGGTAAGCAAAAAATGCAGACAAAATCAACCAATTCCAGTAAGCTTGTTTACATGAGTATTGCATGACAGCCTAACATCAGCAGAAAAGCTACCGCAACTTCAATCTTAAAACAAGGGGTTTTAACAAGAGTGTCCATATTTTTGATATCACGGTAAGATCTTTCAAAAATCACGAACATCATACGAATTTTCTTGGGAATCCTCTTTAAGGGATAAAACATTCTTGATGGGAACCAGCAAAACAGGTTCCTTCGTTTTCAACCAAAGTTTATGTTCCTTAAAAATTTTAGCCGAAACATTTTCACAGGTTTCACCAACGGTTGCAACGGGAAATTTTCTGCCTTTTTTACTTAAGTTGAAAGCCTTTGCTACCTTTGTTAATTTTTCTCCCACCGATTGCATAAGTTCATCCTCTGGCATTTGTAAAATCCACCCTACGCATTCATTCTTTGACAAAATACCCTCATTGTCCGCCACCAAAACAACAAATTGCCGCTTCAGGGGTACCAACTTTTGTAATTCATTTTTTCCTTCCTCTTGGGCCGCCGATTGCAATTCGCTAATGATTTCATCCAAGAGGCCATTATCCAGAGAAGCGTTTAAGAGCACTCGTTTTACGAGATTTAGGTCCACTTTTGTCATAAATTAATTAGAAGATAGCCAAGCTTACAAGGGGTTGTAAATGCTTTTCATGTACATTTTGCTTAAATCTTGACATTGGATTGAAAACACGCAATAATGACAAGCATGAAATGTGATGTACAAAAGATAATTAAGGCAGGCGGCATCATGGCTATAATTATAGGGGCGGCGATCAGTTTGCACGCTTGGTGGTGCACGGATTGCCAAGAGGAGCATGATGATCCATTTTGTCCCACAACACGCAAAGATAAAGACGGTTTTGCACCGAGCGATTATCCATATTTGGGAGTAATTGCAGATAACGCTTCTGTCCATGATACACCTTATGGGCTTAAGACTCAAGAGGGTCGAGCCATTCGCCAGGTTAGAGAGGGCTATTTTTTATATGAGCTCCCAACAAGTTTTGGGACCCTCATTTATTATGACGGACGTAATGCCTACAATGAAGCGGGTGAGAAATATCCTACTGCTCCAGGACACACCGCTGACGGAAATCTAGTTTTCGAAGGGCCACCGCTGTTTACTGTGTATTTGAATAAGTACACGCCAATCATCCAAACCAAAGATGGTCGTTATGTACATGAAAAACCTCGTCATCGTTATCAAAATGTAGCGTATTCAAAAGATGTTTATTTTAATGGTGTTGAACATGTAGATTATGAAGGCAATACTTACAAAGAAAGAGATCTTAAGATACCCAATGATGACTGACTTCAATTTTCGCAGGAACGGTTTTCAAAGGAGTTTGCCTCATACGAAAATAGCCCCTTGATTTTCAGGTATCTATCTCATTGCATTTTTGAGGTAAGATACGCTCTTTGATTTCCGATTGCAATAGCCGCAGCACGTTTTTCACAGCATACGTCCCGGCATATTGAGGTTGACACCGGGAACGTACGGTGACTGAGCATGTTTCTTGTTCTTTTTCTCCAACAATGAAGACATAAGGTACTTTTTCCATTTCCGCTTTTCTAATCTTTGCTCCCAGTGTTTCAGACTTATCATCTACAGAGCAGCGAATTTGAAGTTTGTTCAATTGAGTGTAGACTGTGTCGGCATAGGGAATCAACTTATCATTGATAGGTAAGATGCGTACCTGTTCGGGAGAAAGCCACAGGGGAAAATCACCGGCAAAATGTTCGATGAGTAGGCCGCAAAACCGTTCCATTGATCCAAAAGGTGCTCTATGAATCATGATGGGAACATGCTCTTGATTATCTTTGCCGACGTAAGTAATGTTGAATCTCTGAGGCAAATTGTAATCAATCTGAATGGTCCCCAGTTGCCATTCGCGCCCAATAACATCGCGTATGATAAAGTCTAACTTGGGGCCATAAAAAGCCGCTTCTCCAACGGCTTCGGTGGCCGGTTTAGACAATTGTTGCGCCGCTTTTCTTAAACCATCTTCTGCTTTTTTCCACAAAAGATCATCCCCGATGTATTTATCTGAATTTGGATCGCGCAATGAAATACGTACACGATAATCGCTCATGCCAAGTGTATTGAAGATAATATTAATCAATTTTAAACATCCGGTAAGTTCATCCGCCAACTGCTCTTCTGTACAAAAAATGTGTGCATCGTCCTGAGTAAAACCACGAACACGCGTTAGCCCTCCCAATTCTCCCGATTGTTCCCAACGATAGACCGTTCCAAATTCGGCCATACGTACGGGCAAATCACGGTAAGAATGCGGTTGCGACGCAAATAAACGCACGTGCATAGGACAATTCATAGGTTTTAATAGAAAACCCTCTATATTTTCAGTATTATCCAATTGTTGTTTAAGTACTTCGCAAGAATGTGTCTCACTCAGTAAGTGATTCCAATCATCTCTATTCCAAATGGGGGCAAATTGTGAGTCTTTATAGTAGGGATAGTGACCAGAAGTTCTGAATAAATCCAATTTCCCTATGTGGGGTGTTATGACTTGAACGTATCCCTGACGGTCTAACTCTTCCGTTAAAAATGCCTGTAACGTTTGTCGCAGGAGAGTCCCTTTGGGGGTCCACAAAATGAGTCCTTGCCCCACCAGATCGTCGATGTAAAAAAGGTTAAGCTGAATGCCCAACTTTCTGTGATCGTGTTTTTTGGCTAATTCTAATTGATTAAGGTAAAGACGAAGTGCTTCTTCCGATTCAAAGGCGGTTCCGTAAATCCGTTGTAGCTGTTTATTTTTTTCATCACCACGATAATAGCAACCTGCAACACTCAACAGTTTTACAGCTTTAATGCAGCCTGTGGATGCGACGTGAGGCCCACGGCAGAGATCCAGAAAATTTCCATTGCGGTACAGAGAAATTGTCGCATCGTTTGGAATATCGGCCAGCCGTTCCAATTTGTAAGACTGTGCTAACCATCGAAATTGTTCTTCAGCTGCTTCACGAGAGACTTCAATGCGCTCAAAAGGTTCATTGGCCGCAATGATGCGCTTCATTTCCGTTTCAATCGCTTCTAAATCCCCGACCGTCAACGTATGTGTTAGGTCGAAATCGTAATAAAACCCGTTATCAATGGAGGGTCCAATATCATACTTTGCCATCGGGAATAGTCGTACGACGGCAGCGGCAAGTACATGAGCTGCCGAATGTCGTAATTGTTGTAAATAGTCCGACTTCTTATCTGTTGACTTCATGCCCATTAACGTAAGGAAGAATTAAACAATCTTCAAGGTGTTTTTTGTGAAAACAATTATCCGCATTTGCAATTCCATTAGACGAATCTTCAAGGTAAACATTGATAGAAAAAAGGAATATTTTTGCTCTGAACTAAAGTATGAGCAACATGTATCATAAAATAAACAAAATGGGAGGCATTGGGGAAAATTCTTCAGACGTGTTTGCTTGAAGACATCAGGATGTACTGTCTCCAATACTTATTATATCGCATCGGAATCACGTTTTGCTAAAAAAATTAACTTGACTTTATCGATGGATTATGCTGTCATTTTTACAATAATATTGTGGACGATATGAGAGTTGTGAATTTACCGAAGGTTGGGTTGCAAAAGCGCCACAAGGTGTTTTTTCTCATGTGGTTGTCCTTTAATTACCTGCGAACTAGTATGGCATTCGTAACTACTGGATCGCAGCTTGTTTTTGTTTGTTAGTGTTCCCCAAGAATGCTTGCGAAGATTTCAGCATGCAGACGCTTTCGTTTAGCCGCCACTCATACCCCCAACAACTACACTAACTCGTATTTCTTGAAACGGATAAGATGAAAAAATTTATAATGCCCATTATTTTTCTATTTACGTTGGTTTTACCAGCGTTGTACGGTCACCTATTACCCGATGTCATTGTGTCTTTTTTTTACACTCTCAGTCTTATCATCAAAGAGTGTATTATTTTTATTTTACCGTTAGTTATTTTTGCTTTGCTTTACACATCTCTCGGACGAATTGGTGTGGGTTCATTAAGATTTTTAATTCTTATTGTTCCACTGATATGCTTTTCAAATTTTATAAACACGCTTCTATCCTATTTACTCAGCAATGGCTGCATAAAAATTGGTATACTATCTGTTATTCCTTCTGTTCAACAGGGCAATTCTAGCGTTATGCCCCTTTTCTCATTTTCATTACCGCCCATTATTTCTAATGATCTGGCTTTGCTAGCGGGAGTTTTGGGAGGTATCGCATCCGGTTTAATGAAATCTAATAAGTTACACGCGAAAGTATCGATGATTGCCGAAAAATTCATGAAATATTTTTTCAAACTTTTAATTCCACTTATGCCCCTATTTATATTCGGAACGGCGCTGAAACTTAACCACGACGCAATGATATCGCTCATTTTATCCAAATACCTTATAGTCGTGGAGATTTTTGTGTTTTCTGCTTACGGCTACGTACTGTTGCAATTATTTACCTTATCCGGTTTTCATTTTGGCCCATGGATCGATTATCTGAAAAATCTGTTGCCGGCTGTTCTCACCGGATTTGGTTCCATGTCGAGCGCAGCTGCTCTTCCGCTCTCAATTAAGGCAGCGGAAGCAAATTTGAAAAATAAGGATAATGCGGCCATCATTGTTCCACTTTCGGTTAACGTACATCTGGTGGGCGATTGTTTCTTCATTCCCTTCGTAGCGGTGGCGATTCTGACTTCTTTTGGTCAAGAGCTCCCAAATATTTCAACTTATCTTGTATTTGCCGTTCACTTCGTTATAGCCAAATTTGCGATTGCGGCCGTACCTGGAGGCGGCATTTTGGTCATGCTGCCGATTCTGCAAAACTACCTTGGTTTTAACGCGGATATGCTTGGCTTAATTACGGCTTTGTACGTCCTGTTTGATCCTTTTATCACCGCTTGTAACATTGCAGGCAATGGTTCCTTAGCAATTGTTTTTGATAAAATTACAAAAATAGGGAACTCCGTGCAAAAAGAAATTGAGGTTCTGCATTTCAACATTGAAATGAAGTACAGGATGTAAACGCATCGAACGTATAAAAGATCTCGAAAGATATTTTGCAATTGAGTGCTTTCAGGAAACGGTTAATTTATCTTTAATTTGCTTGTTTCTAGAGACACGTAGCAATAGCATCAATACTAAAATCTGACCATCAATGGTCTTTAAAAACGAATAGGTGAATGCGTATCGTCCACATCAGATTTTGGGGTCAGAAACCGTATAACGTATTCCTGATTTTTTATAAAACCCAAATGTTCCCGAATCAACTTTTCTCTGAAGCTGGCTTGTGTTTCCACTTTGTGTACAAAGTGTTGTTTTTGAGATAAATGTAAACGAGATGCCTCCATGCGCTGTACTAAAAGTGAGTTTTTATCGTGTAACGAACGGTATAAATGATAGGATTTAAAAAATTGCTTTCCCCAAATATTGAAAAAAATTAACGCAATCGCCAGTGCAAAAACAGGCCACTTATGGCGATATAGATACCGGTACAACGTGATGGAGGTTTTATAAATTTTCACTGAAGACCTATATTTTCATTGCCAAAACGAAAAGTCAAAATTAAAGTAGATAAAGGAAGATTTCGTTATGTATCAGCAATTTTTCGGTTTTAGTGAACATCCGTTTAACATAACACCGGATCCAAAATTTCTTTACCTAAGTCCAGCGCATAAGGAAGCACTATCGCATTTGCGTTACGGCATCGAGCAAAGGAAGGGTTTTTTGGTCATTACGGGCGAAGTGGGTTGCGGAAAAACGCTTCTATGCAGAACTTTATTACAATCTTTAGATAACTCTATTTTTGAAAGCGCATGGCTGTATTCGTGCCAAATGTCAACCGAGCAACTTATCCGCAGTATTCTTAAAGAATTAGAGATGCCGATAGCAAAACTGCCGGAACATGATCACTTGGACGCATTAAACGATTTTTTGCTCTCAAAAATTAAGAAGGGCAAAGAAGTTCTCATCATCATTGATGAAGCGCAAAATTTGTCTTACGAATTACTTGAATCCATTCGACTTTTATCCAACTTAGAAACCGAGCAACGAAAATTATTGCAGATTTTATTGTTAGGGCAACCCGAATTCAAATTTAAACTCAATCAACCTCAATTGCGTCAATTAAAACAACGCATTTTAGTCTACTATGAACTTACAATGCTTTCATTGGAAGAAACAAAAAATTACATCAATCACCGATTGAGTCTTGTATCCAAACAAGCTGGTTTCCCAAAATTTACTTACGGCGCTTTTAAACGCATCTACAAATATACGCGAGGTATTCCAAGAGTGATCAATCATTTGTGCGACAAAGCGCTCATATCTGCGTACGCACGTCTGGCCAATAAAATTGAAAAAAAAGACATACTCAATGCCATTGAAGACATAGAACGTTTGTCCACATAATTCTATGAGTAGGCTATTTAAGAATTTGCAAGATACACAATACGAACAATCCTCATTCGATAGGTATCATCCTTACGTTTATCGCACGATACCTCTTAAATATTCGTCTCGAAAACGCCTTGGTATCTTTTTCTGCTTTGTTTTTTTCATGGTATGTGCTATCGTAAGTGGCTATTTCCTATACAATCATTACTTTCCAAAAACAGCTTCACCCACGAATGCAAAAAATTCTAAACACACGATTTCCATTACCACGCGACCTATCGAATTAAACGCTACACACTTACAAATTCAACCGCTGCCTGCGACAACTCCCGACGTTTCTCGCAAAATACGCACCAAAATCCATACAAATCCCGTGCCCACCCCTTCAATGCCTACCCCTCGTAGATTTTCAAAATCCGTTGAAATAGCCCAATCTCCTCAAGCGATTTCATCGTTTAAAACTCCACTCGCCAAACCTGTAGAAACATCGCCTCAACCAATAGAAATTCTTAAAAACCCATCGCCATGGAATTTGTATAAAATAGAACAGATTCAAACAAGACTTTCGCAGTTTTTTACCTATTGTCAATCTGTACAACCCTTTGTGACTCAAAGGTTATTAACTTCATTGCATGCATTAAAAACTTTCACACAGTACGTGGCCTACCGAAATGCGCTAGAAAAGTTTTACCGCCAAGGCTCTTGGGTTTCATTGCATGCACACCCACTGGAAACGTTAACATTTATGTGGCATAGCTTTTTGAATTATACAGCATCTATATTTGAAGGGACATCAAAAGTTATCGCATTAGCCCAACAACAGATCCTGAATAGATATCTCAATACACATTTAAGCCCAGCCCAAGGGGTCCAATCCAATATTGGCATTGCTCCAGGTACCACCGCTACCGCATCTTTCATAAAGGTAAATTCAGATACCAATGGGAAAATGGGTAGCAAAGATCATCTGGATTCCATTTTCGCGTTATTGCATCAAATTAAAATTTATAGCGTACGCATCGATGGAGATGCATCCAAAGTTAATCTCAATGGACACGTATATTATCCTCACGCCCTTGTCTCACAATCACCCAAGCTAAAATTTATAGGTATACAACAAAACGAACTTATCTTCTGCGATGAATACAATCAAGAATTCCGTAAAAAAATCTCAAACAACTAAAGTGCCTAAAAAAGCCTCTAAAGTTTCTGTTAGCCCAGAAGTTTTACCGCAATTGGAATCGATGGATGATCTCCATAATTCCAATGCAACGTCTTTTGTGGAACGCAGTATGCTAAATCGAAAAAATGTTTCATGGCTGTTTTTAAGCATGCTTTCAATAACTTGTCTTGGCTTGACCTTTTTCTACCTCCATAAAAAACGTACTCCAAGTACCTTTAACGACACATATGCTGCAAATGCTTCCGATCATCAAGTATTCCTATCGGATCCTGCATCCAATGAAATCCTAGAAACCATATTTGAAGATCGTGAAGTCGGTGCTTACGTGGCAGCCGAATCCGCCAGTGTACAAAATATGCCTGAAGAAATACTTAATCCACCCGTTGAAAAAACGATCGCAGTGAACGAAGGTAACAAACATGCACTGCCTACGGATTCATCCGAAAAACAATCTCAGGACCCAAAACTCAACCTCAATAATCTTCCTCTGGATTCAAATAATCTGTTTGCTCATTTAAATGAAGAATGGTTGCGAGACGGCTTTGATACGCAGGAAGAGAACTTTGTAGAATTGCAAACGGGACAAGAATTCTCGAAGCGTATGGACGCTTTATTTAAAAATCAAGAAAAAGAAACTCTCCATGTTCGTATGGGTAATAACGTTTCCATACGTGATTGGCTCTACCAACAACACATTCAAGGGATTGCCTATAAAGGGTTTGACAGTTGTTTGATCATTAATTCAAAAGTTTTTCATATAGGTGATGTTGTCAATGCACACTTAAATGTTGTTTGGAGTGATATAGATCCCGTGGAAAAAAAATTATATTTCGAAGATGCCTTGGGCAATTCCTACGTATCCAACTATTGATATTAAAGATTAGATATATTGTAAGATAAAAACAGAATTTTTAAAAAGGGTATAAACAGATTAAAAATACAGTTCTATAAACAATTTGAGACAAAGGAAGGCGATGGAGGGTGCAAGAGGATTCCGAGGTAGTTTCGTAGTGATAAAGCCATGGGTAAGAAGTTTTTAGAAAAAAAGCATATAATAAAAAGT
>JAITAV010000027.1 GCA_031283895.1 Puniceicoccales bacterium | reverse complement strand
CTAAAATAAAACGTTCTGCGCTGGAAAATATTATTCACATTTTGACTTTATCGAATAAGCCTTTAAATAATGCTTCCGTCTTCCAATCGCTTCTTTCCACTTGAATCGACACGGCATTATAGCGATCTTACCACGTCAAACGGTTATGTAATAGGTTTTTCTTCCGTTCACCTGTCCATTTGCCTACGCTGTGTTACGTCTGATGTCAGTTTCAAGTGGCTTAGTTTAGTCTTTTAGCGCACAATAAGGTTGCAAGAGGGGCTAAAATAGGGTGCATTGGGAAAACAATATGGAAGAACGCCTGCAAAAAGTACTTGCACGCATTTATGGAATTTCTCGTCGATGTGCGGAAGAATGGATCATGCAAGGCGAGGTATTGGTTAATGGAGTGATGGCTCAAATCGGATGCAAGATAGATGGTGAACGCGATGTGGTTACCGTAGGCAGTAAAAAGCTAAGCCCAAAAATTTTAAGTGCACAACGCATTCCCGAAGTGTGGATGTTTTACAAACCCAGAGGTATTGCATGCACGCACGCCGATCCGTTTACACTACGCACTTTGAACGATTTTATTCCAAAGTCTCTAAAACGTAAATGGATGTTCGTGGGTCGTCTTGACAAGGAAAGTGAAGGATTATTGCTTTTAACCAACGATGGAACTTTTGCAAATAAAGTGGTGCATCCTTCTTCAGGTATTGAAAAAACTTACCGAGTACACGTCGATTTACCTTTCGACATGTCTTTGATTCCAAGTTTAAAACAAGGCTTGCAATGTCAGGGAGAATATTTGTTTTTTAAAGAGGTCAAAGTGATCAATTCAAGGAAAATGGATGTAACGCTCTCGCAGGGGAAAAAAAGGGAGATCCGCCGTTTGTTGGCAGCATTCAATTACGATATTTTAAAGTTAAAAAGGTGGAAGGTTGGACACCTAATTTTGGATAAACAACTGACCCCTGGACAAAGTAGACGTCTATCTTCTCGCGAAATTAATTTGATTTTTGGAACAAAATAACGATGATATACAGCATGCGGTTAAAAAATGTTTATTTACTGTTTCTGCTACTCGTTCAAAGTACTTTTTCAACGGCAGCCTTGAATCCTTCGCTTAAAACGCCCAATCCAGCACCAAAACAGCGAATAAGTCGCGTTTTTGAAGGAAGATTGGAAAAAGCGAATGCTTTTCTTGCCATTTTTTCAAAATGGAATTATGCGCTCTACGAAAAAGATAAACGCATCGCTTTTCTAGAATTTAAAGAAAACATACGAGCCCCCAAGATTGCCAACCTGTTCCTGCAGAAAAATGTCCTTATTCGAGGAATTCCCAAATACATTAACAAAGATCCTTACTTGCTTATTATTGTTGATGACATGTGTGAAAACGACTAAAAACATGATACCTCATGCTTGTAAATTACTTCAAGGCCGTGTCGTTGCCGATGTTATCTTGAATGAAACAGAAGATGAGTTGCAACGCATGCATTTGCAACGTCCACCTTGCGTTGCTTTTTTACGCGTTGGCAACGATGGAGCTTCCGTGTCTTACGTGGCTCAGAAAGAAAAAGTGGCCCATACTATCGGCATTAAAAGTATTTTAAAAGTTTTTGACCCGGCCCAAATCACTGAAGGCCAACTTATAGGGGAAATTAAAAGTCTTAATCTCGACACTTCGGTTGATGGGATCTTGGTGCAATCTCCTTTACCTAAGGCTATAGATTTTGTAAACGTTTGCAATGCCATACATCCCAACAAAGATGTAGACGGATTCGGGGCAGAAAATTTAGGTCGACTCCTGCAAGAAAAAAATGGATTTACCCCATGTACGCCAGCAGGTATTGTAGAATTGCTTAAATTCTATAACATTTCTCCTGCGGGCAAGCATGTGGTCATTGTCAATCGAAGTCTCATCGTCGGGAAACCGTTGGCAGCCTTACTCACAAAACATTCCATATGGGGTAATGCAACGGTGACACTCTGTCATTCCCATTCCCAAAACTTACCTCAACTTACGCGACAGGCCGATATTTTGGTACTGGCTTGCGGAAAACCTGGTTACTTTGATGCCCATTTCGTTAAGCCTGCAACCATTCTCATCGATGTCGGGATTACACGTATCTCCGACAACTCCCCTCGAGGCTACTCGCTTCAAGGAGATGCCAATTTTGAGGCCGTTTCACCGATCGTTCAAGCAATCACTCCCGTTCCAGGTGGCGTAGGCCCATTAACCGTTGCTTTATTGATGCGTAACACGCTGCAAGCATTTAAACTTCAAAATAATTTTGCAACATGAACATGTTGTTGTCCGTTTTGTTGCCTCCGGCAAAAATTGGGTTTAGAATCTTAGCAACACTATGCGACTTAACGCTTATATTTTTTCTAAATGTGTTCATCATTGGTAAACTATGGTTACCCATTTATCATCCGGATGCACTTATGCAGCTACGTTTTCTCATTGAAACTTACTTAAGCCAAATCCAAGCAGGCAATTTTTCTGAGTTTGTACAGCAGATCAGTCGCGATACAGTACTTGTCGACACACTTGTCAATGTTGACCGCATTCTATTTTTAGTGACGTGGCTTTATTACGTAATCAACGCATTGTATTTTCAAGGAGGTAGCCTTGGGAAGCAAATGTTCAATTTGCGTGTTTTGAAGCTATCTTCATTAAAAATTCCAAGTAAATGGGATTTTGTTTTAAGATCAGGGATTCAAACTTTTTTTCTTTTTGCCGCTTGGCCTTTTCTCATGTGCTTAAATCTTTGTTTTATGTGCCTTAATTCACTCCGACGCGGTTTGCATGATTGGTTCAGCCAAACTTACGTGGTACATTTTGGAACGATGGAACAATTACAACAAAAATTAAAAGAACAACCCTCAAATAACCAAAAAATTAAGTCTTAATATAAAAAGTGTTTTAAAAACTTTTGGCACAATAAACTTTACTTTTTCAATCAAAAACGGTCTTCTAAAAAAGCTTTTATTATGGGAAACTTAAAGAAAAAACGTATTCTAAAAATGAATAAACATAAGCGTCGGAAGCGTTCCAAGTCCACAAGACATCGGAAACGTACATGGTCTTTGTAAAATTTATCATCGGTGAAAACGAAAGCTTACAGCGAAAACACTTCTCTTTTTTCGTGGAAGACCATTGGATTTGTAAGCTTTTTTTTATGCATGTTTACCCTGCAGACGATCACAGTGGTATATTTGTGGACACATTATCCTGTTCAAGAACGCCTCATTTATTTTTTTAAATTCTGTCATGCACATTTCGCCTCGCACGCGTTTTATGTCTTTTGGGCAATGATTATCCTGCCTGTATTTGGCTTTCCAATAACGCCTTTTTTTATTATGGCAGGTAGTGCCTGGGGAATCCGTTGGGGACTCACATTTAGTCTATTGGGCATCGGTATGGGGCTTACGTTTTCCTACTTTTTTTACAGGTGCTGTTTAAATAGGATGCTCTTTCGCATCCTATTTAAACGTTTTAGCACGTCGGAAGTGCACACCTATAGTTCTTTGGGTAGTATCCGATGGGTCCTTATTGTTCAATTGATACCGGGATTGCCTTATATGGTGCAGAATTACATTTTATCTACCGTCAATGGCATTAATTTTTGGCACTATTTAAGTATCTCATGGATAGTCCAGTTTTTATGGGCTTACGGGTTCGTATGTGGAGGAAACGATTGGATTCGCGGAAACTTGGGTATAAAAGCCATCCTGTTGCTCTGTTTTGTATCTTGGGGAACCCATCGCCTTCATAAATATCTTCAACGGCAAAAGCGGTCTCATGTTGAAACCCCTCATTAAAGACATTTTATCCGTTCAAGAGCTTTCACTGTGCATTCAACAACTTCTTACGGATGCTTTCCCTTATGTTGCGGTATGCGGCGAAGTTTCGAACTTAAGACAATCCAATGGCATTACTTATTTTACCCTTAAGGATAAGTGGAGTCAAGTTGCGGTTGTATTCTTTAAAACAGTTGCCTTGAAAGCACAAATTAAAGAAGGGGAAACACTCGTCGTCGATGGACGTATTGACGTCTATGTAAAGACGGGACGTTATCAAATTATAGGCTACAAAGTACGTGCAGTGGGTAGTGGTTACTGGCAACAACGTTTGGAAGCACTTAAGCAGATGTTGGCTTCCGAAGGGCTTTTTGACAAAAGCAGAAAAAAGGCTTTACCCGTTTTACCTCAACATATCGGTGTTATCACGTCGAAAGAAAGTGCTGCATTCAAGGATTTTATAGGTGTCCTTCGGCGCAAACAGTGGAAAGGGCACGTAACACTTTTCCCGTCACTTGTGCAAGGAGACCGTGCGGCGTGTACACTTATTCAAGCTCTGCGTGCGGCAGAAAAAATACGGTCTATTGATCTTATTGCAATTGTACGTGGAGGTGGAAGTCTCGAAGATTTATGGTGTTTTAATGACGAAACTTTTGTGAGAACCATAGCCAACAGCAAAAAGCCAATCATGTCGGGCATAGGGCACGAAATTGACCACACGTTGTGCGATTTTGTTGCGGACCTTCGTGTTGAAACGCCTACGGCGGCGGCTGAAAAAATCGCGAACGAGTATGTGCATTGCATCCAAAAAACGGATGCACTTGCGCAGCGTTTCAAATCGTATGCTTGTATCCAGTTCCGTACATTCAAGCAAAACTTTCTTCTTACGACGCAACATTTATTGAGAATCTCGCCTTACGATAAGATGCAATGGATACGTACCCTTATTGAAAACTCACAAAGACGGTTGTGTCGGAGCTTTCATCAACACTTGAACGGAAACAATTGTCGATTTACTCTCTGTGCCACACGATTTAAGGGTTTCCTCTTTCAGCGACGAATTGCGCAGTCCATTCAACATCTGCGGCAACAGAAACAGCGCTTCAACCTTTCTTTACAGCATCATTTACGCACCTTGTTTCAAAAAGTGGATTTGTGGAAGACACGACTCGAAAACGTAAGTTTGGAATCACACTTGCAGAAAGGATTTTTGATCCCACTGAGTTCTAAAGGAAATCCTAAAGCCTACGCAAGTTTTAAACCGGATATGACCTTAACCCTAATGCATAAGTCGGGAAAATATTGCATGCACGTAAAAGCCAAAGATGGACCTTTGCATTCAATTTCTTGATATTTTTGCGACATTTATAAAGCTTTTGGGCAAAAAGTAATTGTAACCCGAATTTTATTTTTAAGATATCCTAAAAATCATTGGCATATAATATGCTGCGTTACGGTGTGGTATGTTTTCTCATTGTGACGCTAATTATAACCCATTTGACCCCCCGACTTTGGGGCACCCCTAACTCCTCCTCCCCCTAGTAGTGATGGTCGTACGGGACAAAACGAACATCCTACGACGAATGCTCAATCAAATCCCTCTGGACCTAGCATAACTACCCCCAATTCCATTCGAAGGACGGCAGCAATGTCATCTTCGGAGGTAAACCAAATATGCCAAACGCTCAAGCGCGGTTTTGCTGAATTTGCGGAAAAAGTCAAAAATCTTAATCTTTTTAATGGTGCCCAATGGAGTGCAGTCGGTAGGAGTTTTAAGCAACTTTGCAGCAAAATAGCGAATGGTACTTTTGATGAAGTAAAATCTGCAGCTAAAAGCCTAGGACAGGAAATTAAAGCACTTTTTAAGCAAAAAACAACACCGCAAAATGTTGTGGAAAATGCTGGTAATATACTGCATCAAGCTGGTGAAGCGTTGGACCGTGCTGAAACTCTAGGTGATATTGGAAATGCTTTAGGAAATATGTTTCGAGGACTTGGACACGTGGCGGCAGACGCTGCACATGATGCTGGCAATGCTCTTTGGCAACGATTTGGCAATTGATAGCTAAGTTGTTAACAAGATATCATCCGTCAGCATTGAGAAAGAAATTCCATAATGGAGACTTTGCCCGCATATAGATATTGCCTGAAATTTTGTTTTTTACTCCAATTTTTACCTTTTAATTACCAAGAAGTAAAAACTATCTATGTTCATCGGCAGTAGCTTTTAAAAAGGTATGCCAAGCAAGTGTTGCACATTTTAAACGAGCGGGAAATTTGCGGATCCCCAGTAAAGCTTCCAATTCTCCAAGATCATTGGGAACTTGGATAGACTCATCACCGAGTAATTGAATAAATTTTTGAGTTTTATCCACAGCATCGGGTAAGTTTAATCCGCAAAGTGTACTTGTCATAAGCGAGCTTGAAGCCTTGCAAATGGCGCATCCTTCACCCGTAAAACTTACCGCTTGGATGATATCATTTTCTATTTTTACAAAAATGGTGACCTCATCGCCGCACAAAGGATTACTACCGCAAGATTGATGTGTGGCGTCCGACATGAATTCAAAATGGTTTGGATTTTCGTTGTGCGCCAATAAAATTTCTTGGTAAATATCTTGTAAATTCATGATTTGAATACGGTTAAAGCCGAATGGGTTGCCTCGGCGAGTCGATCTATATCTTCAAAGGTATTGTAGATACCAAAAGAAGCTCTTACCACACCTCCTTTGCATCCCAGTCGGTGCATTAAAGGTTGGCAACAGTGGTATCCGGCTCTTAAAGCAACGTTTTGATCGCTAACAATGGTTGCCACGTCGTGAGGATGAATTTTATCCACCAAAAATGAAATAACAGCCGTTCTTTTCTCTGGACGTCCGATTAATCTAACCCGCGGAATTGTACGTAACGTACGTTCTGCGTAGGCGACCACTTTTTCTTCGTATTTCGTTAAACTTTGCCAGTCGAATTGTTGCAAATATTCTATGGCTTTTCCAAATCCAATGACGTCGGCTACGGGAGGCGTTCCAGCTTCAAAACGTTTGGGAATATCTGCTTCGGTGAAAGAATCCATAAATACAGATTCCATCATTGTTCCTCCGCCCTGATAGGGAGGTAATTCTTCTAACCATTTTCTTTTTCCGTAAAAAAATCCAACTCCCATGGGGCCATACATCTTGTGACTTGACCCTACTAAAAAATCGCAGTTGAGGTCTTGAACGTTTATTTTTAAATGAGCCAATGCTTGCGCTCCGTCGACTAAAACGAAAGTTCCATTTGCATGAGCATAGGCAATAATTTTTTTCAGATTGGGTGTTGTTCCAAGGACATTGGATACCTGTGTAAGAGCCAATAACTTAGTGCGAGGTGTCAACAAGGTTTGTAATGCATTTACCTCTAGATTGCCGTCTGCATCAACGGGCCAAGCTTTGACTTGAATCCCTCGTTTTTTCTGCTGCATTTGCCATGGAATCAAATTTGAGTGATGTTCCAATTCTGAAACTAAAACTTCGTCACCTTGTTGGAGGTAACGTTGACCGATAATGTCTGCTAAACAGTTAATCGACTCGGTGGCACCACGTGTGAATACTATTTCTTCAGGATATTGGGCTTCGATAAATTTTGATAAAGACACACGTGTACGTTCGTAAGCTTCCGTTGCGCGAGTGCCCCATGCGTAAAAACTACGATGCACGTTGGCATTCATGCGCTGATAGAAATCAACGAGCGCATCTATTACGCAGCGTGGTTTCTGCGTAGTGGCAGAATTATCCAGGTAAACGATCTTTTGCCCTTTTTCATTACAAAAAGAAAGTGCGGGAAAATCTTCTCCGATGCGTTGAACATCAAATACTTGCATCTTAACTTGTAGTCACTTTCTAAACAACGAAAAAACTTTTTAAATGGCTGCCCGGCAAGGATTCGAACCTCGACAAAATGGACCAAAACCATTTGTGCTACCATTACACCACCAGGCAACTTAAAAAACGATGACTTTTAATCAATGGCTGGGTAACATTAAAGTCAAGCTCTTAAGTTGCGTACTTTGCAATAAAACGTACGCTTACCTTATTAGATAAAAATGAGAAACGTGTTTGCATAGTTTTAAGATACGGGCAAGTGTAGGTTACTCTATAAACAATTTGAGACAAAGGAAGGCGATGGAGGGTGCAAGAGGATTCCGAGGTAGTTTCGTAGTGATAAAGCCATGGGTAAGAAGTTTTTAGAAAAAAAGCATATAATAAAAAGT
>JAITAV010000023.1 GCA_031283895.1 Puniceicoccales bacterium | reverse complement strand
TAGAAACGATCATTGTAGGTACACCTCAGAGAGATATGTGTAGGTATGAACCCGCATTTTTCTGAACCAATTGGAAAGCTTAAAACAGTGGACAAAGGTAGTTGCCGATACGGGTGATTGGATGGAAATGCAACGCTTTCAGCCGGATGAGGCTACAACAAACCCAAGCCTTATTTGGAAACTTTTTCAAAAACCGGATTGCAGTCATTATTTACAAGAAGCTTATGGTTTTTTCAAAAGTAATCACCCTCGCAATCCATCATTGCAAGAATTTTTAGAATGCATTTTGGTGACCGTTGGAAAAAAGATTTTGGACATTATACCCGGACGTATTTCCACAGAAATAGATGTTCGATATTCATTCGACGTAGAATCCACTCTAGCGCAGGCGTACCGTTTGCGCGATTTGTACAAGGCGTACGAAATTACAAGCAATAGGGTATTGATGAAAATCGCAGCTACCTGGGAAGGAATTAAAGCGGCTGAAGTACTCGAAAGGGAAGGTATTGCTTGCAATCTTACCTTAATCTTTAGTCGTGTGCAGGCGATTGCTTGTGCAGAAGCTGGAGTAACGCTCATATCGCCTTTTGTGGGCAGAATTTTTGATTGGTATAGTACCCACAATTTATTGGTTGCTGGAGAAGAAGATCCGGGCATTCGTTCGGTAAAATCCATTTACAATTATCTAAAACAATACCGCTACAAAACTGAAATCATGGGAGCCAGTTTTCGTACTGTGGAACAGATCATTGCATTGGCGGGTTGCGACCGTTTAACCATTGCTCCAAAATTACTGGCACAATTGGAGGTGAATCCAGGACCGGTGGTGCCTCAATTGCAAGTGCCCAAGGTCGAAAAATCAACGATGCCAGAATCTCCGGTAACCGAAAAATCTTTCCGCTGGCAGCTGAACGAGGATCCTATGGCAACAGAAAAATTGGCAGAAGGCATCCGTTTGTTTGCCAATGATACCCAAAAATTGGAAAACATTTTGCTGCATTTTTTGGAGAAAAAACAGTGATTTTTCAATGTCAAATGTGGATGTAAATAGGCAGATATGGTATGAAAGATTTTATGCCACACGTTTGCACAATTATGGAAAGTTTTGGAGCCGAGATTGAAAAGCGGTATGCGTGAAATAGCAGCACCTCAAGAGGCTTTTTAAATGGATGAAATGTTGAATTCAAAAAAAGCTTAAAAGCATGCCTATGACTTGAGGTAGGGAGTGATGAGTATTAATTTGGCCGGTATGGTGCTTCCATCTGTGGCATTCGATGTAGCGGAAAATAACTCATTTTATGGAGATTTACCGCATGTCAAAAATATCGTAAGAAAACCAGTTCTCTACGAAAACTATTGCAATATTTTTAGATTATTTTCGTCCGTTTAAATTGTGTGGCGGATAGCAGCGATTTGAGTCCATTTTACCATTGACTCAGTACGCGAATCCGAGCTTTGATAATTAGGCGGGTTACGGAAGGATGGCAGAGTGGGCGATTGCGACGGTCTTGAAAACCGTTAAACCGTAAGGTTTCGAGGGTTCGAATCCCCCTCCTTCCGCCATAAGATATCTTTACTACATTAAACAAGTGAAATCGAAGAAAATTTTAGTTTTAGGGGCAAATGGTTTTATTGGCAGTTCTTTGTGTGCACACCTGTTGGCCAAAACAGATTTTGAGGTATACGGCGTTGATTTAGCAACGCACAAATTAATACCTTGTTTAAATCATGACCGCTTTCATTTTCAAGAGTTGGATTTAACCATTCACGATGAAGCGATTGAATATTTGGTTAAGAAGTGCGACATTGTACTTCCATTGGTAGCCATTGCGACGCCAGGTATTTACGTTACAAATCCGTTGGGTGTCTTTGAACTTGATTTTGAAGCTAACTTGAAGGTGGTGCGTTGGTGCGTTAAACACAGCAAACGTGTGATTTTCCCATCCACTTCGGAAGTTTACGGGATGGCCTCGGATGCAGCATTTGATGAGTACAATACCTCGTGTGTATTGGGACCTGTAGATAAACAACGATGGATATACGCTTGCAGTAAGCAACTCATGGACCGTACCATCTACGCTTACGGGTTTCAAAAAGATCTAGATTACACTTTATTTCGACCTTTCAACTTCATAGGACCTAAATTGGATGATATTCGAAACGAGGCGGGATCACGTGTGGTTACACAATTTTTGCACAACATTTTGCAGGGCAAACCGATTGAACTTGTAAATGGAGGTCAGCAAACGCGATGTTTTACATTTATTGAAGATGGGGTCGATTGCCTGCTAAAAATCATTGAAAATAAGGAGCATTGCGCCAGTCGAGGCATTTTTAATATTGGCAATCCGAATGAGAACTATTCCGTTGCCCAACTCGCACATATCATTGTGGACGTCGTAGGTGAATTTGATCCCAAGTGGGCGGCCAATATCCAAATTAAATCCGTAACATCGGATGAGCATTACGGTATTGCGTATCAAGACGTGGAAAGGCGAGTTCCCATAATCAGAGAAGCTCAGGAAAAGCTTCGCTGGCAACCTAAAGTAAATTTAAAAGATGCCATTCGTATTACACTGGATTATCATTTAAATGGTACGGATCGTGATGCCGTGTTGTTGCAACAAAATCGTCGGTGAAGATTTATTTTTGCATGGAAAAATCTTGCACACATGAGAAAAATGCGATTCCTTGTTAAAGGCTTATTTTGGACGGTTAGCTCAGTTGGTTAGAGCTACTGGTTTACACCCAGTGGGTCGCAGGTTCGAGTCCTGCACCGTCTACCAAGTAAAAGGGGTTGTTTCTGAGAAAATATAGCTGGGTGGTATGGTGTTTAAAATACTGTTCTTACCTTGTAGGGTGCTAGGGCGTACTAATTAAAAGTGTTGTGCTTTTTGCTCGTCCAACGGATGGAGGATTATCCATTTATCTATGAAGAAATGATGGAACATAAAAACCGTACGTGTGCGCATGTTTAATGGTTAATTAGGTCAAGCATGGTGAATCCTAGATTTCAAGGCGTAGCCGTGAATTTCCGTTGACAGATCGTTTGACAAATACAGGCGAGTGTGTACTAAATACTGCCATGCAGCAGAAGACGCTGAAAAGGCAATTTGAAGTTTCCGGGCAGGGATTACACACGGGACAGTCGGTGCGTGTTATCGTGAAACCAGCGTCAGAAAATACAGGTATTGTTTTTCAAAGAACAGACGTGCGTGGACACCCGTGCGAAATTCCAGCGCTTGTGCAGTACGTCGATGATGTGGTCCGCGGAACGACACTATCCAAAGATGGTGTCAAAATACATACCGTAGAGCATTTGATGAGTGCGTTATACGGATCAGAGATAGATAATGCACGCATTGAAATTGATGGAAGCGAGGTACCCATCTTGGATGGTTCTGCAAAATTTTGGGTTGAAAAGTTGCAGGAGGTAGGGTTTGAATTGCAATTGTCCGAAAAAACGTTTGTGGAAATTATGGAACCTATCTCTCTCGTTCAAGAGGACCGTTCCATTTTGATTTTACCCAATGAAACGTTTCAAATAACGTGCACATCTGCGGACAACAGAGGTGTACACGTACAGCATTTGACTTTAACGATTGATCACGAGACCTACGTGCACGAAATTGCGGATGCGCGTACATTTACCTTATACGAGGATGTAGAACCCTTATTAAAACTTGGCAAAATAAAAGGCGGAAGTCTCGATTGTGCCATTGTTATCAAGGGAGATAAAATTCTTTCGAATGGACCATTACGTTTTACGGATGAATTCGTGAGGCACAAAATCCTAGATATTGTGGGTGATTTGGCACTCCTAGGGCACCCCATAAAAGGGCACATCATTGCCATTAAAACGGGGCACGCTTTAAATATAAAGCTGTGTAAGGCTATCCTAGAACAATTTTATCAAGAAAATTTAAGTGAATTTCCCGTTTATGCGGATGCAGTTTTGGATATTCAAGGTATTTTAAAGCATTTGCCGCACCGTTATCCTTTTATTCTGGTGGATCGTGTTATTAGCATTGAAGAAGACGTTCTGCGTGCCATTAAAAATGTAACCGCTAATGAACCTTATTTCGTGGGACATTTTCCCGGAAATCCCATCATGCCCGGAGTACTTCAGCTGGAAGCGATGGCGCAGGCGGCAGGTATTTTGATGGGATATCAGTTGGGACAAGAAAATAAAAATGCAAAGGCATTTCTTATGAGTGCCGACAAAGTGAAGTTTCGTAACGTTGTTCAGCCGGGGGATCAAATGTTGATCGAGGTACGATTGTTGAAAATCAAGAACAATCGAATTGGAATTGCCGAAGGCCAATGTTTTGTAAATGATAAAATGGTATCTTCGGCGGAATTAATGTTTATGATTTCCCAAAATCAGCCGTAACGTGGATAACGATGCAAATCCATCCAACAGCCATTGTTCATCCCAAAGCTCAATTACAAGATGATGTGGTGGTGGGCCCCTACGCCTTTATAGGTCCGCACGTTATTTTGGGCAAGCATTGTATTGTTGAACATCATGCAACCATCGATGGATATACCGAAATGGGTCAAAATAATTACGTGTATCCCTACTGTTATTTGGGTGCTAAAACCCACGATTTAAAGCATAAAGGTGGAATTTGTCATTTAAAAATTGGTGATAACAATGTTTTTAGAGAGTATGTGTCCATTCATACGTCCACGCAAGATGGGCAAGCAACCACCCTTGGTAGTCATAACTATATTTTGGCGTTTGCCCACATTGGTCACGATTGTATGGTAAAGGATCATGTCATCATCAGTGCTCAGGTTGCGATGGGTGGACATGTCAGTATCGGTAATTATACCAACATAGGTGGGAATGCATCCATTCATCAATTTTGTAGGGTTGGAGATTACGCCATGCTTGGAGGACATTCTTTTTTAAAAAAGGATATTCCACCTTTTATGTTGGCCTGTGGGGTTCCAGCCATCACAAAAACATTTAATAGGGTAGGTATGTTACGTAACGGTTTTTCGGAACAAGAGTGTGCCATCGTAAAAAGGATTTTTAAATATATGTACGGATCGAATTTAAATCGTTCTCAAGCGATGGAGGCTATTGCCAATGACTCGGCGATAGCTCAATTTCAAGTCATTGCAAAGTTGATCTTTCATTTCGTACATACGCCATCGACGCGGGGACTTATCTAGCGCAATTGTACTTGAAGTTTACCACATTTTATCCTTGGATGATTATTTTTATTGATAATGGGTGTGCAGGAAGATACTATCGTGGCCTTATCTACTCCTTGGGGCGAATCGGGCATAGGGGTTGTACGTTTGAGTGGACCCGATTGCCTCGATTTAACAAAATCCATCTTTAGGCGATCCGTCATCATTCCAAGGCACAATTATGTGGGATCTTATCAAACGTTAGAAGGTTTATTGTTGGATGATGTAACGTTTGTCTATTTTGCACCTCATGCGTCCTTTACGGGTGAGGCGACTTTAGAAATTTCTTGTCACGGGAATCCGCTTATCCTGAAGCAGGTGATTAGAGATTGCATCCAGCGCGGATGTCGTCAGGCAAATCCCGGAGAATTTACGCGCAGAGCTTTTACGAACGGGGTTTTAGATCTCTCCCAAGCGGAAGCCGTTGCCGACCTAATACACGCCAAGTCGCAACAAGCGCTTATAATGGCTCGGAACCAATTATTGGGGTCTTTGAGCAAACAAATAGGTCGATGGGTTGCAATTTTAATGGAACAAATTGCCTGGATCGAAGCTTATTTAGATTTTCCGGAAGAAGATTTGCCGGAAGCGAATCGATGGGCATATTGCGATACATTGCATGTCTTATCGGAAGAAATCGATAAGATGGTGCATGCCCATGCGCATTATCAAAGCTTACAAAATGGCATTACAACCGTTATCGTGGGAGCTCCCAATGTGGGTAAAAGTACTTTATTAAATACTTTGTTGGGTCATGATAGGGCCATTGTCAGTCCCATGCCGGGAACGACAAGGGACTTCATTACGGAGTATGTTCAGCTGGAGTCTTATGGATTACGCCTTGTGGATACGGCCGGCATTCATACTTCTTGCAATTCGTTGGAACACGAAGGGATTCAAAGAAGCTTGGAGCAATTGGAAAAAGCAGATCTTATCTTGTGGGTATTGGATCAATCTCAACCGATGCCGCATTTTGAACAGAATTTTATCCAATTATTGGATCCGTCAAAAACTTTAGCATTGCTCAATAAAGCTGATTTGCCGTGCACGGATGTTGATTTTTCCTCTTCCTTAAAGCAGTATTCGCATTGCCCTATAAGTCTTAAAAAAGATGTTGGAGCGTTCAGTAAAATTCAAACCCTCATAAAAGATTTTTTGGCCCAGCGTTATAGAGATTTTTCTCAGGCTGCATTTATGGTCAACGAGCGTCACGCCGCAAGTCTAATGGAAGCACAAATTGCGATAAAGAAAGCAATCCACTTATTTCAGACGCAAGGGTTCGAAGATTGTTTAGCTGCAGAATTAAAAACTGCCTTACGTGCCATGGAACAAATTGTAGGGAGAGTAGATTATGAGCAAATACTGGATCAGATTTTTTCTCGCTTTTGCATTGGGAAATGAAAACGGATTTTGATGTTATTGTGTGTGGTGGTGGGCATGCTGGCTGCGAGGCGGCATGGATTGCAGCGCAAAAGGGAGTATCCGTGTTACTCATCTCGAATAATTTGGATACGATTGCTCAAATGAGTTGTAATCCAGCAATTGGAGGTTTAGCCAAGGGGCACATTGTTAGAGAAATTGACGCGTTGGGTGGCATTATGGGGATAAATGCCGACGAAACGGCCATTCATTTTCGTATATTAAACCGCTCCAAAGGTATGGCGGTGCAAGCCCCGCGTGCTCAATGCGATAAAAAATGTTATCAATGGAGTATGAAATACCGTTTGGAGAAGCATCCCAATATTGTTTTGTTCCAAGATGAAGTGGTAAGTTTATTAACGTGCACGAATCGCATCTGCGGTGTATGTACCCAATTGGGTATTAAATTTGTTGCGGTGACGGTAATATTGGCAACGGGTACGTTTTTGGGCGGTACATTGCATATTGGACATTGGCAAATCCCGGGAGGTCGCTGGGGAGATTTTGGGAGTTACGCTCTCCTAGATTCTCTCAAATCTTTGGGATTTTCTTTAGGGTTATTGAAAACGGGGACGCCGGCGCGTATTTTGGGTCGTAGTATTGATTTTTCTGCTTGCGAAGAACAACCCAGTGATGCGGAGCCTTGTTTTTTTGCTTTTTACGACACGCGTCGAGAAGTGTGCAATGCTACTAAAATTGATGGACCGACGTCTTGGAAGCCTGGAACGCGTATCGTATCTTGTTGGATGACGTATACAAATCGACATACGCACAAAATTATTTTAGATAATTTGGAACGTTCCGCTTTGTTTTCCGGTAATATTCAGGGTCAAGGTCCTCGATATTGCCCGAGCGTTGAAGATAAATGTGTGCGCTTTAACGATAGAGAGCGTCATCGATTATTTCTGGAGCCAGAAGGTATAAGTACGGATGAATGGTACATCAATGGGCTATCTACCAGTTTGCCCGTAGACGTGCAGCGGGCAATGCTGCAAACGATTCCGGGTCTTGAAAATGCCATTTTAATGCGTCCGGCGTATGCGGTTGAATACGTTTTTTCGGATCCCACAAATTTGTACGCAACTTTAGAAAGTAAGCAATGGGAAGGATTATTTTTGGCAGGGCAAATTAATGGAACTTCGGGTTATGAAGAAGCGGCTGGACAAGGCTTGTTGGCTGGAATTAACGCGGCTGCAAAAGTTTTGAAAGAACCTGCCTGCATTTTATCCCGGCATGAAAGTTACATTGGGGTTTTGGTGGATGATTTGGTGACTAAAGGTACGCAGGAGCCTTACAGAATGTTTACCGGGCGGGCGGAACATCGTCTGCTTTTGAACCATGCGAGCGCTGAACTACGCCTGTATGAAAAAGCAAAGCGGTGGCATTGTTTAAGTGAGGATCGTTTAAAGGCTATTCAAGATAAACGTGCGCGCGTAGCATATTGGGTGACAAAGTTAGAAGAAGAATGTTGCGAAGGTGGTCAAAAAATAGGGGATCAAATAAGGCGTCATCATTGCGAGGAGAATTTCGAGTTGCCTAAATTACCGCGTGCATTTTCAGAACAAGTTGCTTCTATTCGCGAAGAAGTATTGTATCGCGTTTGCTACAAAGGGTATTTAGAGCGAGAATCAAAGCAAATAGCAAGGTTTCACTGGCTGGAAGACATTCAAATTCCAAAAACTTTTGATTACAAAATGGTATACGGTCTACGAAACGAGAGTTTACAAAAACTGATGCACCTAAAACCAAACAATTTGGGGCAAGCAAGTCGCATTAGTGGTGTTAATCCTTCTGATATCCAAATACTCATGGTTGCTTTAAGGAAACTTGTAAAAAAGGATGAGCATTACCTTATTTAGTAGCTTTCATCCATTCTATCGTGTTTCATTGCCCACAAAATGTTTTAACCTACTATGTGAACTCCTACATTGTCATTTTTCTCTCAATTCCCTCTTGCAAAAAAATCCCTATGCAAATCAGTCGTACCTCAGCAAAACATCTCCAGCACGATCATTTATATTTCCTTGTAGCTTTGCAAAGATGACGTAATCTTGCTTGTTTTACTTTTTGGCCTTTTCCAATTGCCATGTCCTATAGGTCCCACAAGAGAGAAATGATTTACTGAATGCAGTCAAAATTGCTGGTATTCCTACCGTGTACAGAGGTTTAGTAATTCTTGAACGCGATTTGTTTGTTCCCAAGGTAAATGTGTTTTCGTAAAATGTCCAAATTGTGTCGTTGATTTGTAAATTGGGTTGCAAAGATTCAGTGTTTCCAAGATAGCAAGCGGCCTTGCGTCAAATATTTTGGCAATCGCTTCGCGCAGACGATGTAAATCACAATTTTCTGTTTCGTAAGTTGTTAAGTCGTAGTGAATGGGTTTAGTTCCACCGATGGTGTACGCTAGTCGAACTTCCACCCGTTTTGCCAATTCAGCCGCAACGATATTTTTTGCAACCCAACGACAGAAGTAAGCACCGGAACGATCTACTTTGGAAGGATCTTTGCCGGAAAATGCACCCCCTCCATGATGCGCCCACCCACCATAGGTATCCGCTATAATTTTCCTGCCCGTAAGGCCTGAGTCGGCAGAAGGACCTCCGTGAATAAAACTGCCACTGGTGTTAATGTAGTACATTGTATTGTCCGATAGCCAATGTCCAGGAATAACTTCTGGAATCAATTGTTCTTTGCAAAATTCATAGATTTCCTTTAAACTTACGGAAGTAGTATGCTGAATTGCCAATACAACGTTTTGAACATCTAAAGGGGATCCATGTTCATAACGCATTGTGACAAGAGCTTTACAATCGGGTTTCATCCAAGATACACGCTTGGTTTTTCTATAAGTGGCCAGCATTTGGCAGAATTTTTGCGCCAAAAGGTAGGAAGCGGGTAGATATTCTGGTGTTTCATCGCACGCGTAACCAAAGAAAAATCCTTGATCACCGGCCCCTATACCATGGTCTGATTTAACGACCGCATCTGCAATTTCTCCCGATTGCGGCGTTAATAAATTATGAATAAATACGGTGCTTGCATTGAAAAAGTCATGAGGATCCGTGTAGCCGATATCTCGAATGGCGTTGCGTGCCACAAGTTCATAATCCACCTGCGCTTGCGTTGTGATTTCCCCTGCAAGCACGACACAATTCGATTTAACTAAGGTCTCGCAGGCAACATGCGCATTTTTGTCTTGTTCCAAGCAGGCATCCAAAATGCTGTCTGATATATAATCAGCCACTTTATCGGGATGTCCCTCTCCAACTGCTTCGGAAGAAATAAGTTCAATACTCACGCAAGGTTTTTTATGGGAACCCAATTGAAAAGACAAGATTAATTTTTTTTATTTTCTTGGTAGGCAAGATAGCATGTACAGGGTATAATGATGAGAAATCCTAAGCATGTGGACAAAGTAGGTTTTTCGGAAAAAAATAAGAATCCAAAAAGTGCGGATACAAGAAAATCACAATAACGGAATGGGGCTAAGGCGGAAGCGTCCATGCATTGGAAGGCCTTCAGTAAGCAGTAAAATAATATGTTGGCTCCAATTCCAAGCATAATTAAAATGGTTATATTGTTGAAGGGCGTGTGTATTTCGCCCGAAAACGCTGGAATTGCACTAAAGATACACGTAAAAAAGGCTGTATAAAATAACATGTTTAGGAGAGGTTCTTTACAAACATACTTTTTGTTAAACACATCTAACAGAGCGAATAGAAACGAAGATATTATCAACAAAAGGGTTCTTGAATCAAAGTTGATATCTGTGGGATTGAGAATAATCCATATCCCCATAAAACCAACAAATGTTGTTAACCAACGATCTTTGTTAACCGTTTCTCCTAGGAGAGGAATGGAAAGAATAAGTGTGAAAAGGGGAATGGAGTAATTGAGTGCAATCGCCGTACTCATGGGAACCAGCGTGAGACCGTAGCACCACAGCACCATGCCAAAAAACAAGAGGAATCCTCTGAATATGTGAATATGCCAATATTGAGTTAAGGAAAAACCACTATGAATCCATCGCATGCATAGAAATGGCGTTAGTGAAGCTGCGCCAAAAAAAAATCTGTAAAAGGTAATTTCGAAGCTTTTTAGATTATTACCCAAATACTTTTGTATGGCATCCAACCCGACTCCAACGATTAAACTCAATACAAACCAACCAACACCCTTAGTTAACCGCTTATTCATAGTTTTTTGTCAAAGATTATGGAACCCTGATCCAACCTCGACCTTCTTTTTGCGGCTTAATTTGTAATCCATTGGTCTGTTCAATGAGTAAAAATTTACCTTCCGAGTATGAAATTTGGATAGGTCCCAATTTAGTCAGCGTATGATGCTCGTTTTTGTTAAGTGTACCGGCAAAAAGTCGTCGTCTGTCGGACTCTTGACGCACAAATACTTGCACCGTATCCAACGCGGTGAGAATAACTGTACTTTCAGAAGCGACGGTGTTTTGAATGGGTAGTGTATCTTGGGCCGTTGCATGAACGGATGTAGTCGCATGTTTTTTGGTGTAATGAAAGTATAGGCTACCCGTTAATGCGATTAAGGCGATCACAATGCCAATAATGAGTAATCTAAAATGGACAAATTGCAGGATTGGACGTACATACTTCGCTGCATTTTCTCCGGGTTCTAATTCTGTTATTTCTGGCTTATTGTCACTGCTGATGTTCTTCGGACCATCTAATTTTAATTGACCTAACGAAAACCCCGAACCATGAGGGATTTCGCCTGCAATTTCTTCGTAATCGGCCAATAAAGTTGGCACGTTGAGTTTTAAAAGTTTTACGTACGCTTTGAAGAAGCCTTTTCGGTATACGGGAGGTAATTTTACATCAAACTCATTGGATTCAAATTTTAATAAAACGTCTTTTCGAATGTTTAATTTTTCCGCAATATCTTCGATGGATAACCCTAAACGCTGGCGTGCCTGTTGTAACCGTTCTCCAATGGTTGCTTGCTGCATAACTTAAGACTGAAAAATAGAAATCTTTCGCAGAACTGCAAGCTATTTATTTGTTAAAAGTAGAATTATTGCAGAAAGATGCAATCGTAGGGATGCCAATCCAGCAAGTTCCCGAACCAGTTATGTACGGTTGGATGTACAAGGTGAGAGGTGGTGCTTGAGTGAATGGGAATAAGGGGAACGTCTTCCAAAAGAATTTTTTCGGCTTCCTGCAATAATTGTAGGCGGTGTGTATGGTAACGCGGATCGTTGGCTTTTAAAAGGAGGGTGTCAAAACCCTCGTTATGCCATCGCACGAAGTTATTATTTGCATCTCTTACCCATAGGTTTAAAAATGTGGTGGGATCGTTGTAATCACCGACCCATCCTCCACGTGCAATGTCAAATTGACCGTCTCGGCGACGCTGTAAGTAGACTTTCCATTCTTGATTCACGAGTTCGATGGTAATATTGAGATATTTTTTCCACATTTCTTGAACGGCGGATGCGATGTACATTTGGCCTTCATTCGCGTTGAACAAGAGGGTTAATTTTGGGAAACCTTGTCCATTGGGAAACCCGGCTTCTTTGAGTAATTCGCGCGCCGTTACTGCATTTTCTTGAACGGGATGTGTGGATGGAAAACCGGCACAACCTTCGGGAACTAATTGATAGGCAGATCGATGTTTCAGTTTAAGATGATCACTGCCCGCGAGTTGATTACGATCTATCGCCAAAGAGAGCGCTTTTCTGACGCGTACATCGTTCAAGGGATAAATGTTTATGTTTAATAAGTAGTAAAATGTGTTCAGGTAGGGATGAATTTGTAGGGGAGAATTTTTTTGCGTATGATAAGCGTTTAGTTTTTGGTAGGGAACATTTTCCGTAATATGCAATTGACCGCATCGAAAAGCACGTTCTTCGGTAGCCACGTCTGCAATCGGAAAAAAATGGATGCCATTGAGTCGTACGTTTGTGTTATTCCAATAATAAGTGTTTTTTACCATTTCTATTTTCTCACCGATGGACCATCTTTTAAGTCTAAAAGCTCCATTTGAAACCATATGATGCGTAGGATATCCATTGGGATTACGTGTCCAAGCGCAAGCGTGTTGTTCCAGACTTTTTTGGTGTACTGGATAGCAGCAGGGTTGCATAAGCAATGATAAAAAGAAAGGGATAGGTTGTTCCAATACGATTTCTAATGTGTCGTTGTCCAGTGCCTTCACGCCTACTTCTTGAAAAGGGACTTCATTGCAATAAAAGGCCTTTGCGTTTTTTATGGGGAAAAAGGTAGATGCATCGGGGGCGGCCAATTGAGGTGTCAGTAATCTTTGAAATGTAAAGACAAAATCGTGGGCGGTGAGGGGATCTCCGTTATTCCAACGGGCATTGCGTCTAAGGTGAAAAATATAGCGGTTTTCCTGCATTTCCCAGCGCTCTGCAACCCCAGGTTTAGGTTCCAGCGTTTTGGGATCCGGTACCACAAGGCCTTCAAAAATGGATCGCAGTACATTTTGTTCCGTAACCCCTGTGACCAATTGCGGGTCAAACCCCTCTGGGTCCGGACCAATACCTACCCGCAGTATACTTGCTTTATTTGCTCTTTCTACCTCAGTGAGAGGTTTTTTCGGTTGGCAGCCAACAATTAAGCATGATACAAACAACAACCCTCCATGAATAAAGCGCATCATGGTTAGTTAAATTAAATAATCTGTAGGATTGTCACAAGTTTTTATTGTTTAATCAATTTTCTCCTCCTGCTCGTTGCCGCATTTCTGGAGTTATACCATATCGTTCATCGTAAGTGTCTATCGCTGCAGGTGAAATTATCTCTTGGCCTACCCGATTAAGTACTTCTAATGGCATGCGTCCGACTCTTTCTTGTGCAAGTTCTAACATAGGCATCATATGTTCTGTAACACTGTGATATTCCTGCAAAGCGTGCTGTAAATGGGCTTGGTTAGGTCGTTCAATGCCGCTATCGATTTCTCTTACTAGGAGAAATAACCGAGGGATATGTTGAAAGAAATTAAGTTGAACGGTTTTCAGCGCGTCATTTTTAGAAGTACATTGCCGTGGAAGAACAGGCGTTGGAAACATTGTGTTAACCATTTGAGAAAATATATCCGCAGTTGCTAATAATTGTTTAGTCTGTTGGCTATCGATGGGAGGATTTAGCTGATTTGTTAAGTAACGGATACCGTTTGACAAAAATTGTTTCTCCGCATCTAGTAATTTTGGGGGATCATTTTTGAAATCCATAGCCTCAATCCCTAAGTTCACTTGCTGCAGCAATAATTTATTTACCTCGGATGCAGGATTGGCTTGATCGACAGATTTTTTCAATTGATCGTGCAAAGCATGAAGTAATGCCGGTCGGTCGTTAGGAGAGCATTGAGCAATGCCTTTCAGTGCGGCTAGAAATATTTGCTGATTTTCGGGAGAAGTGTTTGGAATGGAAGTGTATTTTATAATGGCTGCAAGTTGTTTTTGTAATTGTGCTTTTTGAGAATTTGACTGAGTTTTACTGCTAAGTTGTTCGGTGATTGTTTGAAGGGACCGAAGATTTTCACTTGGTGATGCCGTCAATGATCTCAGAAAATACTTTTGATCAAGCTTTATAAAACGTTCGTCGGTTGGCTTTGGAGTCATTAAATCTCCTGCCGTCATCCGTTTTAGTTCCTCTGTAGAAAACGCGTCGGCTCTGGCTGTAAATAAAGCTGTATTCGATGAGAACTGGCTCATATATCCCTGGAGCTCTTGGGCCACTAGTTTTGCAGTTTTTAGGTCTGATTTAAGTGCTTGTTTTTCCATCTC
>JAITAV010000022.1 GCA_031283895.1 Puniceicoccales bacterium | reverse complement strand
ATAAATGCTTTAAGAGACGAAAAAATCTGGGAAGAACAAAAGGCCATACGCAGGCGCATTAAAGATCGATTTTTTTCAACTTATTCGGAACCTTCAGGTAAAATTATTGCGGATATCTTAGTGAAAAAACTTGAACAGACCCAAAGTGAGGCCTCGTAACCCCATGTACATTATTCCTAATGGGATGAGTGTTGACAAGGCAGTAACGATGTTTATATTTTAGTCACTTATTATATGATTCCTTTAGTTATTGTGGGCGATGGTGAATACGCCCAAATGGTTTATGAATATTTTACACATGATTCCGACTACAAAGTATCCTATTTTTTTGTAGAAAAAAACTATGTTACAAAAGATAAGCTATTTAACTTACCTGTAATTGCACTCGAGGAAATTGATCGTTACTTTAAGCCCAGTGATGGTAAAGTATTTGTAGCCGTCACAAGTAAACCAATGAACAGAGTAAGGACGCGAATTTATAAAACACTTAAAGAAAGAGGTTACCGTTTGGCAAGTTACGTTAGTAGTAAAAGTTTTGTTTGGAAAAATGCTAAGATCGGAGAAAATAGTTTTATTTTTGAAGACAATACAATACAGTATCATGCGGAAGTAGGTAACAACGTTGTTATGTGGAGCGGAAATCATTTGGGACATAGTTCTGTTATTAAGGATAATTGCTTTATATCGTCGCACGTGGTTATTTCTGGTTATTGCACGGTGGAAGAAAACTGTTTTCTAGGGGTAAATGCTTCCATTGCAGATCATATAACAATAGCTAGGGATAATTTTATAAGGCCCGGGAGTGTTATACTAAAAAATACAGAGGTTGGCAAAATATATCAGGGAAATCCTGCAAAACCTTCTAAGGTGGATGTTTATAGATTTTTTAAGTTTAAAGATTAAAAAGTATGAAATGGAAAAAGAAAGGTGTTATATATTGTCCGAACGGCGAAGCTGAGTGGATGCAGCATTCATTCTTAACACCTACACCCGTTTTAATGGATGACAAAATTCGATTGTTTGGAGGGATTAGGGATAAAGATGGGGTTAGTAGGATAGGATTTATCGATGTCTCGGCGGAAAATCCAAGTAACGTACTATATGTACACAAAGAACCGGTTTTGGATATTGGGGAAGATGGTTGCTTCGATGACAACGGTATCATTCTCGGTACAATTTTATATGATCATCCATTATGGAGGATGTATTATGTCGGATTTCAACTTGTGAACAAAGTAAAGTTTTTTGCATTTTCTGGTCTTGCTTACAGTAACGATCTTCAAAATTTCAAAAGGCATTCACAAACACCGATTATGGATCGAAGGGATGGGATAAGATTTATTGCGGGAATACATAGCATTTTAAAAGAGGACAATAAATATAAAGTATGGTATGCTGGTGGAAATGGATGGGAAATAATAAATGGCTTACCATACCCGCGGTACTCTATTTTTTACATTGAATCTCCTGACGGCTGTCATTTTGATTTTAAATCCAATATGCACCTTATAAAGCCAACTAAGAACGAGTATCGTATAGGTCGTCCTACAATATACAAAATAAAAAACAAATATATTATGTTTACAACATACGATACTTTAAAAAAGGAGTATAAAATGGCTTATTTCGAGTCTTTCGATGGTATGTCTTGGGAAAGAAAGGATGAGGAAGTGGTTTTCATAGGGGAAAAAACAGCTTGGGATTTGGAAATGATGTGTTATTTAACGTTATTAAAATATGGCCAAAAAACTTATTTATTTTACAATGGAAATGGGATGGGGAAAACGGGTGTTGGGTATGCCGAATTATTAGAAAACTAAAGGAAGAAAATCACAATTATGAAAAATAACGTTAAATTGCAAACACGTAGTAGCGTTCAACAACAGGAAGTCAGAAAAAAGTTAATAGAGTTGTATAAAAACACACCTCTACCTGTAGAACAATTGATGGTAAATTTACCTCTTTATATACGGAGTTCAGCACTTGCGAAGCTCCTGTATATTAACGAGTTATATGAGTTAATTATAAGAACCCCAGGTATTATCATGGAATTTGGCAGCTGGTGGGGTTGTAATATGGTTTTGTTTGAAAATTTAAGAAACGTATATGAACCCTACAATTGGGCAAGAAAAGTTGTCGGATTTGATACTTTTGAAGGGTACTTATCCCCCACAGAACAGGATTATGTATGTACGGGGGGGGAACTTGCCTTTAAAAATAACTACTCGGTAAGCGAAAATTATGCGGAGCATTTGTCTGCGCTGTTAGATTATATGCAGGAAGAAAATACTTTATCGCACATAAAGAAGTATGAACTTGTCAAAGGTGATGCAACAAAAACTATCCATACTTATCTGGATAAAAATCCTCAGACTATTATTGCTTTGGCTTATTTTGACATTCAATTGTATACCCCAACAAAGACTTGTTTGGAAGCCATTCGACCCTATTTAACGAAGGGATCCGTTATCGCTATGGACGAGTTAAATCATTTTGAATTTCCAGGCGAAACCATTGCCTACAAAGAAGTTTTTGCATTAGATAAGTACAAGATAATCCGTTCAAGATACTTACCCGATAGAAGTTATGTTATAATTGAATAACAACATTGCTTAGAGAGTTATGATAAATGTTTTGTTGTACAAACCTGAATACAAAGAGATTTGGAATGCGTTTATTCATGATGCTAAAAACAGTATTTTCATGTTTTATAGAAACTATATGGAATATCATTCTGACAGATTCCAAGATTATTCTCTTTTGTTTTACGAAAATGAAAAATTAATTGCAGTCCTTCCCGCAAACATAAATGATGATTCTCTTGTTTCCCACGGCGGTTTAACATTTGGAAGTGTTGTTACTGATTTAAGAATGACAACAAAAAAAATGTTAGAAATTTTTCAGGTATTGAAAGCCTTTCTTAAAGACAATGGAATAAAAAAAATAGTTTATAAAGCCTTACCTTACATTTATCATAAGATCCCATCTGAGGAAGATAAATATGCAATCTTTTTAAATAAAGGAAAGCTAATAAAACAAGAGCCGTGTTCTCTTATATTTCTTGATAACAAGTTAAAATTTTGTAAAGGTAAAAAATGTGGCATTTCAAAAGCTAAAAAGGTCGATTTGAAAGTCTTAGAA
Source organism: Puniceicoccales bacterium (assembly GCA_031283895.1). Classification (GTDB taxonomy): domain Bacteria; phylum Verrucomicrobiota; class Verrucomicrobiia; order Opitutales; family UBA9783; genus CABUVL01. The sequence continues at coordinate 38,493 of JAITAV010000022.1, read as the reverse complement.
AGCAAAGTTTACGGTCAGTTTTTTAAGCTTGAAAAAGCAAGGCTTAACGAAAGGTATACCGTTGATCCGGTTCACACAGCATTTGAAATGAATTGTTTGGCCAGTAGTTTTCCGGAAAATATTAAATTATATTCTGTTCTAAATAAATCACTCGAGATGATTGCGGGCACCATCTTATATCTTAATAATAAGACAGCTCATGCTCAATACATCGCATCCAACGAAGAAGGACGAGAAAACGGGGCAATTGATTATTTAATGGATTATTTGATTAATGATCTTTATAAAGACTACAAGTATTTTGATTTTGGGATTTCAACCGAACAAGGTGGTCATTATTTAAACGAAGGTCTTATTGCCCAAAAGGAAATGCTGGGTGGACGAACCATTTGTTTTTCAACTTACGAAATTGATGTGTGAAATAGTCTCTTTTTTAGATTTAAAGAAGGTCAATGGGCAGTATAGAAAAAAAATAGACTTGGCTATCGCTAAGGTATTAGAAAGCGGCCAGTATTTACTTAGCAAAGCACTTGAAAAATTTGAACAAGAATTTGCGGAATATTGCGGGACAAAATGCGCAGTGGGTGTTGCAAATGGGTTAGATGCACTGGATCTTATCATTAAAGCCTATGAATTTAGCAAAGATGACGAAATAATTGTTCCGGCAAATACTTACATTGCCTCCATTTTAGCGATATCGAAAAATGACTGTAGACCTGTTTTAGTGGAGCCCGACATTAACACTTATCTTTTGGATCCTGATCTGATCGAAGAAAAAATCACACGCAAGACGAGAGCCATCATGGTGGTTCACTTGTATGGACGTATCACCGAAATGAAAAAAATTTGGGATCTGGCTAAAAAATATAGATTGAAAGTCATTGAAGATTCCGCTCAAGCGCACGGAGCAATGTACAATGATAAAAAAGTTGGCAACTTAAGTGATGCTTCAGGCTTTAGTTTTTATCCGAGTAAAAACCTAGGCTGCCTAGGAGACGGCGGAGCCATTACAACCAATGATGAAAGCTTGGCTAATAAAATAAGAGCATTAAGAAATTACGGTTCTCACACAAAATATCATAATGTTTACAAAGGCAGCAATTCACGTTTAGACGAAATACAAGCCGCCATTTTAAGCGTAAAGCTACCTCATTTGGACAACGAAAACGAAAAACGAATGGCAATAGCGGACTATTATCTAAACAACATAATAAATAATAAGATTACACTTCCTTCTGCTCCCATCCAAAAAAAGTCACACGTATGGCACGTTTTTGTCATAAGAACAAAAGAAAGGGAAATTTTACAGAAATACCTGGCCGAAAACAACGTACAAACCTCCATACATTACCCAATTCCACCTCACAAACAAAAAGCTTACAAAGAATGGAATCATCTCTCTTTACCTATAACAGAAAAAATACACCAAGAAGTTTTAAGCTTGCCTATGAGTCCCGTTTTATCTTTGAAAGAGGTAGAAAAGATTGTTCATGTAATTAACAAATGGTAAAAGGGATAACCGCAGAGGTTTTCTGTAGGATAGTGAAGAAACTCCGGAATTGTTACTCGTTTGTTCATTTGCTTTTATCAATTCCGTCTATATGGATAGCATGGGTAGTCTTGTTCACAAGTATTTTTTGCATACTTCAAAAATGCAAAATTTCGTCTCATTTCGAAGAAATCGGATAAAAAAATACCATCTTCAAACGCGATTGTATAAAAGTTACTCGGCAGGTACTATTCGCTTGGCTTGCCGTTGAAAATCAGCCAAGTCGTTTTCGCTGCAACGCCATGTCCAGTTGCGACTGCCTACAGTCCCTGGAGTATTGATGCGTGCTTGCGATCCTTTGTTCAACCAATCCTGTAAAGGTACGATTACCCACTTTGCTGTCGCCTTTTGATGAGCCAAACGAATGAGATCCGAAACTACCGTCTTTGCGTTGGATGAAATTGAGTATTGTTTCAGCAATTGCAAGCATGCTTGCCGCACTTGTTTGGGAGCCTTGTTGAACCAACCACGCGTGGTATCGTTATCGTGCGTACCGGTATAGACGACCGTATTCCGAGTCCATTTATGAGGCAAATAGGGATTATTGTCCCCATCAAATGCAAACTGCAAAACGGCCATCCCAGGTAAATTTAAGGTACGTTGAAAAGCACGCACCTGCTCATTTAAATCCCCCAAGTCTTCCAATAGGAAAGGCATTTTTGGGAAATTTTTCCTCAATCGATCAAAAAAGGCGTGTTGAGGTCCTTGCATCCATTGACCCTCACGTGCGTCCACCGCACCTTGAGGGATAGCCCAATAGTTGTAAAATCCACGAAAATGGTCCAGGCGAACAAAATCGAACCATTCCAAATTTTTCCTCATTCTATCCACCCACCAACGATAATCGTTTTCTTCGAAAAACTTCCAATTGTATAGAGGATTTCCCCACAATTGCCCCGTGGGAGAAAAATAGTCCGGCGGGACACCGGCAACGTATTGCGGACGGTCCGATGTAGGGTTCCACTGAAACAATTTTCGATCTTCCCAAACAATTGCACTGTCCTCTCCAACGTAAATCGGAATATCACCCACAATACATATGCCCTTCCGTCGAGCATAGCGTTTTACATTGGACCATTGTTCGGACAAAACCCATTGCACAAACGCAAAAAAGTCTGTGATCGAAACGTGAGATTTTTTATAATTTCGTACTTCTTTATTTTCGTAGGCACGCAATTCCTTTGGCCAAAGCCACCAAGGAGAACCTCCAAACCGATCCTTGAGCGCGCAAAAAGTGGCGTACGAATCCAACCAAACGCGTTCACGCTTTTTGAATTTTTTAAATCGCTCATATCCATGCCGAGTTTTTAAAAATTGATCGTACGCCTGATATAAAAGAGGGGTTAAACGTGCCCTAATACGCTGATACTGAACTCTTGTATTCGAAAGCGATTGAAAAACGTCGAAAGCATTTTTGGGGATCCATCCTCTTGAAATTAAATCCGAAACATCGACAAAATAGGGATTGAGGGCAAATTCAGACAAAGGTTGGTAGGGAGAGCACCCGTATCCTGTGGGTCCCAGCGGACAAACCTGCCAATGGGTGATACCTACCGTATTTAAGATATCTATCCACCGGTAAACCCTAGAGCCAAAACAACCTATACCCTGTTGACTTGGCAAAGAAAAAACAGGCAATAAAATACCCAAAGTATTATTTTTTCCACCCATTGCATGACCATATTAAAAAAAGTGCTCGCACATGACCAGCAAAATCTGATTTTATCAAGGCAATGCCCAATACCTTGTGCCGTAATATCACAAATTCATTCGTCGACTTTCCAAAAACACCGCATAACAAAGATGTTTACCACGTTTTTCAACCTACTAGGTCCAGATGAGTTGTTGTCCGTGGCATAAAAATTTTAATCCTGTAGACATACAAATTTTTTAGAAGTTATCCAGAAATTTCTACTCAACAAAAGCAAAATCCGTGTTTTTCAGGCAAAACTACTTCCTCTCTTTAAGAAATGTTTTCTAGCATTTTTTGCACCTAAGTAGCCGAATTGTACAAACATAATTGGCAAAAAAGCGCTTGACCTAACGTGCGAAAAATTTCATTTGTATAAACGGTTTCTGCGGATGTAGTTTAGTGGTAAAACTCCAGCCTTCCAAGCTGGATTCGTCGGTTCAATTCCGTCCATCCGCACCAAGCAGTTTTATTCGGCTAACGCGGTAACCGTGGCTAAGACGGAGGTAATAAAAAAGAGAGCTCAATTTAGGATTTTATAGCGAACACCCGGTCTCCATAGGGCTTTCGAATTCATTTGTGATATACCAGCATCCATCTAAAGATTATCCTACGCATCGTCTGTTATAAAATAAACAAAGATTATATTTGTGCATTTGGTTTTATGTAACTACGTGTAAATATTTTCCCCTAAGGGGCATTTTTTACCTACTTTTTCATTATGAATAACTCGTGAATAAGTCTTTTTAATGTTGAGAATGTTTGTCGAAAACTAAGTTTTATGAACAAAAATTCGCACGTTTTTGCACGTTATCAAAAAATTATTCACAACCTTAAAGAAGACGAAAAGTAGGGCAGGTTGCCGAGAAACAAGAATTGTGCCAAGTTATTCATAGGAATAAAGATAAAAATACTTTATTTATAAATATATCTTCTTTATTACTAAATTTAAAAGGTTACCTTACGGATTAGTCCTTGACTGTATTTATTCTGGAAAATAAAATAGGGTGTGTTGTTGAGAAAAGTTTTTTTAATTGCTTGCGTGGTTTCTTTGAACCAATCCGAAAGTTTTGGGAAATCAAGGGTCTCTTCCCATTCTAGGAGGGTAACAGCGCATCGTACCTTGTTCCGACCTCAACGGACCGATTGCTGCAGTCGTGTTAAGACACAGGATACCTTCTTCCGTCCATTTCTTTGGCAGCATACGCATCAGAATCAAGAAGAGGATTATTTTTTATATCCGCTCGGCAGAACATTTTACCGGGAAAAGGAATTCCAATGGTTTACGTTTCTCGGGTTGTGGCACTACCATCGACGAATTGAACCCAATAAAATGTATACCTGTACGTTCTTTCCATTCTATTTTACAAAAAAAGGAATAGGAGAAAAAGAGGACTACGAGGCTATCTTTCCGCTCGGCGGACGCGTTAAAAGTTTTTTAGGACGTGACTCTATGGAATGGTTTCTGTGGCCTTTATGGGTGAAAACAACCCGTAATGGTAACGTTCAATACTGGTGCCCATGGCCTTTCATCAACAGGCGTTGCGGTTCCTCGGGAGAAGGTTTCGCACTTTTTCCTTTGGGAGGACATTTTTACCAACGTGGTTATTACAAAGAACGTTATTGCTTGTGGCCTTTGATTTACGAACGTATCCACGAACAGCCGGATCGAATTGTTCAAAAAGGTTTTTTACCTTTTTTTGCCTACGAAAAGACTGCGCGTGTGGAAGATTTATCCATTATTTGGCCTTTGTGGGGTCACCGCTGGGAAACGAACCCTCACTACGAAGAGAGACGTATTTTATGGCCCTTGTGGGTACAGGGTAATGGGGAACAAAGGTGCATCAATCGGTGGGCACCTTTTCATACGTATTCGGAAAATAAGATGCATCACACATCCAAAGAATGGTTTGCATGGCCCTTTATAAAGCAAATGGATTGGAGTGAAAAAGGTTTAAAAATTCACCAAGAACAATGCATGTATTTTTTATTCTGGCAACAGACGCAGACAAATGCGGATAAAAATTTTTTGGCACTTAAAACACATTTTTGGCCGATATACAGCTATTGGGATAACGGGCAAGGACACCGTCAAATGCAGATGCTCAGTTTATTTGAAGTTTTCTTTCCCAATAATGTAGCCGTACAGCGTATTTATAATCCCATGTTCGCTTTGTATCGTTTCGAAGAACAGGGCCATAGCCGTCGACAAAGTTTGTTGTTTCGGTTAATCCAAGAAGAGAAAACACCTTCTTTAAAGCGTTTCCAAATATGTTTTATATTGGACTACTTGAACGCGGAAAATGATAAAAAATTTTCTTTGTTTAAGGGTTTATTAGGATATCATAAAAGTGGAAATCAAAAAACGGTGTCTTTTCTGTGGAAGCAATTTAAATCCATCGATCACCCGAAAAAAAGAATTTTACATCCAAAAAACTTATGAAGTTGTTGCAATTATGGGCGTTTATTTTTCAATTATTTTTTGAAACGTGTAAGGAATTGCGGTATCTGCCAAGGCAGATAGGACGGTGTTTTGAACAATGCTGCATTATGGGTTATCAAACGTTGCCCATTGTGGGCATTTTGAGTGTCTTTATGGGAGGTATTTTGGCTTTGCAAACCGGTTACAGTTTGAGTAAATTGCCGGGAGCTCAAAGTTTTTTAGGAAGCATTGTGGGATTATCCATGTGTCGTGAATTGGGACCCCTGATGACCGCGTTTTTGCTGACGGGTCGGGTCGGTTCTGCCATTACCGCTGAATTAGGTTCCATGTCAGTCTATAGGGAAGTTGATGCGTTGCGAACGATGAATTTGTCACCGGTCCGTTTACTGGTGATGCCACGCGTTGTTGGAGGACTCTTCATGATGCCTTTTTTAACCATATTTTCAACAGTATTAGGATGGTTAGGGGGATGGATTGTGACGCAGTCGGTCGATTTTATTTCCATTAATGGAGCCATTTATTGGCGCAGTTTAAAACAATACGTGGACATCGAAAGTGTCAACGATGGACTTTTAAAAGCAGAAGTTTTTGCGTTGGTCATCACGTTGATCAGTTCGGCCATAGGTTTGCAGACAAAAGGTGGTCCTCGGGAAATTGGTGCTTCGGTGACGCGTACCTTGGTGCAATCTATGATTGCCATATTGATGCTCGACTATTTTGTGACTAAAGTTTTATTATAGTAACGATGGCTAACACAAAACAACTATTTTCGGATACGTGCAATCGTTTGCCCGTTTCCATAGAAGTGGACCAGCTTAAAAAGCAATTCGGCCGTTTTGTGGTTTTGGATAACATTAGCCTGAAGGTAGAACCGGGTGAAATTTTTGTTCTCATGGGGCCTAGTGGTTCTGGAAAAAGTGTGTTTTTAGACCTGTTGGCAGGTTTGAGTAAACCCAGTTCAGGTCGTTTGAGCATTAATCAAGAAGATTTACAGTACGTTAAAAAAACAAAAAAATACGTAATGGGTCTTGTATTTCAATCGGGAGCCCTGTTCAATTCCATGACAATTTTTGACAACTTAGCTTTATATTTAAGGGAGCACAGACTGTTCGACGAGCAGGAAATTAAAAGTCGTGTGACTCAGATATTAGATATGTTAGCTTTAAGAAATATTTCGGAAATGATGCCATCGGAGTTGTCTGGAGGTATGCGGAAACGTGTTGCGTTAGCCCGAGGGTTACTCATGGAACCCGACGTTCTATTGTTTGACGAGCCTACTTCTGAATTGGATCCCGTAATGGCTACTTCCATCATTGAACTTATTGGATACGTCAATAAACAATTACGCATTACAACGTTCATTGTTTCACACGATGTTGTGTTGGCTCAAACAATTGGTCATCATATTGCTTTACTCAATAATGGATTTATTCGGGAAATTTACACACCGCAAACGTTACTGCAATCTTCACAACCTTTCTTGCGCAATTTCTTGAACCCAACCATTAATCTTAATCGTCCAAGATTTTTGTCGTTTTTATCATGAAAACAAAATTATCGGATAGTTTACGTGTTTTCTCTTTTGTTCTCTTTGGAGTCATTTTGATGTACATCGTTTATACGGTTTTGACAAAGTTGTCCCTCCATAAACATGAGGGATATTGTTTAAAGGCTTTGTTTTCCGATGTACGTCAGTTACAAATAGGCGATGATGTTCGGGTTGCAGGCGTACGGGTTGGGAACGTAGTAAACACGTATTTGGATAAAGATTTAGCGGTGGCCGTTTTACACATTGAAAAGAGGTATCACATACCGGAAGATTCGGTGGCGACTATCTTAATGGCTGGATTGTTGGGATCTAATTACGTCTCCATTACGCCTGGCAATTCTCATGTCTTATTGAAAGATGACGCCTACGTTAAAACGCAGCAAACATCTGATTTATCGTCTGTTGTGCAACAATTTAGTAAAGTAGGTAAAAAATTAGATCGTATTTTGGGAAGTGTGGAAGAAGGCTTAGTTGGAAATGACGAGAAGGAGAATGCTACCCCAAATCCTTCGTTGTTGAAAGAATTGGGAGATTTTTTTAGAGATAACCGCCCAAAGTTAAACAAAATCATCGATCATTGTCGAGATATTACGCATCAATTGGCTGCCGGTGAAGGCACGTTGGGTAAATTGCTGATGGAAGAACAAGCGTACAATGACTTGTTAAGCATGATGGATTCTATTCGTACAGCTGCCCATAAAGTCGATGGTCTTTTGGGCCAATTTGAGGATTTAGCCGATAAAATTACGTCGGGTAATGGATTGCTTGGGAAATTGATTACAGATGAAAAAACGTCTCAAGATTTTGATCATATCGTTAAAAATATTCGTGAATTTTGCGAAAAATTGAACAATGATCACAGTACATTGGGACGTATCATCAGCGATGATGCTTTATATCGTAAGGCGGAAGAAGTTTTAAATAAAGTAGAAAAAGCGGGAGATAGTATCTCAAATGCGGGTCCCGTAACGGCCGTAGGGGTTGCCGCCAGTGCTTTGTTTTAATTCGTTTGGATAATATTTTATATGGAGCAAGCACTGTTGGATTTTATTGAACAACAGTATGGCAATGAGGAAATAGCTCAGAAATTCTCCGTACCTTGTATATCCGCATTGGCCGAAGTAGCTTTTCAAGAGATGGTCGCTCAATTACCGAAGGGATGCGTATGTCCTTTTTGCATGCGTTTGGTAGGGCAGTCAGGGTCTGGAAAAACAACCCAGTTGTTACCTGCGGTTGAGTACGTATTTCAACAAACCAACTTATCTCCTGTTTTTCTGGCGGTGCGTAATTTTGTTCCCCATCACCCGCATTTGGAAGCTATTAGGCAACAATATGGAGAAAATCTTTTGCGAGAAAATACAAACGCTTTTGCACTTTCCCTATTGGTATTGGTTTTCGAGAAATGTGTACAAAGGCGCTATCCGATCGTTTTTGAAGTTACATTGCAATCTCCTTTGTTTGAGGCGCACATCCACGCTTTGTTGAAAGAAAATGATTACGCCTGCGATTACCAATGTTTGGCAATTGCTAAAAAAGATTCGGATGCGTGGATTCAGACTCGTTACCTGGCAACGCAACGACACGTATCTCCCAAGTCAGCACAGTTTTTCTTTGAAACTTTGACCCCGTCACTTAAATTTTTGCAAACCATTCGCCTCCCGAATCGATTTTTTATTTGGAGTCGTTATCGATTGGACCCCGACGTAAGTTCTTGTCAAGATCCATTTTTATTGGAAAAAGTTGAGCAGGCACGATTGGAAAATAACCAACCGGCGTTCGAAGAAGATGTTTTACGTGAGACTAAAAAGCAATTTTTGAGCCGTTTTTATGCGCAGCATCCGATTATCTAGGGGGAAATTTTTGCACTTTTGTCTATGGCTGCCATTTTCATAATAAATTGCTTATAAGATAGCTGTCTTTTAGGTCTTTTTCATACCAGATCTGCTATTCAGCAGTTCAAACATGTAGGCTTTGTTTTCTGCATTTCGTTTTCTACAAAAATAGAGACTTTTACTCTACACCAAGGAACTATTGGAATGCATCTAGTCAAATATTTGCCATACTTTGAAATTGATAAACTAGGTGTGTACAAGAGCCTGGAAGTGCCTTACGGGCGCGTCGCCATCTTTACTTTCGTGGTAAACAAAAAGGCCACCCTCATTGGCATCCAGAATGGCTTCTGCGTCCATTTGTCCATTAATGACCCCAGTATCATGGTTTCCATCTGTTCCAAACGCGTGATAATTCCACACATTGTCAACATTTGTAATTACAACGATAGGTCGCTCAACTACCCGAGCAATATATTGAAAATCTTCAATGGCTAACCATTTTTTCCAACCAGCAATCCTTGCTTTTTGCTCTTGAGCTTGACCTGATTCGTCATCCTCTAATGGCACAAGGTCGGCAGCTCTTGTGCGCAAATCAGATATTTGACTTTGATCTTTACGGAATGGTTCTTGCGGATTCAACCCACATAATATGGCCGAAATGCCACAATCTCCATCATTTGGAACGTCAATTATCGTATAATGGGTGAGGCTCTGCGGGTGGTAATTCTAATGCAGGTGGTAATTCTAGCCCAATTGATGTAAGCGCATCAGGCGAAACACCAAAAACAAGCGGTGGGTCTAATTGAAACTGAGTACAAAACGCGCGAATATTGTCTAATAATAATTGTCGGTCTTCTACGCATTGTAATAACTGGAATACGATCAACAAGGCCGGAGTATTTCGCCTACCTGTTGGATCAATATGCCTTGTGGCAAAAAGTCTATCATTTGCTAAAAAAGCTCCATGTAAAAAAGCCCCATCTACAACTTGGAGGTCTCCAACCAACAATCTGCCCCAAAAATTTCGAGAATATACACTCAAACCTCCGGTAGCTGTGAGCTGATCGTAATGTATAAACATGCCATCATTGGTAAATAAAAACTGATATACATCAACAAGCGCCGTTTGAAAAACACTTTTCGATGTGTCTGCTTTTTTGGTGATAAATCGATCGCTGGTGTTTCCTCCTTTGAAAGGAGTTTTAGAGAAAACAGGTTTACGAGGACCTCTTGCACTCGGTGGAAAGTCGACAATCAATGTAGAATGTCTTGGGTGCCCGTATATACCTTCCAGCGCAGGTGCGCTGGAAATACTGCCACAAAAATTACATCCACTCCTTCTTATAACTGCTGGTAACCACAAATTACAACCCTCTTGATCACTGCCGTGATGAGGTTCCATAATTAAATTAACGCTACGTAACAAATGCCTATTTCTTTGACTGATTGCTGAAACTGCCAATGCATGCATCAATTGTGGTTGATTTTGAATACCTGGATTTTCAATAAATGAAGATAAATATTGATTGAATGCATCGCAATTCAAAAATACTTGCTCATCCAAGGACTCTAAAAATAATTGTTCTACTCTTTTATCCACAGTTTGCGTTGCAGAGTATCTATTTCCTAAAATAGCTTCTAAAGTATCCCCTGTGGCATCTCCCGTAAAAAGAATATTACTTCCTTGGTGTTCAAAAAGGAGAACAAGACTTTGTGCATTTTTATTCGTAGGATCTATTAAGCCATTAATTGGTATCAAAGTATGGAAACGGGCGCATTCGCTACCTAAAGTTTCTGTGAGAACACATTCGACGACTAACAGTGTACAAGGCGCGCTTTGTATCTCGTCTTCTGTACAAACAAAGTGCTTCCAACTTGGAAAGACTATGCTTTCTATCTCAAAAAAATTGGCATGACTCCTTCTCATTGGCGTGCGATGTCCAAAAATGTGGTATTGTGCTGGCGTGATCTCTAATTGACGTAAGTGCTGGACGAAATCTACTATTTCTTCCTCATTGTTTGCGCCTATAAAAAAATTTAACTGTACCCCCTGACCTACTGCAAGCTTGGCAAGAAAAGGAATATACAAATAATGATCAACATCTAAGTGAGTAATCACGAAGCTAACCGCTGCAATACCTGTAAAGCAATAATCGATAACGTCTTGATAATTCTGTAGAAACCCCTCCCATGGTTGGGATGCACTAGTCCCTGCGTCAACAACAACCGTTCCGGTGGGACCTCGTAAGAATACACAATTTCCTTGCTTTACATTTAAAACAAAACAGGCAACATCATTAGGGCTTTGCAGAGGAAGCAACGATGGTTTTGGTGGAGTGCCCGGCGATATTTGTGCTAACTGTGTGACAGTCTGAAGAGACAATTCCTCGCTATCACTATCACTACCTCCGTTTCCATAACATATTATACAGCCACTAAATGCTAATATAAAAATCAATCTGGAAATCATTTTCATGGATTGTAGTGCTATGGCTGTGGTTGTGCTACAGTTTTTATGGTACGCGCGTAACTTTTGTAAAATTGAACGTTAGGTTCACTATAAAAAGGATTTCCTGGTTTTACTGCCATATTATGATAAGCTGTAAGCGCAACAAGTATTACACCCTTATACTGTCGCCAAATGCTTGGATGTATCTCCATAGGATTTTTTGAATGTAACCAGCTTGTAAGGAAATATTTGACTAAACGACAATTGTCGATACCGGACACGATTTGCGGAGATCTTGCCAGCTCCGTTGCTTTAGATACAGCGGCTGAATACGCTCTATTATACCTTTCCGCAATGTCCTTATATTTCTGCTGTTCGCCTGGGTCGGTTTTGCCTTTCATTAGGCTGTCATATAAAATATATCCATCAAAACATTCGCCTCCGAAGAAAAACCAATCAACTAGAGAAAACCCATTGTCTTCTCTTTGCGCTATTGCAAGATATGGAGCCCCAATTTCAGAAACGTCAGGATTTTTTTCTAATTTTTGTGCAATATTTTGAGCCGATAAATCTCTCAACTGTATTAGTAGTTGACCATCCCAAGGTCCTCCTGCTAGCATTTCTTCTGATGGTCCAGCGTTAACAAAATGTAACGTAGCCATAATACATAATGTCGTCGACATTAATATTTTTTTCATAGTGTATCCTTTCGTTGCTGGCAAAAAAATGTTACACTGATTTATTTTTGTCAAGTCTAAAATTAAGCAAAAATCTTCGACATGTTGAATATCAAGGATATCGAGATTTAAATCAGTTCCATAGGGAGTTGTAGGGCTCAATGGATCTAAGGTCCACGGAGTACGCTCTTGAGTTTCTATTTACGCGTCGGATTGAATGGTAAAGAATTCGGGGATGATTTGAACTTCAAGGATTTTGCCTTCGTATTCGTCCGGTTCGGGTGTTTGCAAAATGAATTTCAATTGGCTGTCCATGAGAGGACATGTATAAGTATCCAATAGAACATGATTACTGTAATCTAGAGGTTGAGTGTAAATGTTAGAGCCAAATCTAAAAGAATGGTCGTAAGCCGCATCTTCGATGTTAAAGTACAACCCAAATTTTTTGTTAATTTCTGTATCATTTGAGATGTTGAGTATAGTTTTATTCGTAATGCTGAAAGGAGGATGTTCTCTTTCTAGGTCGCAAACTTGCCCTAATGAAATCATGCATGAAGTTGAAACTTCCGTGTCTGCATTCTCAAAATGTGTATTATACACGACATTTTGTTCAATTCTGTCCTTCAACGTTTTTTGAGAAAAATCGGCAATTATTTGATTGGTCATAGGAAAGTCATTGATCGTATAGGTATATTTGATGAGAAGTGAAGACAATAGCCAATACCATTTGGCAATATTTTCTTTGGAAGTTACGATGTTGGGCGCAAGACTGGCTTCTGGATTATATATGGGAAGGTGTGATGAGACACCGCATTCGTTTACGAAAACTCGAAAAGGGGGTAGGGTAGGCATAGAAAATGTCAACGTTGAAGTAAAAGGTAAACAGGTTTGAAAAACGCGTGAAATAAGAAAGGTATACGTACATAATTTTCCAATAAATATCTCAAATGTCTACGAAAGTTCATGAAATTGGTATATTACGAGGAAAAGATCCAGACTTTTTTTAGTACACCCGATTCCACAACGTCGTAAGCCCGTAATTGCATTTTGACGTTTTCGGGTAACAAGCTTGCATCCAATTCAATTTGCTTGGACCCATCGGCAACGACGAATTTTGTGTATTGGCCCTGATCGCTTGCCGACTGCATCGTGGGTGTATGCGTTGGAAAGTAAGTGATCGTTTGAGACGAACCTAACGAAATATTAAACCGCATTTCGGGATTGTTGGAAGTGGTTCTTAAACGATTAGCACGCATGAGTTGAATGAGGTCATTTGGACCAAGGTGTTTTGGGGCCCCAAATTTGAGTTCTGTGGTTCCCGTATCCACATGCGTGATTTCCTCTTGAATCACCGCATTCATGCAAGTCCAATCCCGAGTACCCTGTTGAAGATTTAGGACGGATCCCATGTAGCTCTCTTCAATTTCCGCCTGTTGTATTTTGAGTTGGCCTTCATAGTGTAGTGTTGAAACGGCTTCGAATAAAACTTTTGCAAGTCCGCTTGGAGGTAAAGTGCTTCCTTTTACAAAGGTACAATGGCGGTATGTTTTGGAAGTGGCATCGGTGGTACACAGGCGTAAGGAGATGAAACGATTTTTGACCGTATTGGAAGGGGTTGCGTAATGAACGTAGGCGGAAATTGTTTCGTACTGAGCCTTGCAATACATCCATGGAGCAACGGCACCTTCAATGAGTTCGTAGGGTAACGTGCTTGTACGCTGTGTGTTGGTAATTTGAATGTGTTCATTGGCAATGTTTTGTAGAAAAGGACAATGCTCTTTCCACCATGCAATGGAGGCTGTGTCGATGGGTTCCGTTTTGACGCGTTGTTCTTGCAAATGGGTATGAGTTCCTTCCAATTCGATTGTTAAGACCAATGCATTAAATTCTTCTCCCGTTGCGTGTTTGGGGTAAGCATCAAATGTATTTGTTTTCCAAGTGTTTTGTCCTTCCGAATGCGTATGTTCGTATTTTAAAACCACGGCATTAACTTTTAAGTCGTGCCTTGGAACAATTTTTAACTGCTGTGCTTGATGAATATCGATGGTTTTTACTTTCAAAAATTGTCTACGGACAACGTGAAAAATGGGTATGGTTGAAGCGTAATCCGTCCAGCAAATGGCATCGGGTGTCCACCTTAGAATGCGTTGAATCGTTTCGGCACAACTGCAGTCTTTAATGGATTCGTAAGGGAAAAAGAAATCAAATCCTTCGATGTGTCCGATTTGAAAAGGAGCCGAATGACGTATTGCGTAGGTTAATATTTGCGTAAGACAATCCTTAGCATTTAAATATTGGCCTGTATCCGACTGTCCGAGTATGCATGCGCCGCGCTCAAAAAGAATAACTTTTGAAGGTTCTTCCGCAGTGCTTTGTGCGTATTGCCACTTTTGTTGATAAACAAGGTGTTCGAGATACCACCAAGTCCCTGAAATTTCGTACACGTTTTCTTCCAAAGTGGCCGTATAGATATGCGGAACTTGTGTAATGCGTCCTTGAAACCAACGTTTGTCGTCTTTGTAGATTTCGAGCGTTTGATCGGGTTCAAAAAAATTTTCTCCTGCCCCAAGTGTTTGTTTGAATCTTACCACGTCACTACCTTGATTGACGGTGCGCCGTATAACACTGTGAATGCCCCAGTCTGCTAGAGATTTTTGAGTACCTTTGTAAGCCAGTTGCCAAGCCATATTAATTTCTTAAGTTGTGGAGTTGCTCTTTGAGTTCGCGCAACGCATTTTCTATGTTTTCAATGTACGCTTGTTGCTCCTTAAGAGCTTCTTCCAACACGGTAATAGATGGTGTATCCGATCCATTGTAAGAGTTGGGTTTAGATTTTTGCACTGAGTATTCCTCCCAAGATTGTGTAGATGGTGTATGAAGCGTTTCCTCGATAACGTATTTCAACATTTTCAAGACTTGCGTGTTCCAACTGGTAGCATTGATGTTCTTTGTCTTCCAATTCGATTAAAAGTATTCCGTTGGCTTGCTCAAGTTGGGAGGCGTGTACGAGTGCATGACGTTCGGCTTCTTTTTGCGACCGGTGCCTACGTCCCACTTCAAAGATAATTTGAATTTGTAAATTCCCTCGATTTACCGTTTGGACGGATTGTGCCCGAATTCTTTGCACAATCTGTATGTGCCGTTTCCCCTGAATGTGAAAATGCGTTGGATTTTCGTTTATCTCCATGCCTCCGGCAAGTACTTGATGGTTGAGCGTGATTTTCATGCGAAAGACAGATTGAATTTAGATGAAGTAAAATTCATTTGAATTGCTTGCCAAAGTGGCTGATTTGTTAAATCTTTCCATGGATTTTGATAATCGAGTTCAAAGCAAACTTCCCACGAAGGCGTTATGAGAGGCTGGTGGGACAGTACGTAGCTAATTTGTTCGGTTTGCTCGTACGCAGAGATGTCTTCCGTCCACGTGTATTTTTTAACCAATGTTAATTGTAGGGCAATTTTGCTCCAGAAGAGTCCAGAGATATCTGCTGCAGACTGGGTGGGTATGGGATAAGATACGTGCAGCTGAGTGGGTTGAATTTGCTTGTAATGGTGCGATTGTAAGTTTTCTATTGAGCTGAGGCCGCAAGGAATGATGTCGATATTTTGTAAATCTTCGTTGTCCCTTAAGAACTTAACGATGGTATTTTGAATGTCTCGTAGGATGGGTTTCATGGTGGAAAAATAATAAAATAATGCGTTAAAGGGGATGGTTTTCGTCATGTACTTATCGTTTAAAATCCTTGTAGGGTTTTTGTATTGGCGTCGTGTGGACGATGCCGTACCGTTTCAATGCGAGAAGGTCGTTTTACATGGTTGCACTCATTTTGCCAGATTTCTTTCAGGTTTAGCAGCGATTGGCGCGCATGATCCGCGTTGCGAATTTGATCGTTTGAAAGTTGCATTTCGGGTAAGCGTGCTTGCAAAACTTCGATAATAAGGGTGCAGGCAATACTTTTGCAGACGTCGGGTATCGATGTGTCCAATAAGGGTGAGGGTAGCCAAGTGTTGGGCACAAAAGAACGTACGTAGGCGCAAATATCGCCAATCAAGTTGTGGAGAGGGTTATTGGAAGTTTGATGTTGCGTCAGTAAGGCCAATTGGTCTTTAGCCAGGTAATCTTCCAGTGCATCTTCGGTGAGTAAGATCCAATTTAACATTTTGGTAAGGTCTATCTAAATTAGGATTTGTGTCGTTCATTTAAGGGGATTTGGATCTGAGTGGATTTTACGTATTCGTTTTACGTACCTAGTTTATTTTTGATGAAGTCCGTGCATTTTCACGAAATGCGTAAATCTTTTTCAGATCCAAAATCTGTCTTTTAGGGCATTAGGATTGAATGTCGATTTGAGTAATGCCGTCTGCCGAAGTAACGGCAAGATTGCTGTAATGTTCTACCGTAATGTCTGTGAATTTCGAATGTTCTTCCACATAAACGCGAAATAAATTGTCGCCTTCCGTAGGTGTAACAAAACGTTTGATGTGAGAAGGTTCATCTTTTAACAAACCATTTTGGGTGAAAAAAGCGAAAATTTCATTCCCTTGAATTTCATCTCCTTGAATACCCAAGTTTTGCTTCTTCAGTAACTTAATTTCGTCCACCAACAGTTTTTCAGCCAATTTTTCCCTGGATAATTCGGCAACGATGTATGCGCTTGCATTCTCTTGAGCACAGTAACAATCTTGGCGTTTATACCAAGCTAATTCGCCCCATAGTATTCGATTGGGATAAAAGCCGTGCGTATGGGCCGATTGCAATAAACATTCGCGAATGTCTTTATCGGGGATACTTTCCGTACTCCAGGTTTTTTCCGTACGATTCGCATTTTCCTTAAGTGCGGCCATGGCTCGACGTAATTCATTGCGGTACAAGCGTTTCATAAGTAAGTGTACGTAACGTTCTTGCCAATCTGCTCCCACGATGTCATCGACATCAACGCGAATGGTGAGCCCTTTGTTGAGCGTTTTTGCTTGGATTACTTGCCCGTAAAATTCGATACGTTTAAAGCCGCTTCCCTGAGCCCTCAAATCATCGTGCTCCGAGAAGAACATTTGATCTGTATCGGTTTGTTTGTACTCAAAACGTCGCGAAACAGGTACTTTAGGGGCTATGAAATTCAGAAGTGCTTCAATGTTTTCGGCATCTTTCCAATCACGTGTAAATGCGGTTAAAGATTCCGAGTAATGAGATGGATTGAATTGAGATTCTTGTGCGTGCGATAGGTGATTCATACGATTTATTCCTTGATTTCAATTTTGTGAGGGACGGTTGTAGAAACTTCAATGAGGTCGTCTTTTTGACCATCCGTTAATGCAATGCCAATGCAGATGTATTGGCCGGAAGTTGTGGGCATAGCCTTGATGTAGCCATCGTCATCTGAACACAGCAAACTTCCCGCTTTTACGGTATCTGAAGTTTGGATATGGAGCGTATATTTACTGATTCCTAGCAAATGAAGGCAAATGGGCAGGAGGGTACTTGTGCCCGGTTGGTAGGTGACGCCTATGGGAAGTTCGTTGTTGGGGCACAATTGAATGCGGTCGTTATCTTCCGTAAAGCAAATAAGCCGATGGGCTGGAAGATTATCCGCATTTGGGAATTTTGACAATGTGCCTTCGTGGGTTCCCAAGGCGCATTTTGTGTTGGAAAAAATGAAACGTAACCCTGTTTCATGGAGTGTTGTTTTATTGTTTGTTTTCATAAGATGTTGTGTGTAAAATGAATTTAATGCATTGGGAAAGATGTTTTTCTATTTCTGATAAATGGTCATTCTTCAAATGTTTGCCCAAAAATATCTGCGGATAGATGGGCTAAAATTTCGAATTCCATTGCAGTTAAGATACGTTAGAACTGATGTCGGTTTGCTTTACGTGGTGCCAAGCCTCCGGATAACTTTCGCCCGTTTCCAACATGCGCTGCTGTATGCGCTTGGTAACGTTTAAAATATTTTCTTTGTCGCAACGTAACTGATGCAATTGAGTTGTAATGCAGACAGTGGGTGTTGGTTTTGGTATAATGGCTTGAACGGGTAGGTTAGGTTGGTTGGTGAGTCCAACGGATAGCAAGCGAATGGGTGTGTACCCGCGATTGTTAAGCGGTTTCATAAGCCACCGTGGAGATAGGTATCGGTATTGTTGCGCTTGAATTATTTTTAGACCTGCCAACGTCCACTTAATGTTGACCCAAATGCCATCGCTGTTAATTTTAAGGCTTTTTACACGACCGTATTCGTTGGGATTCATGTGTTCGGGGATGTGAGAAAAATTTGGATCGTCGGGGTGTCCAATATACACGGGAACGTATTTCCAGCCAAATCGGTGCAGCAAAGTTTTAAATTGTTGAGCCAATTGTAAAGCGGAAGTCTTCGTAATAAATTGTTTTCCGTAGGGATGTTCGAAGATTCCGTAGCTTGCCAATTGAATCCACTGAAGATCGGATGTGTGTTTAATTTTTATGGAAGGTGTCAGCATGGCAAAGTTTTCTTATGGGTGTTGCAAGGTGTCGCTCGAATTACAAGGAGGATTAAGACCGAAGTGTTCACGAATGTCATTGAGGCTTAGCGCCACGCCCATATCCCAAAGTGTTTTGAAAATGGCCAAATCATTGTTTAAATTTTTATTGGGAGAAAATTTGAGCTGAAAGTATGCCTTAGGTTGTTCGGTCCCAACAAGATACTTGAGGACATAACGGTCTACTTGGTTATTGAGGGTATCCGAAATCATCTGCGCATCTTCTTCCTCCAGCAGTGTTTTTTCATCCCATTGAACGGATGCGCCGATACCGTTTTGCTGAGAAAGTGTTGTTAAATCGGATCCACGCCATAAGGCCGCCATTGCGCGGTCCATACGTTCCACTAATTTTGGATACGGTAACTCTCCTTTCCCTGAAATATCAATGGCTTGAATATCCGTTCCCGTCGACATGAGGGCGTGGAATTCGGCACCAAAGTTTTTTACGGCTTCGCGGGCAATTTCCCATTCGTTGGATCCGGGGCGTGCATTGGTGACCCCTTTGACGCCGGGCATTCCATTTCGTTCGCAGTAAATGAGCCAATCTCTCAGTGGCAGGTGTTTGAACAAGTAGGCGATGGAGCACGATTCCATAAGGCCATCGCCGGTCGTCACAAGCCATTCTCCTGAGGATAGTGGGATCTTTTTCTCTTTATTCGCTTGCACAAAGTGAAGGTGTCCGTCTTTATTTTCAAAAAACCAAAGTGGTACAAAGCGAAATTCAGCCGTTAAGTGCTTTTTTTGCTCTTGAAGCAAAGGTTTAAAAACAATTTCGTGGACGGCGTATCTTTTTCCAACGGCATCCATCATTTGTTTAATGAGTAAAGAAAGTCCACCGCGTTCATTCTCATCGTACGCATTGATGCAAATGACATTGTTGTAAAAGCTTTCTAAAATTTCTTTTTGTTGCGCCGCTTCTTCGGTATTGTCAATGGTCAGGATTTCCCAAGGGAGGCGAGCAATTGCCTTTTTTCGCTTTGAAATGACCCCTTGTAGCAAGTCATCTCTGCGTTCAATGGCTTCCCAAATGAGTGCCGCTTGTTTTAATTGCCCCGCATGAAAGGCATCCAGTACACGCGATAGCGATGCAGGGGTCAATGAGCGTATGGGGTTCCACGTTTGACGAGCGATGCTATCTTGTCTGAACGAAGTGAGATAAGTGTTAATTTTCATAGATGAAGTATTTGTGGGTTTGAAAAATTTCCGTATTGCAGGGTGTTGTTTGCATGTATTCCGCGGCCGATAACGCCAGCGCAAAAGCCCAAAACCTATCCGCATGTCCATCAACCGTATGATTAGCCACGAAGTGAGCTTGCGAAGATGTCCATTGTAAATGTACGTTGAGGAAATCGTTGATGAGTGCTGGGTCGTTCGGAATTTTGAGTTGATGTCGTTCAATGATCATTTTAAGTCCATATGCGAGTTTTTCTTTAATTTTTTGAGAGAAATGAACACCTTTGATGCGGTGTGTTCCCCAACGTTTTTGCGCACGTTCCACAAATTGGTAGCCTATGCCCGTTTGATCAATGCAGGCATGTTGGACATGGTAATCTTTCAGAAGGTGATCCAGTAAAATTTCCTGCTGGTCAAAATGTGCATTTTTTAGGGTACAAATTTTTCTGGTGAAGCATGTATCTCCCATGGTTTCAATGATTACGAAAACGCTTAAGTCGTTCGACCTTGCAAGATCGACACCCAAAAAAGTAGGATAATGATGGACTTTTTCCCAAGCTTCTGAAGAGGTGTAGAAACATGGTTCCAGGTCGACAAATTTGATAAAAGATGCGTCATCGTCCATGGGTGTACACATGTATTCTTGCCGAAATACATTTTCGTGCACGCAGGCGTTGCGTATGAAGTTAAAGTAGGCGGATTCGTCCATCGTCTGACGTGGATCATCCTTGGGGAGTTTTAATTTTAGTTTTTGTAAAAATCCTTGTTCCAATGCATCGGCTAAAGTGATTGTATGCAGAGAAATATTTTTGGGATTTCCGTTAAATTTAATATCCTGAAGCAGTTTGTTAAAAAAATTATTGGCACCTCGGTGCGTCGATATGATTTCTAAATGGCCGCCCCACGTAATGCCTGGATAGGCGATGTTGTAAAGATATTCCGGATTATCGTGAAGTGCAAATTCGTCTAAAATGCGCGTCCCACGTTTTCCAGCTTGAGCATCTGGGTTGGATGAAACAATTTGTAGCATGCTTCCATTGTTGAAGCGTAGCGTGTAAGTGCACTGTTTTTGTTTGCTGTTCGAAGCGGGTTGCCGAATAATTTTATGGAGGACGTTGGCAAATTTTTTGCAATCGTCGAGGAAAAGTTGTGCTTGCGTGAGGTCGCGCGAACAAATCCAGATAGACCGTTGGGGGTAATGTAGACTTTCCCTCACAGCCCGATAGGCACTCGCCCACGATAAACCTATTTGTCTTGATTTTTCCATGATTTTGATGCGGGCATTGTCCATGATCCAGCGTTTTTGATAAGGTAAGAAAAAAGTCTGCGAATGGAGTGACATTGTTTACAAAAGTTGCAATTGTTCTTCGATTTCCTTCAACGATTCTTCCGATAAAGCCCAAGTAAGCGGATTGTTATCGGTATTCCTTGCTGTCATTTCCAGTGAAAAATGGTGTAAGTGTTGATAGTTTTGCATGAGCTTGTGTAAAATGGTGGACAATTCTTTGATTTTTCCCCAATCGGGTTCATTATCCTTATGAAGGCACAAGTGATCGAATAAGTGTTCCCAGAGTAAGCCCATAGACTGTTCCGCAAAGGTCATTTGTTCCAATAATGTGGTTGCTTGTTTGGCAAGTTTTATGTGATCGATATGTTTTTTGAACGATGCGCTAGGTTTTGAATGCGTCATGAATTCGTTTCCAAAAAGTCAATGCCTTTACTGGCCAATTTATAGCGTCGGTGATGAGGACACAATTCGTTCGATATGCATTGAATAAATCCTTTATCGAGTAGATATTCTAATTCTTTTCGAACCGTTTCGTTGTGTGAAGGGAGGCCGGCAATGCGTAATCCTTGCCAGAGTGTTTCGATGGGCAATGTGATTGGGTAAGCGGCTTCTAGTTGAGCGAGAAGTGCACGGCGTATGGATTCTTGTGTGTGCATGGCAAAGCAAGGTGGGGAATGAAGTTGGGTAAATTAGGTGTTTGCGTCGACGAGCGCAGATCCAAAATAGAGGCCAATGATGGCAGATAATAGATGGGTATCTAGGGGAGTAATAACAAGCCCTTTGAGTTGGGTCCATTGAATTTTTTCACAGGATGAAAAGAATAAAAACCCGTTCGACATTTGAGAATAGCCTACAGAAATGGGGAGTTCCGGGTGAAGTAATGCCATAAGTTTTGGGAAGGCAATGACAAAAAATACGGCCGTCAACGCAATCATTCTACGCGTTAGTTGTATACCTTTGTGAGGTATGTTACGCGCATTGGCGATGGAGATTTCCAGTAAGTGTCTTTTATGTAGGGCAAATAACCTTTCTCGGTGGCGTGTGAGGAGTGCAAGGCTAACCAAACGCATGGAACTCCCAAATAATGAAGAACCGAGGAGAGAAATTAGTTCTGTAGGCAGTGTGTTCATAATAAGATTTGCAAGTGGGTCTCAGTTTAACACATTTTTTGTATTTCTCAACGGTTGTATTGGTTATATTTGATGCATTTTTTGTTTATGATCTGTTGCTTATATTTGAAAATTACAATTTTTACTTAACAAAATTAAAAATTTGTCTAGTATTAAATTGTTATAATTTTCTTTGTTTTAATTCATGGTCCTTTTTTTGTTTTAAATTTTTGTTGAAAAATAGACTACAGAGCTGTAGTCCTAAAAGAGAAGTTTTTGTGCTATGAACATTCAAGACTTGCAAGAGATTATCAAATTAATGGAAGATTCTGACCTTTCGGAATTAAGTCTTGAAGGAGAAAATTTCAAGCTATCTTTAAAACGAGGTGCGCAGCCATTAGCCGTGCTGCCTAAGCCGCTCACTTCAATGCCCTCGTTGGACGTGCCAAATCAAAAACAAGAAGTAAACGCATGTGCGTCGGAGGATAAAAATGTTCACTGGATTAAGGCTCCTATGGTGGGTACGTTTTATAGTTCCGTTTCTCCAGAAAGTAGTCCTTTTGTAGGTAAAGGGGATCGAGTTACTGAAGGTAGCGTTGTATGTATTTTGGAGGCCATGAAAGTGATGAATGAAATTCACGCCGAATGTTCGGGAGAAATTCTCGACATCCTAGTTGAGAATGGGGCTCCTGTAGAATATGGGCAAGCCTTATTTAAAGTTAAACTAATTTAATGCAATTATGATTCGAAAGGTTTTGATTGCAAACCGCGGTGAAATTGCTCTTAGGGTGGTGCGTGCGTGTCGTGAATTGGGTATAGAAACTTTAGCCGTTTATTCGGAAAGTGATGAACAATCTTTACATGTACAGTTGGCGGACGAAGCCATTTGTATCGGGCCAGCGCCTGCCATGCAAAGTTATTTAAAAACGGATCGTATTTTGAGTGCCGCCGAATTGGGTGATGCGGATGCAATTCATCCGGGATACGGTTTTCTCGCAGAAAATCCTACCTTTGCCGAACAATGTGAAGCTTGCAATATTAAATTTATCGGCCCTTCTTCAAAGACGATTCGTAAAATGGGAGATAAAGTTTTAGCACGTCAATTGGCCATTCGAGCCAACATTCCAACGGTTCCCGGAAGTGAAGATACTATTTTGGATGAGAAGATGGGGTTAAAAATTGCCAACGCAATTGGATATCCGGTAATTATTAAAGCGGTTGCTGGAGGTGGCGGAAAAGGTATGCGTGTTGCCCACAGTACGGTCGCTTTTTCAAAGGAATTTCGTACGGTTCAAATGGAAGCAGAAAAGGCGTTTAATAATGGAGCTGTGTATGTTGAAAAATATATAGAAGAGCCTCATCATATTGAATTTCAAATTTTAGGTGATCGATATGGGCACATCATTCATCTGGGGGAACGAGACTGTTCACTGCAACGTAATTACCAAAAGTTGATTGAGGAGGCGCCCGCAACATTTCTAAGCAATGCATTGCGTGCAAAGATGAGCAAAGCAGCCGTTAAATTGGCGAAAGCTTGCGAATACGAAGGAGCTGGAACTTTAGAATTTTTGGTGGACAAGTATGGCAATTTTTATTTTATCGAAATGAATACGCGCATTCAAGTTGAGCATACGGTTACCGAAGAAGCAGTGGGTATTGATTTGGTAAAGTGGCAGCTGCGGATTGCTAATGGAGAACATCTTACATTGGAGCAAAAAAATGTTCAGTGTAGAAGACATGCCATTGAGTGTAGAATTAATGCAGAAGATTCGGAGAAAAATTTTGTTCCGTGTCCCGGTAATATTGATTTGTATTACGCTCCCGGAGGTTATGGAGTGCGTGTGGATTCACACGTGTACGGTGGGTATAGTGTTCCTCCTTATTACGATAGTATGGTGGGGAAGTTAATTGTTGCTGCAGATACGCGTGAAGAGGCCATTGAACGCATGTACCGTGCACTCAATGAGTATATTATTCGAGGCATTAAAACAACCATTCCTCTTTGTAAAAAAATTATGCAGGATCCTTCTTTTAGAACCGGCGGTGTGACCACGAAGTATGTGGAAACTTTTTTTGACAGAACTGTAGAATCTAACCCTGAAACAACCAAAATCCATGAGTAAAAATAAAGAGACAAATGATGTAACGGTACCTTTCCCGAAAACCGAAGACAATGCTGTGATGGGTGATATTAAGATTAACCACAGTGTTGTTGCAGGTATTGTGCGTTTAGCAGCACAGGAAGTGGAAGGCGTTCATTCTGTAGGCGGAGGGTTTGTGGAAGGTATCACCGAGATATTTTCCAAAAAAGATTCCGATCGTGGTGTACGTGTGTCAGAAAACGAAATTGGAGAATACGTCATTGAAGTGCGTGTAAATTTATTATTTGGTTTTGAACTTGCCAAGGTGGGTACGCACATTCAACACAATGTTTCAAAACAAATTGCACGTATGACAATGAAGCAAGTCGATCGTGTTGATGTTGTTATTGATGGTGTACGTACAGGGAAACCAGCTCATGCCGAAGTGGCAGAAAAGGGTAATGAATTGTAAGATTATTTATGTGGTTGGACGTAGAGACGTTTTTCAGTGTATGGGTGGAGTCGGTAATTATTTACTGGCCTTGGGTGCTGCTCGCAGGCGTCTTGTTCATGTTGGGATATTTTTTGCGCCTTCGGAGGTTGCGCTTGAAGCCTATTCGAACATCCGGTAGCGAATTGGGAGAGTTGTTTGTAACTCAAAAAGCATTATTAAAGTTGGTTGCAAGCGCAATAGTCGAATTTGAAGTGCTGCGTATTGAGAAAATTAAACTATTGGACAAAAAACATACACTGTGTGTAAGATTATACATCAAGTTGCGACCTGAGATAATTTTTGATCAAATTTCCATGCAATTGCAGGAAAAAGTAAAGCAAATCTTGTCCAGGTACTTGGGAATAGCTAAAGCGGTGCATGTGGATATTGTTCTCGCTGGCATTCTTCAAGAGACATCCGGTGTTCCTGTAAGTAGGCAGCAGAGAAACCTTGAAAATTAGATGTTCATGGGCATAGAAAAGAAAATTATTGTAACGGGAGCACAACCTACAGGCGGATTTCACCTAGGGAACTATTTGGGAACTGTTAAAAATTGGTGTTCATTGCAGGAAGATTTTGAGTGTTTTTTTTTCATTCCCAATTTGCATGCGATCACTTGCCCGTCTTACTCGCCTACGGAATTACATCATAATACGATTCAAATGCTGGCTCAATTTATCGCGTGTGGTCTTGATCCAAAAAAATCCCATGTGTTTATACAATCTTCCATTACAGGGCATACGGAGTTAGCGTGGGTATTGAATTGTTTAACACCCGTGGGGCAGCTTTTTAGGATGACTCAATTTAAGGCTAAAAGTGGGCAAAAAGATTTCATCGGCGGTGGTTTATTGTATTATCCCATTTTGATGGCAGCGGATATTTTGCTATATAATGCACATTTGGTTCCGGTTGGAGAAGATCAAAAGCAGCACGTGGAATTGGCGCGTGATCTTGCCATTAAGTTCAATCAAACTTATGATGCAATTTTTAATGTTCCGGAGCCTTACATTTTGAAAACGGGAGCGCGTGTATGTTCTTTACAAGAACCGACAAAGAAAATGTCGAAGTCCGATCCCAACCGGAAGGGCACTATTTTTATTTTTGAACCCATTGATGGTATTAGGAAAAAAATTCGCTCGGCGGTTACGGATTCGGGTACGGGTATTACTTTCTCAAAAGATAAGCCGGGTATTGCCAATTTGATGGACATTTTTGCAGCTTTAACGGGTTTGACCATAGAGATGATTGAGGCAGAATATGGTGCATATTCCTATAATGATTTTAAAAATTGTGTGGCTGAGGCGGTGATTGAGCACATAAAACCTTTGCAAGAACGATACTTGAAATTGCTCAAAAATAAAGAATACTTAAATTCTGTTTTAGAAGAAAGTAAAAGGGT
Source organism: Puniceicoccales bacterium (assembly GCA_031283895.1). GTDB lineage: Bacteria > Verrucomicrobiota > Verrucomicrobiia > Opitutales > UBA9783 > CABUVL01. The sequence goes on along the minus strand of JAITAV010000022.1, from coordinate 12,251 downwards.
GGTTCAAACACATGCATCCCACACGATGGCAAAGGTCTATCGCAAGATTGGGTTATTTTGAGATCTCAGTGAGTAAAATGCGTTAACCCGTAAGTAACAGGAAGATTAACATGAGTTTTCAAATGCAGGTTAGGCCCGTATTTTGATGAGAAATATAAGTTTTTAAAGGCTATAGGTAAGGGTACTTGTTGGGTCTAAAATTAAAGGATAAAAGAATGCTCTTAAATTGGAACACGGTAAGCCCCGTGTACATGTTTGTTATTTTATCTTTGCTTACGGTGAAGATAATTTCTACCTCTGCGTGCGTCTTAGATATTTTCAACTTGTAACATACGTCCATCCGCATCCAATAGGTTGGCGGTTACAAAGATAAGTAAGTTTCTTTTCTGAGTGCTTTGTCCTTGAGAACTAAATAGCTTACCTAATAAAGGAATATCACCCAATAAAGGAACACGATCTCTAACTTCCTTGACTTCTTCTCGCGTTAGTCCACCCATGACAACCGTTGAACCATTTTGTATCGTAACTTCCGTTTTAATCTGCCTTTTGGAAAAAATAGGTTGATAGTAGCCCGCATTTAATACGTGTTTATTGGCACCGTAAGTAACAACATTATTACCGCCGTATTCCACAAAACCTTCAAATTCGGTGACGCAAGGTTCCAACGCTAGATTGATGCGGTAATTACTTTCAACAATTGGCGTAACGCTCATTTCGACACCCACATTGCGTGTTACGAATTTTTCTGGCGTGCCTGCCATTAAAGCCGTTCCCGCAGAGGATGCTTCTCGGGCAGTGCTGCCAACTTCGGCGTGCGTATCGCGATAGCTTTCTGGGTAGCGAAACTCCTGGGCTACAATAATTTCTGCCTTGCGTCCCGACAACACGGTAATTTTGGGAGCGCTCATCAGGTCCGTGCCCGTTTTTTGCTCTAGTGCCTGCATAATACAGCCCATTTGATATCCATTGAGTACGGTGGAAGCATTTAAAAAGGACGATTTTGGACCTAGATTCAAAATATTTGGTAAGGAAGGGGGAGCCGAAGACTCCGCATGCGCAGTCAAATCCGTTTGCAAATTTTTCATGGATCTCAATGTTTCTTCAGTTTGAACGTGCGCACGATTGTCTTTTCCAAAATTCCACTTTACACCCAATTCTTCCAAAACACCCTGCTGTACTTCTAAAAATTTTGCCTCAATGGACACCTGATAAGTGTTTTGGTATAAATTCAATATTTGATTTATTTTATCCAAATTCTTCAGCGTATGAGAAATAATTAAACGTGTGCCATCGTATGCAAACCCTGTATGCGGTTCCTGAAATAAAATACCTATTTTCTCAAAAAACTTTTTTAGTTTAAGCTCTTCTGAGGATACATCTTCTGAAGATTCAGAAGAATATTGCAAAATTTGAAGCACAACACCGCGAGCAATGGCAAATGATCTTGTTTCTATCTGCGGTTCAACATCACGTTCATTTTGAAAGACGACTGCATCCGATTCGAATCGAAGATTTAAGCCCGTAGTCTGGGCTAAAAAGTTGATAATCTTATCAAGCGCCATGTTTTTTACATTGAGATCAACAATTGGATTGCGACGTTGCGGGTCGACTAAAACGAAATTAATACCCTTGCCTTCCGCGTCATACATTTCTGTCAGTTCCGACAAGATTTTAAGTGCTTGAGACAGCGGCAGTTCGTTAAAGTTAATTTTGGGCAAGGTAATTTGATTTATCTTCCTCAAGTAACTTTGTTTCATGTCAAAATTCTGTGCAACATCCATTTGTCCCAGCTTTATTTTTTCTGGTTTATCCACATGCCATAACTGATTGACTTGGTTTAATAAGTCAGAACGTACAAAGTTTCTTTTCTTGGCAACATCCTGTTGGGTTGGAACAAACTGAGCTTTTAAGGGCAATAAACCGGCAAAGGTAAAAAAAATAGCAATAAAAATTTTAATGATCCAATGCATCTGTACCTTTTGCGCAGGCATCGTTTAAATACAACTTGTAAGCGTACGGCTTTTGGTTTTGGTTTTGTTCTATAACGACCAAATTCTGTTTAACTAAATTCACTTTGCTCACTTTAACAATACAATCCGTGTTCCACGATTGTTGCGTCGATTTTTCCGAAAAAATGTACGTTTTACCGCTTTGATTTTCTTGCAAAACGGCACAAAAACTGTTAGGGCGGTAAGTGTTTTTGTTGAACGCTAAGGGTAATGTAACATTTTCGATACAATCTTCTATCCAGATAACGCGTTGGACTGGATCGTAATGCTGAACGCGAAATCCATGCATCGAACATTCTAACAAGCCTAGATGCAGTGCCGTTTGATTATCTACGAGGAAAACATACCTGTCGGTATGATCTTTCCATTCCACAATGCCTTTAAATTGGATGCGATAAGGAACAGGGTCTAATGCTTTCAAAGCAAAATGTTGTAAAGTATCGTGTGAATCTTTGAAAGGAGAAAAAATGCTTTTCCCCATCAAGCAATGACTGCTTACACTCACCATTGAAACTATACAACATTTTTTCCACATTGTTTAAAACGAATTGATTTTTAAGTTAATGGGAAACGAGTACATTAAAGCAAGCTGTTTTTGAAACTTCTTCCAATAGTTTAAAGTTGTTGGGTTGGATGATCGTCAGTTGTATCGCGAGTAGTGTGCTAGAGCGAAACATTTTTCAAGCATTACTCTTTTGAATGTTTTAAAGATTTTAGTCTTGTAAAATATGGTGGCTTACACTAAGTTGGCTGGACATGAAGTGGTTTTTTATAGGTGTTGGAGGGGTAGCGTTGTCTGCATTTGTTTTTAGTCAAATCCATCGCTCACGAAAAAATGAACGCGTTGTGCTCGAGCAATCTACCGCTCCAACGGGTACGGGACTCCATTCGATCACAGCGTGGGATCATGCGAACCAGATGAATGTAAGAGGTGACAACGATAGATGGTCCAGAGATATCAAAGATTTTGAACACAAATCCAAGGCGTATCGCAGCCCAGCAACGGCCACTTCGGTCATTATAAAAGTATACCATCAAAGTGTTTTCAAGGGATTTTTGCTTATAGAGCGACATAATCCTCCTTACGGTAAAGCTTTGCCGGGAGGCTTTGTCGAATATGGAGAATCTATTGAACAGACAGCTATACGTGAGATGAAGGAAGAGTGTGGTGTCATCATTACCCAACTTGAACAATTTCGCGCCTATTCCGAGCCCAATAGAGATCCTCGTCTCCATGTTATAGATGTTGTACAAGTAGCACGGATAGATGACATAACCCCTGAGGCGGGTACAGATGCGTCCAAGGTATTGCTATATGCGGAAGACAATATTCCATGGAAAGAAATGGCCTTTGACCACGCTAAAATTCTTAGAGATTACCTGAAATGGGAGAAGTCGCATGCCGTACCATGACAAATGAGAGATATGCCTTATTGGGAAAATTTTTAGTCAATAAATAGTTTGTTAATACCATTGAAGAAAGGGTAAGAATATCACATGCGAGTTTTTGAACTTAATCACGTATTGGGATTGCATTGTTTAACGCAATTACGCAATAAAAATACGTCCATCAAGGATTTCAGGAGAAGTACGTACGTATTAGGGTCGTTGTTGTTGGGAGAGGCAACACGCAAGCTAGAATGGGAAAAATGTGACATTGATACACCTCTTGCCAAGTATCAGGGTATTGTTGTCAAATCACCTGTTTTTATTCCAATTTTAAGGGCAGGATTGTCTTTGTTGGACATTGCACTTAATTTTTTTCCAGATGCAAAAATAGGTATGGTGGGCGCGCAACGCGATGAAAAGACGGCAGAATCATCCACTTACTATCAAAAATTTCCGGAAGTCAAAGACCAACACGTTTTCATCCTTGAACCCATGTTGGCGACGGGTGGGACGCTCATTTCAAGCATACAAGAAATCCTTCTACATCAACCTAAGTCACTGGCTATTGTTTCTATCGTGGCGGCCCAACAGGGGATTGAGTATCTAAGTTCCTTTGAAAATGTTGCCCTGTACACGGGTGCCATAGATGCGTCGCTTAATCAACAGAAGTATATTGTTCCCGGTCTGGGTGATTTTGGAGATCGTTGGTCGGGAACGCAGTCGTAAATGCTGTGCATAAAGTTTTTACCATGCGTCATGTTAGAATTGTCTTTGCCGATTGAATTTATAAGACGTTCTGCGATAGAAGTGGCTCACGATCTTATTGGATGCTTTTTGTGTAAGCGAAATAGCGATGCAAGTATCGGTAAATATGCAATTTTGGAAACGGAGGCCTATTTGAATGATCAAGATTTGGCTTCGCATGCACGCTTTGGCAGGACAAAACGTAATGCTCCCATGTTTAGAGATGCTGGATGCTGGTACGTCTACCTTTGCTACGGTGTGTATTTTATGCTCAATCTTGTGGTAGATCGCGAAAATTACGCATCGGCAGTACTCATCCGTAGACTTGATAAATTTAAAGGCCCCGGAAGACTCACGAAGGCACTCAACATTGACGGTGCTTACAATGGTACGCTTTGTTCTCGTTCTTGCGGCTTATGGATCGAAAAACCTGTACACTCACAACGCATTCGAATTCAAGCAACGCCACGTATCGGTGTCCATTACGCAGGTTCTATATGGGCACAAAGACCTTTTAGATTTGTGGGGGAATGGGTTGTATGACCGCAAGATATCTACACAGAAAGCATGGGTGTGGTTATCAGCATCAGAATTTGTCGGATAAATAAAAGGAATGTTCGACTAGAAATACCAGATGCGTAAAACACATCCTACCTCAAAAAACGGCAAGTGGTTTTTGACTTTGCAAGCTAAAAAACGGCTTGGATCTCCTTAAGAGGGATATTTTCTGCGTTCTTTTAACGAATGCGTTGCATAATAACCGGGGTGTGTTCATGTAGGTCGCTTTAGGACTGTTGAAATTTATCCCAAGACAATGCCCCTTGCAAATAACGCCTTGAGCGATGAATCCGTTAATACTGTCTTAGCACTCGCAGTCGTTTTACAAACACCTGTAAACAAGTGTTTGTAATCTTATGACTTCACGTGCGTCAAATTTTATTGAATTCATTAATCTTCATTAATCTTTAGATTAGGATTTAAGTGAAAAGTAGGCATTGTCTTCCATTTGAGCGAAGTGAGGAAAGCAATCATGGAAGCATTGTCACCACAATAAGGCTTTTCGGGCAAAAAAAGCGGTACATTGTAATGTTGCGCAATATGCTGGCACGTATGGCGCAAGCGTTCATTGTTGGCGACACCTCCCGATAAACCTAAACTTTGATAATGTCTTTGTTTCAACGCGCAAGATACTTTACGTGTTAGCGCATTCACAACAGCTGCTTCATAGGCTGCACAAATTGATGACCTATGATGTTCAATCCATGCTTTGGGATGCTTGTCTAAAAAGTAACGCAAACTTGTTTTCAGTCCAGAAAAGCTGAACTGCCATTCGTCGCACTTTTTGAAAGCTTCGGGGAATTTAAAGGCTTTTGCATCTCCTTGTTTTGCTGCTTGTTCAATCAAAGGACCCCCTGGGTACGAAAATCCCAATAAACGAGCTCCTTTATCCAAGGCTTCACCGGCAGCATCATCCTGCGTTTGAGCCAACACCTCGAATGTAAAACATGCGTCCTTGTGTGTCATTTTGAACAATAAAGTGTTACCACCAGACACCAATAAGCCCAAATGGGGACATACGTGTTCCCAAGAGAAATTTGGTGTGTACACGTGAGCCATAAAGGGAGATAACGCGTGCCCTTGCAGATGATTGATGCCCATCAGTGGCTTGCGTAAAATAAGTTGTAAGGATTGAGCGTAAGCAAGTCCAACCCCCAAACATCCCATCAGACCAGGCCCATGCGTTACGCCGATACCATCTAAATGTTTTAAATCTATGCTTAATTGAATTTTCTCAAGAAGTGTTTGAAAACCTGCCAAGTGCTCACGTATGGCAATTCCTGGAATGACCCCTCCATATAGGCTATGGAAGTCAATCTGCGATAGTACTTGCTCGTAAATAATGCCTTTACCTGTTTCCCAAATAGCTATGGCCGATTCATCGCACGAACTTTCCAGGCCCAGGTAACGCATTGCGTCTATCCTCGCGCGCTTAAAATGAGGTCACACAGCTCTCTTGCGGCTCCTAACCCTCCCTTGTACTTTGAAATCCAATGACAACTTTTTTTCACAATAGGCATTGCATCTTGGGGGCATGTAGCAAACCCGGCGAGCTTTAAAATAGGTATATCCAACACATCGTCTCCCATATAGGCCGTTTGTTCGCAATCAATGTTCAATTCTTTACATAAGGCCTCAAAGATAGGTTGCTTGTCCTGAATGTCCTGAAAAACGTGCTGGATTCCTAGATCGGCAGCTCGCTTCTCAACAAATACGGACTTTCTGGCCGTAATGATAGCCAAATGATACCCGTGCGTTCGTGCAAGCCTGATACTGTATCCATCTTTTGAATGAAATACTTTCATACATTCCCCCTGTGCTCCATAATAAATTCGTCCATCCGTAAGCACCCCATCGACATCGAATGCAATTAAACGAATCTTGCTTAACATTTTCAAAATGCTAGAGTCTATGACCTTAGATGGTGGCATGGGCGTAACATAGAAATGTTTTGAAAAATGTACAATACAAAAATAATACCTATCCGGAGGATGGTTTTGGTGGTCAACGAAGTTAAACAAAGCGTTCAGCAGCAATTACCTTTAATCCTGGAAAATTGCAATAGGGTGGGTATGCAGACAACGACACACCCGCTTTCACAGCTGGACACCCTTAAAACGGATAACTATGATGCTATTTTAAGCGTTGGTGGCGATGGAACACTTTTGAGTGTGGTCCCTTGCGCATTGGCAGCAAAAAAAACCATTATCGGTGTCAATTGCGGCAGACTAGGATTTTTAACCATGTATTCTGTTGAAGATTTCGTACAAGCGCTGCCGTTATTTCTGCAAGGGAATTACAAGACCGTACGCAGACATATCCTGCAAGCGCAAACGTGCGATCGAACCACCTTTTTCGCTCTTAACGATATTGTGATTAAATCAAAAGCTTTACGTTTAGTTCCCTTAGATGTTTATTTGAATTCGGGGGTATGGGTAACCCACGCACGTTCGGATGGTATGATTTTTTGTACTTCCACAGGATCCACCGCATACAATTTATCCGCTCACGGTCCTGTTTTACATCCCAGTAGCAGTACGTGGTGCATGACACCTATTTGTCCGCACGATTTTTTCAATCGTACCTTGGTGTTCGACAATTCCATACATCTGTACGTAAAAACAAAAGAAGATGTAGAGGTTGTTGTGGATGGGAAGAAACTACCCGACATCAAGCTGCCGCTGACCCTTGGAATTGCCAAAAAAACCATTGTGTTTACCCAACCCGATAACTTTTCTTATTTTGAAAATTTACGAACAAAGTTTAATTGGTAGTGCGAGCGTTTCAGTCTTCATTGCAAATGTGCGAACCGGGGCTCATCGCCTGCGGGCTAAAGATACATTGCCTAGAGCGACGTTTTTCAATGCGACAGCGGACGTATTGCAGAGCGTTTTTTTCAATTGCTCATTGCTCAGCTTTGTAGCTGTAAAAGGACTTCAAACGTTGACTTTACTGCGTTCATGACATCTAATAAACAAGAAGCGCATGGCTAATAGTACGTTGAAAATTGAAAACTTGGATCTTGAGATTGCGGGACAAAAAGTTTTGCAGGCGTTGTCGATGACTATTCGGCCATCCGAAATACATATCTTGATGGGGCCGAATGGTGCTGGAAAAAGTTCGTTGGCAAAAGCAATCGTCGGCCATCCTCATTACGTACCTCAAAGAGGACATATCATTTTTGGTGAACAAAAAGTCGATCCATGGACACCCGATAAGAGGGCGCAGATGGGAATTTTTATGGCATTCCAATCGCCTTGCGAAGTGGAAGGCGTCAGTGTTGCGAATTTTTTAAGAACGGCCATTCACGCTTACCCTCATTTACAGGCTTCTCAATACGCTGCAACTCAATTTTACCATCATCTTTACGCTTTGATGGATCAAGTGGGGCTCAAGCGTGATTTTACAGGTAGAGAACTCAATAAAGGATTTTCAGGAGGTGAAAAAAAACGCCTCGAGATGTTACAGATGCTACTTTTCCAACCTCGCTTGGCTATCTTGGATGAAATCGACAGCAGCTTGGACATCGAGGCATTCCAAATGGTTGTGGACGCTATACATTGTTTGCAAAAAAATTGCAAGACCGGTTTCCTCATTGTTACCCATTCCATCCCTTTCATTGAACAAATTTGCCCATCGCGTATTCACCTATTAAAATTCGGACGCATCGTCCAATCTGGAGGTAAGGAGCTTTTGGCGCGTATCCAAAAGTTTGGTTTTAATGAAAATTGAAACGGCATGACGCTGATGGACTTAGATGCAATAATGAAAGAACAGGAGGCCGTAAAAACACCTTATGCATTCAATGCGGGTGAAGGTCTTAACGAAGGTACCATTCGTTACATGGTAGAAGCAAAAAAGGAATCGGAGGCCTGGCTACAATTTCGTCTAAACGCTTTGAAAGTGTTTCGTTCAAAGACTGTTCCCACCTGGTTACCGACTTGGTTAAATGATATTGATTATCAACATTTAAGCTATTATTTAGCCGAAAGTAGAAACGCAAAAAGAACTTGGGAAGAAGTCCCAACAAATATCAAACAAACGTTTGAAAAATTGGGAATTCCAGAACGCGAACGCCGTTTTTTAGCAGGTGTGGAAGCTCAATTTGACAGTGAATTTGCTTATGCGAAGATGCGTACTCAATTGGAACAACAGGGGGTTATTTTTACGGACTCGACCGAAGGGTTACGTCAATATCCGGAAATATTTAAACCTTATTTTGCCAAGATAGTACCCATTTACGATAATAAATTTTCTGCCCTGAACAGCGCCGTCTTCAGCGGAGGAAGCTTTATTTACGTCCCCAGGGATGTTAAGGTCCAACAGCCTTTGCAGGCTTATTTTAGAATCAACGCGGAACGCTCAGGCCAATTTGAACGCACGCTTATTGTGGTGGACGAAGGTGCCGAATTGACGTACATGGAAGGGTGTACGGCACCCGCATTTAATACGCAAAACCTACATTCGGCCGTCGTCGAATTGGTGGTTAAAAAAGGAGCAAAACTGCAGTATATTACGGTACAAAATTGGTCCTCCAACGTGCTCAATTTAGTTACCAAACGGGGTTGGGTGGAAGAAGATGCGGAGCTTCGATGGATCGATTGCAATATAGGTTCCCGCATAACGGTCAAGTATCCGGGTCTCATTTTAAAGGGGCGAAAAGCGAGAGGTGAAGTATTATCGATTGCTTTGGCGCACGATGGCCAAAGGCAAGATACGGGAGCACGTGCATTGCATTTGGCCGACGAAACATCTTCCAATATCGTATCCAAGTCTATCTCGATTGGGCAGGGATGGGCAGGTTATCGAGGTCAAGTGTACGTAAAACCGGGATTAGAACATTGCAAAAATAGTACGGAATGCCATTCTTTGTTGCTCGGCGAAACCAGCCCTACGGGAACTTTTCCAACACTTGAAATATCCGGAGATTCTCACGATGTACGGCATGAGGCCAGTATCGCTTGTATCGATGAAGAAAAACTTTTTTACCTACAACAACGTGGTTTAAAACGTTCGGAGGCCATGAGTTTAAGCGTCAATGGCTTCGTCAACGATTTGGTACGTCTGTTTCCTCTCGAATACAGCGTTGAATTAAAGAGACTCATCGACTTGGAGATTGGCAATGCAGTTGGCTAGTTGTAAAATTTTGGCATCCAGGTCGACAAATTGTCTTCTGAAAATTTAGCATTAAAAAAGATCCGAGATCTGAGGTAGACCAATACACTGTGTGAGATCGTGTGTATACTTTTCTTTGCTTCCAATTTAATAGTTTGTACAACATTTTTCTACCATAGTTACCTTTATGCTTTTTCAATACTGTGTTGTAAATTTAGGGAAATTATTGAATAGAGCTGAATTTTGGAATGGAAATATTGCCGCAATTGTTTTTTGGAACCTTTGATATTGCTTTGCCGTAAAATGTGATATGAAATAGGAGGATAATGAGAGAAGATGTGCAATATTTATTGGAGATGTATGCGAAGATGTTTGCGGCGAGTTCGCCGATAGCGGCGGTTGCGTTGTGTATCAGCATGACGCCCAGGCATACGCCGCAAGAGCGTTGGAAGTTGGCGTGTAAGGCGTGCCATGTGGCTTTTGGACTGCTATTGCTGTGTGCATTTTTGGGAGCGCGTCTTTTGGATGTATTGGGGGTTGATATGAATGCGTTCCGCATTGCGGGAGGGCTTGTTTTAGGCATGATGGGATTGGATTTATTGAAGTGTGAGTTTTCCGACGAGCATGCGGCAAATCCGAAGCAAAAAGGATGCACGCGGACAAAAGATATCATCGTTACACCCTTGGCTTTTCCGATTATTGCTGGACCCGGAGCTATTTCGTCCCTCATGATTGTGAAAAGTGATGCCTGCAACGGCGTGCAAACTTTCTTTGCGTACGTCAACGTCGTTTTATTGATGCTTACGTTGTACGGATTATTTTACTTGGCATCGGTCTGCTCAAAGCTACTCAGTCCCGCATTCATTCAAATTAGTTCGCGTTTGTGCGGTCTCGTTGTATTGGCCATGTCGGCACAGTTTTTGGCGTCCGGCGTCATGGGGTTTTTTAAGTAAATATGCTGCGTACGCGTGCCGAGAAAAAGTTATGCAGGCAAGTCGAAACCATGGTGCATTTGTGTTCCAAGGTCTTAAATTATCGTCGCGACCTATTATCCGAGGCGGTTGTACAGCACCTTACAACCCAGCAAAGCAATTTGAAAGCTGCTCTTGCAGCTTGGCTTCGCAAGGAAAATAACGAAACACAGCTGCATGCCCTGTACGCATCCTTGGATAGCACCTTGAAAAAGTATGGCAAAGGCCTGTATCCACTCAATTTTTGGAACGAAAATGCCGAAATCTTATGGGTCGCAGCCTTCTTGGCCATTACCCTACGTACATTCTTTATTCAACCTTTTCGTATCCCCACCAATTCCATGTTCCCTTCTTTCTCCGGCATGCAGACCAAACTTTACAAGGATACTCTCCTCCCTCCTCACCCTCTCTCTAAACCTTTTCGTTGGTGCTTGAAGGGTGCTGAAAATTATTATTTTAAGGCACCCTGTGACGGATACGTTATGATTCCTTTGTTTGAACAAAAAGACGCCGTGCATTACAATTCGCACGTACGTTATGAAGTCGAGTATGGTAGAGAGATTGGGAATATATGGCTGACGTTCCTGTTACCTAAACCTTATCGTGTATACATTTTTTACGTGCATAATGCAATGATCAGGATTCGTGTCCCTTTTGAATTTAATGATATGGAAGCCGTGATCTGCAAAAAATTTTTCCCCCAAGCCAAATCTTTGAGGGAAGTTTTAAAGCATCAATCCGTTACATATTCAAATACACGTGGATTTTTGCTGGACACGCGGTATCAAGCGCGACAAGGAGAGTGTTTTTTACATTTTGATATTTTTGCGGGAGATATGCTGTTTGTGGATCGTATGACATATCATTTTCGTCAGCCGAAAATCGGTGAAGCGGTGGTATTTAAAACGGAACAAATCCCTGCGATTGGTAAGGAGCAATATTACATCAAACGTTTGGTCGGGAAGCCTGGCGACGTATTAGAAATCAATGAGCAAGGCCAGTTATGGTTGAATAAAAAAGAGATTGTTGGCAGTTTGGCCTTTAGGGGGAACAATCATCGGTTGGGCTTATATCCGGGGTATCGGGCGTACGGTAATTTACAATTAGGACAGCATTTGTGGGTACCCGAAAAATGTTTTTACGTACTTGGAGATAATTCTCCTTTTAGTTACGACGGCCGTTATTGGGGATTTGTCCCACAACGATCCGTAGTAGGCAAGGCGAGTTTTGTATTGCATCCTTTTTCGTGGCGTTGGGGAACAGCCGAACGGAATAAAGCTAATCCCGATGCTGATACCTCCGACTACGTTTTTCAGTAATCGGTTTTTAATTCAATATTGTTTATTTCTTAAGTACAGAGCAAATAGGGCTAGGGGTCACTGCCTGTGAATGAATTAAACCTTGAGTCGGTAGGGTATGATATTTTGGTGGAAGTAAAAAAAGTGGGTACAGAGTATCTACCGAT
>JAITAV010000025.1 GCA_031283895.1 Puniceicoccales bacterium | reverse complement strand
AATTTGGAGTTGTGTACCGGCAGTAAAGCCTTCGCACGGAGATCCTCTGCGGCCATTAGGGTCTCGATTGGAAACATGTGCGCATACTTCCAACGCTCGTTATATTGCCCATTTTCAAGGATTGCTATGTGTATCGGCCCGTGTTTTTCCCCGATTTCTTTGAAATGTGGACAATATCCACCATCGCCTCCGATATATGCCTTAAATTCGCCGGAAGATGTAAGCAAAAACGCGCCCCACAGAGATTGGTTACGCGTAAAGCCTCGTCCTGAAAAATGTTGAGTTGGACAACATATAATGCGGAATCCGTCCTCTAGTTCGGCCTCATCGTACCAATCCATCTCCAATAGTTTGGACTTGGCGAACCTCCAATGCTCGAAATGAGCCCCAACTCCAAGCGGACAAATTATTTGCTTCGCCTTTAATTTCGTTACCGTTCCATAATCCAGATGATCCCAGTGATCGTGGGTGATGATCAGATAATCAAGTTCTGGTATTTCGGTTGCGGCGTACACATGGGTTCCTCGAAATGCAACCGGGAAGAAGGGAATCGGCGATGAGACATCGCTCAATACAGGATCGACGACTATGCGCTTTCCTTCGATTTGTATAAAATATGAAGCGTGTCCAAACCACACCAGGATGTCTTCATTTTTGTTTAGATTTATTAAATCTGTCTTGACGCTAGGTACATTAACATCATTTTTATGGGTAATAAGTTTACCCATAATACCGAGTTTTTTATACGCACTTAGTTTGCATATCGGAGCATCCGCGCGGAATTTATAAATATTTTGAAATTTTCTGTTTTTATAGTTTTTGGACTTCTGAATTTTTTCTAAACGCATACCACTTGGAATACTGCCAAATTTTGGTGAATGCATGTATATGGCGATTAATATAGCCATCACTATTGCAGTAACCGATATGTATAAAAGATACTTCATAAATATCCAACCCATTTCATCTAGGTTAAATTTGCTACACACTTCACTCCATCATTCCATACTTTTAGCCATATGTCGGCGATGATTGAGGAAATCACAAAATCTGCAGATAAACCTCGAAAGCCTTCAGAAACCAACGATTCTAAGCCATAGCAGAAAATTCCCCGAAGTGCGTCCGATCCAATATATCTGGCGGAGAGAGAGGGATTCGAACCCTCGGTGGAGTTACCTCCACACCTGATTTCGAGTCAGGCACAATCGTCCACTCTGCCATCTCTCCAGCGCTTTTCTTAGAAAAACTTCTGGTGGCATTTATCACAAGAAAAAATGAATGCATTTTAATATTTTGCCCAATTAAAACAAGCGTCCTATGCCTACGTGTAGTCTTTCTATTTTTAGAGCATTTTTCTCATAAACTTATTCTTGGGCTGCAGTAAAGGCAAACGCAATAAACCCATAAAAAAGCTTGTTGTTTCAAAAAATTTGCATTTTAGTAAAGGCGTTTGCTGGAACTTTCTATGGGCTCTTAGCTCAGCGGTTAGAGCAGAGGACTCATAATCCTTTGGTCGTAGGTTCGAATCCTACAGGGCCCACCAAGATAATTTTACGTAAGAGAGTGCACTTGATATTGTCGTAAAATAAAAATTGAAAAATACTAAAATATGCATGAGTTAAGTTTTTTATACTTTGGTGACCTCGTAGGACGTCCAGGGAGAACTTTTCTCGCAAAGTATTTACCCAAACTTCAGTCTCAATATCATCCGACATTTATTTTTGCCAATGGAGAAAATGCTGCCGGAGGTTTTGGCATAACATATCCCATTGCAGAAGAGATCAAACGATCGGGTATTCATGGAATTTCTCTTGGAAACCATATTTGGGACCAAAACGGTTTCTGGCATGAAATTGATCGCATAGATTACCTTTGTAGACCCGCCAATTTACCTGAAGCATGTCCAGGAAAGCCTTACATAGTTATTGAAAATCAAAATGTCCAGATCGCACTTTTTGGACTTTTAGGTCGCAGTTTCATGAACACACCTTTAAATTGTCCATTCAAAACGGCCGAAAAAATTTTAGAAAAAATAAAAAAGCAAGGCATACACAACATCATTGTGGATATTCACGCCGAAACAACGGCTGAAAAATACGCACTTGGTTGGTTTCTAAACAAACATGCCGTTACAGGTGTTTTAGGCACGCACACGCATGTGCAAACTGCGGATGCGCACCTAATGCATCAAAGTACGGCTTTCATAACCGATTTAGGTATGTGTGGAGCCGCACATGGGATCTTAGGGTTTCGCATCGAACCTGTCATAGAAAAACTCATGTGCGGGAAACCAACTCGCTTTGAAGTGGCGACAGGCCCTTCTATGCTCAATGGTGTACGGGTTAAGTTCAATGCTTCCAATGGACAAGCTACTTACATTGAACGCATCTCAATTGCTGAAATGTAATTTATGATTTGTATTCCATTTTGACCCGGAATAAATATTCCCAGGTTACCGTGTTACGATGAGCAGAATAATTTATTCCCTCAAATTTTTTGCCTACGGTTTTCAGGTTAAACAATGGCTGCGCTATCTAAAGTTTTGGAAGGTGTTTCTAGTTTTTTCAGTTAATTTTTTCAGGAAGCAAATTACTTAAAAAGTTTTCTCACTCTTACGAAAAAATTTCTTTTTCACCATAACATGCTTTGCATAAAAGAAATAATCTTATCTCATAAGCAACCGATTTCTCAACAATATTGGCTCTGCGGCTTATCAATACCGTTCTTGGCACAAAAATAGCTTGCAAAATATGCAGCTTAAAAGTACTATGACATTACCTTGCGCCAAAATGACCAACAGACATTTATTAAAAGCAACTTTCGCCATTGCAAGTGGACTTGCACTTCAAACCTATGCCGCCAGTACTCAAGACGCCAAAAAACCTCTAGAAAACATGTCGACTGTAACTTCATTGGACGTATTTAATATTGATGAATACTTTTTAGATAATAGGCCTACATCGCCCAACACCAATAACAAATCCAACACCAACGATTTAAAAAAGACATCTCCGGACGCCATTTGGGAAGTTGACTACAATCCTTTCAATGAAATAGATCCATGGTAATTGAATAGGCATGTAAAACACATTTTCTACGTCTCCAAATAATCAACCTCACAAGTATTCTCACACTGTATGGGAAACACTATTGATTTTTTAATATTACATTGACTTACCGGTCTTAAAATCTTTCCGAGGAAATAGTGCAATATCCACAGGTGTCATTTCAATCCCATAAACCGCCGGATGCACTTTCAATGCTTTTAAATCGTCCATAGACAAATAAGTCTTGCAACATGCGGGCAAAGAACCTTCCAAGGCATACTCTCCATTGTGGTAAAAACTTACTTTCATTTCCATATTGCCCTCTTTTTCGTGTATTAACTTCGACAGACGTTCCATAAAATCCTGTACCTCTTTCTCTGGAAACAAAATCCAATGACACTGCTGAATAAAGTGAGGAAATTGCCGTTCAAAATTAAATACACGTAGGGTATTAAGTTGATAGCCATCCGACGTCTTTTTCACTTGTCCTTCGACAATTAGCAAAGTGCCCTCCTGTACGCAATGTGCGTACGTATCAAAAGTGTCCGAAAATAGCTGCAAATCGTATCGCGCTTCTCTTGTGGATAAAGAAAAAGACAACCAAGGCCGATTTGTTTTCTTGGAAATACGTCTGTTAACTTCTTCGACAACGCCGCATAAACGAAAGCTTTCACCATTAGGGACAAGGGACCATTCTTCCAGCTGAAATGTTTGAAAAATCCTTTCAATACCATCCAATGCATCCAAAGGATGACCTGATAAGTAAAACCCCAAAAGTTCTCGTTCACAATTAAGTTGCTCAAAAAGTGGCATGTCGCGTACGTATTTTTGATCCGAAGTTTGTTGCAACGAAGGTATTTGTTCTGGGAACAAATGGGTTTCCATGCCGTCAAAATCAAACAAAGTCGTTTGGCCTTTGCTACGATCTATCTGGGCCACAGACGCTTCTTTGAGTAGACTATCCATATGATCTAAAAGATAACGCCGCCCCTCTTGGAGGCTATCAAAGGCTCCCGTTTTTATTAAACACTCAACGACACGTTTATTCAAAGCTTTTGCGTCCACACGCTTGGCAAAATCAACAAATGATTTAAATAGTCCACGTGTTCTACGTTCTTCCAAAATACACTTTGCAACTCCATCGCCCACCCCTTTGATGGCCGCCAAACCGAATCGAATTTGCTTTTTATGGGCATTGGTAATAGGACTGAACGCATCTTCAGATTCATTGATATCCGGACCCAAAATTTCAATCCCCAAAGAAGATCGACAGTTTTCTATAAAAAATGATAACTTATCCGCATTTCCGAGTTCTGAAGACAAAATAGCCGCCATGTATTGCGTTGGGAAATTTGCTTTCAAATAAGCTGTTTGGTAAATGATAATGGCATACGCATCCGAGTGCGACTTATTGAATCCATAACCGGCAAATTTGACCAAAATATCAAAAATTTCATTGGCTTTTGCTTCATTGATACCGTGACACTTCCAGGCTCCTTCAACAAAAACTGCTCGCTGAGCACGCATCACATCCATTTGCTTCTTGCCCATAGCTCGACGTAAAATATCCGCACCGCCAAGACTGTACCCCGCAATCACCCGTGCAGCTTCCATAACTTGTTCTTGGAATACCAAAACCCCATACGTCTTTCGGCAAATGGGTTCCAATAGTGGATGTACGTAATGAATTTCCTCGGGGTGTTTTTTACCATTAACGTAATCCGGTATCCACTCCATAGGTCCAGGGCGATTAAGGGCACTTAAGGCGCTAATTTCGTCGATGGAACTCATCTCGAATTGTTGGCAAATTCGTTGTACAAACGGCGATTCTAACTGAAATACACCAATGGTTTCACCTGCATTCAGCATCTTAAAAGTCTTTGCATCATCGAATGGGATTGAATGGATATCAAATGCTTTGAACTCGGGTAATGCTCGAATGAAACACTGTGTATCATCGATGATCGTCAACGTCTTAAGTCCCAAAAAATCCATCTTTAAAAGTCCCAACGATTCCACAAATTCTTTAGAATACTGCGTTGTTAAAGCTCCTTCTTGCAACGTTACGGGAACAATTTCGGTCAAAGGCTTATCCCCAATGATTACGCCACACGCGTGCGTTCCAGAATTGCGGACCACCCCTTCTAAAATTTGACCTTCGGTGAATACTTTCTCGGCCAGAGAATTTGTGCTGATTTCCTGTTTTAACTCGTATGATCTTTCCAACGCCGATGATAAAGTAATTTTTAAGTCGTCTGGAATCATTTTTGACCACCGATCGGCTTCACTATAAGGGACATCATACACACGTGCTAAATCTCTCACGACCATTTTTGCCCCCAAAGTACCAAATGTGATGATGTTGCTTACATTGGATTCTCCATACGTCTTCCGAACGTATTCGATGACTTCTTCTCGACGACGCATACAAAAATCAATATCTATATCCGGAGGTGATACGCGCTCTGGATTCAGAAAACGTTCAAATAATAGATTAAAGCGTACAGGATCTGTATCCGTAATCATTAAAACGTACGCCACTAGGGAACCTGCTACGGATCCACGTCCAGGACCTACGGAAATACCTTGTTGTTTAGCCCAATGAATGAAGTCCCAAACAATGAGAAAATAATCTATGAAACCCGCTTGCTCAATGATATACCATTCATATTTCAATCGTTCAATAACTTCTTGCGCACTCAATCCATGTATATCGGGTCCAATACCCGTTTCAAAATGAATACCGTAACGTTTCAATAAACCCTCCGTGCACAAACCTTTGAATAAAGCCAAACGACTGCCATATTTCTCTCGCAGTTCATCCGTTAGATGAAATACAGGGTAATGATTTTCTCCAAAAGGTAACTTAACGTCGCACATTTCAGCTACCTGCAGTGTATTATCCAATACCTCTTCGTTACCTTTGAAGGATTGTTCCATCTCCTGCCTGGATTTTAAGTAAAATTGTCGTGTTGGCATACGCATACGCTGCGCGTCTTTAATTTTGCTGCCCGTCTGAATACACAAAAGAGCATCTTGCGCTTCCCAATCTTCCGGATATACGTAATGCACATCATTGGTCGCCACACATCGCACATCACATACTTTAGCCAACTTTAACAATTGTGGAATTTGTTCGACTTGCTCCGGCATTCCTTGATTTTGAACTTCGACGAAAAAATTCTCCTTGCCAAAAATATCAATAAATTCTCCCAGCGCTTTCTTTGCTTTTCCAAATTCATTACGTAACAAAAATTGAGGCAGTACGCCATTGAGACAACCTGAAGTTGCAATAAGTCCTTTGGCATGTCGCGCCAATTGTTCCATATCCGTTCGAGGTTTATAGTAAAAACCATGAACGTGAGCGTCCGATATAAGTTGCGCTAGATTTTGGTAACCTGTCCAATCTTTGGCAATCAAACACGTATGCGCCAATTTTAAATTTTCTTCACCTTGATCTCGTTTCTTCTCCAAACGCGAACCTTCATATAATAAGTACGCTTCGCATCCCAATAAAGGTTTTATACCCATATCCAGAGCCGTTTTGTAGAATTGAGGCACCCCAAATAGGTTACCGTGGTCCGTGATAGCTAGAGCGGGCATTGCGAATTCACGGGCACGCTTTAGTAAACGATCCAGTCGGCATGCACCGTCCAACAAACTGTAATCGGAATGTACGTGCAAATGGACAAATTGCTTAGATTCTCTCGTCATCCTACCTCATTCAACCAGCTCCACTTATTTCGTCCACATAAATAATACTTTTTTGCAAGTCGTACCATTGTAAGCAACACCTGGGTCACTTTGTATGCAAAAACATTCAAAAAAACCTTGCATTACCATAAAATACTTTTTTAAGGTAATGGTCGAATAAAATTTTTATATGTCGCGTGTTTGTTATATTACTCAAAAAAAGCGAGTAGTAGGATCTCGGATCAGCCGAAAAGGGCAATCTAAAAAAAGTGGTGGTATTGGTACGCACGTAACAAAAAAGGTTACGAGAATCTTCAAACCCAATTTACAAAAGATAAAAATCAAGCTGCCCAAGGGTCAGATAAAACGTGTTTGGGTGAGTGTTAAAGCCATTAAAGCGGGCCTTGTTGAAAAGGTTGTTTAATTTTGATTATTCCACTATCGTTGGCAGGTAATTTCTGATTACATTTTATTATTAGAAATATCCGCATGCATGTTGGCGAAATTTTAAATGTTTTGACCCAGTTTTTCCACAGGCAAGGCATTGAGAATGCGCATGTGGATGCGGAATTGTTGATTGCCTACGTTCTCCAATGTAAACGTTTAGATCTTTTTTTAAATTACGATAAACCATTGACCCCAAAACAGGCAGATGCTTTGCGCACGTACGCAAAGTTACGCGCACAAAAACATCCTCTGCAATATATCCTTGGATCCGTTAATTTTTACGGTCAGCACATGAAAGTAGACACACGTGTCCTCATTCCCAGACCCGAAACCGAAGAGCTCATCCATCAACTGAGTGAACACTGGGTTAATATGCCTCCCAAACGAGTGATAGATTTGGGCACAGGCAGTGGGGCCATCGCTATTACTTTGGCCGCTTTATTCCCTTATATGAACATTACTGCCAGTGACGCGCACGCGGATGCGTTGTGTTTAGCTATTAAAAATGCAACCATCCATCGCGTGGCGCATAAAATTCAATTTATACATTCCGATTGGTTTGAAAAAATTCCCCATCATTTCGACTGCATTATTTCAAATCCTCCTTATTTAACGGAACAAGAATGGGCGTCGACCCAACCCGAAGTCAAATATTTTGAACCCAAGCACGCTTTAGTTTCAAAAGACAATGGATTAGCTGACATAAAAAAATTACTCCACCAAGGTATACAGCACCTCAACCCTCATGGATGTATTGTTTTGGAAACAGGTATGGATCAACATGAGTATTTGCACTCTTTTGCAAAAAAATGCGGCTACAGGGATGCAAAAACGACGCTCGATCTGCATAAAAGGGAACGTTTCTTCTGGGCTTGGTTATAGCAATTTACTTTCATGGGATCTATTTTAACTTTTTACATAACCCATCTAGGCTATTGTTTTTAAGAAGATTTATAATGATTACTTTACCATTTCGATGTTATGAATAAATGAATGTGTTATTTTTGTTCAACTGTGATATGCAAAATATGCAAAAATGCCTTAAGTGAAAACAACCACTGCGTTATCTTAGCAACACAAACATGGCATGTTCCAACATTGTCAATTATATTTCGTAGAGATGAGTGAAATTAATGGAACTAAGGCCCTAAAAACACAGGCATGGTCGCAGATTTTATTGCCAGCAATTTATGATGCACCTCCTTTATACTCGCAAACCCCGGAGAAGTTTTGTTTTTCTAGAACTGTATTTCCCGCTTATTGGGCCACTTACTCCACCGATGCGACTAGAGAACTATGTCCCTAGCTTTGCGTCATTTTCCCATAACATATTTTATCGGTAAACGAAAATCCTTAAAAGTACATTCATGCCCTTAAATCTTTTTACAATAGCCAAAGGATGCGTGTTTTTAATTATAAGCGTAAGATAGGCAATATTCGCCGAATAAATTTCTTGACCACTTTTGCTTCTATCATCCTACGATTGCTCCCTGAATTGAGCAATACTATATATCCTTTGCATAGAGTATGGGACCTACATTAAACGATCGTTGCAGTGCTTATATGTGAGTATTTATGCGAACAGCCATCGGCAATCAGCGCCCCTATGGGAATTCGCATTTTTCACTTTGGTATAAAAGCAAAAATGCCACCTTGGCAGGTAGCATTTTGTAAAAGAAGGTATGGATAAGATTTAGTATCTACAACCATAGCCTCTAAAAGGAGGATAGCAACCATACGGATCACCGCAACCGTAATAGCCATGATCTGGATAACACCCATATGCACGAGGATAATCGTAG
>JAITAV010000008.1 GCA_031283895.1 Puniceicoccales bacterium | reverse complement strand
GCTACCGGATACAATTGGTTATTTTTTGGAGGTCGGCACCGTGATATTGACTTTATCCTTGAAGATTTTATCCTCCACTGTCAGCGAGAAAACGTACTCACGCGGTTGGATTTGGCATTTTCGCGAGACCAAGAACATAAAGTGTACGTTCAGCATAAGATGATGGAAAACGCAACTATTGTGTGGGAATGGTTACAGAAAGGGGCTTATTTTTACATCTGTGGAGAAGCCAAATCGATGGCCAAAGATGTTGAATCAGCACTCCTTAAAATTATTGAAAACTGCGGACATTTAGGTAATACGCAAGCCGAAGATTTCCTGAAAATGTTAAAAAACACGGGGCGGTATCAAAAAGATGTGTATTGAGATTTTTCCCATGTTAACTCTATGCAAAAAACGATTGGACTGTAAAAATTCTCTAAAGTCCATAGCCGTCTCGCACTTTCAATGCAAATAACATCATAAAAAATAAATTGCGTTTTTGGGGGTAAGCGCTAAAAAATTTTGCAATGTTAAAAACTTTATTCCAAAGACTTTTAGTCACCTGGCAGGGAAAGTTATCGGTGCTGATACTGACCACTTTGTACGGAGTTACTTTGTTGGCCCCGCTGTTAGCACCTTACGATATTAGCCAACAGTATTTACAATTTTCTTTTCATCCGCCCATGACTTTAAAATGGTTTCAAAATGCCCTGTATTACAGAATCTACGTTAGGGCCAAACTGCCTTCAGTGCAATACACACCCACGCAAACTTATGTGCCTATACATTGGTGGGTACCGTGTAAAACTTACCGCGTTTTAGGATGTATTCCCTGTAGCCATAAATTGTTCGGAGGAGACGAACAATATCCATTTTTTTTACTCGGGACAGATAATTTGGGACGTGACTTTTTTTCTCGGCTACTCTTTGGAGGACGTATTTCTTTGAGTATTGGTCTCGTGGGCGTTTTGATTACGCTTTGGATAGGATGTTTCGCAGGTTGCATAGCAGGTTTTTTGGGCGGCTGGTGTGATTTTCTCACGATGCGATGCATCGAGTTTTTGATGGCTATTCCAAGTTTGTACTTGTTATTAGCTTTACGTGCATCCATTGGGATGCATTTTAGTTCATCGGCGACATATTTTATGATTGTGACCATCTTGGCTTGCATTGGGTGGACCAAAATTGCTCGTGTTGTTCGAGGCATGGTTGCCGGATTGAGAACGGCCGCTTTCGTACAAGCTGCGCAAGCAATGGGGCAAAATACATTGCAAATTTTTTTAAAGCATTTTATACCCAACATAGCCAGTTATTTACTAACGGCAGCTACCTTATGTATACCCAGTTACATATTGTACGAAGCGGCTTTAAGTTTCCTAGGTATCGGCATTCAAGAACCCAGTACTTCCTGGGGATTAATGCTAAAATACACACAGGAAGATCTCAAAGTTTTCACGCTTAATCTTTGGTGGCTTTTACTGCCGGGTGTTGGCATTTCCTTAACAATTATCGCCTTCAATCTGTTCGGTGATGCTTTGCGCGATAGCATGGATTCTAAATTACGCACGTAGAATAAATGGAACCGCTCGTTGCTGTCAAAAATTTAGATATTGCTTTCCTGCAACAAGGGGTTAAAACGCACGTTGTCAAAGATATTTCATTCGACATATTTCCCCAAGAAGTTTTAGCCATCGTCGGCGAAAGTGGAAGTGGCAAATCGGTTACGGCGCTTTCGATCATGCGCCTTTTACCTCCTCCACCTTACTGCACAATCATGGGTGCAATTACTTATGGGCAACTCGATGTTTTAAAACTGACAGAAAAACAGTTGCGTAAAATTCGTGGGGCAGGAGTTGCGTATATTTTTCAAGAACCTTCTACCTCTTTTAATCCCGTATTTACGATCGGCTATCAAGTTGTGGAAGCCATTAAATTGCACTTGGTGGATGTTGATGACGTAAAAGCGTACGCCATTCAACTTCTATGTAAAGTAGGCCTGGACGGACAACAGTGTTATGGGGCTTACCCGCATGAGCTTAGCGGAGGGATGCAGCAGCGTGCTATGATTGCCATGGCATTGGCATGCAAGCCTAGAATTCTTATCGCCGATGAACCTACGACAGCCTTGGATATGACCATTCAAAAACAAATTATTGAGTTGTTAAAGCACCTGCAGCGCACCGAAAAATTAACGATTGTCTTGATCACACATAACTTCGGTATTGTAAAGCACTTTGCGCAACGTGTAATTGTCATGTTTCGAGGAAAAATTGTAGAACAAGGGCTGTCGGAACAAATTGTAATGCATCCACAGCATCCATACACACAAGCCTTGATAGCATGTATCCCCACCATAGGCCAACGCAAAGAACGATTGAAGACGATTGACTATTCGGCATTTTAGTCGTATATGTTAGAAAAAGCTGCAGAAAAACAAATTTAAGCGAGCATTTTTAGCAAGTGTTTGTAAAATTGTTTTATTGCATTTAGTAATACAAATAAGCATCAAAGTGCAGTTGATGACGAAACCAAGTGTTTTGCTTTTTGATCAATTGACACGTATTATGAACAATTTGCTCTTCAAGGGTGCACAAATCTTGTTTTGATTGTCTTGTTTGCGTCAAAAATCGCACCGTTTCTCGGTATCCAATGGTCAATGCGGCGGGTGTATTTTCCAATAAATAATTGTTTTCTAGTAAAAAACGAACTTCTTCAATAAGACCAGTTTGGAGCATATATTTTGTTCTTTTTCGCACGCGTAGCTTCAACAATTCGAGCGGCCGTAGGATATATATTACATGCTTGGGTATATGCGCAAAAGGCGTTTGCCTATGTTCAAAGTTTTTGTGCAGCATCTGCAGCGGTAACCCCGTTGTTAAACAACGCAACAGGGCTTTTTTCACTTTTCTCAAGTTGCAAACATCCAGAGAATTGGGGAGCCCCAAAGGGTTGAGTGCTCTGAGTTTTTTTAAAATAAAATCGACACCCATTTGTTCTTCCCATCTGTTGATTTTTCGCATGACAGACGGATTGTCTTCGTGTTCATCCACAACGGAAGTCAGAAAACTTTTTAAATAAAACCCTGACCCACCAACAACAAGGACGTTGTGATTGCGTGAAAAAATTTCTGAAACACAGCGCTGTGCGTAAGTAAGGTAATGTTTTATTGAGAAGTATTCGTTGGGATAAACTAAATCAATGCCCCAATGGGGAACACACGCCTGTTGTATTTTCGAGGGTTTTGCGGTGCCAATATCCATTCTTTTGTAAAAAGCAGAAGCATCACAAGATAAGATTTCACACGCATGTTGTGTTGCGAACTCAAGTGCATAATCCGATTTCCCCGAGGCGGTTGGACCTGCCAAAATGTATAGCATCTTCACAACGTCACAGAGCTGCGATCAACTCAAGGTACACGTGTGCACTTTCTTCGATGCAATGAACATCTTGATCCGTCAAAGTGCGTACCACTTTCCCAGGGATGCCTGTAACCAGAGAGAAAGATGGAATGATCTGATGTTGTGTAACCAGAGTATTGGCACCAACAATACAATAATTGCCAATGTGTGCTCCATCCAGTAGCGTGGCGTGCATACCGATTAAGCAGTGATTGCCCACATGACAGCCGTGAACAATGGCTCCATGGCCCACCGTTACGTATTGTCCAATCACAACATCGTACTTAAGACTTACATGTACAATGGCATTTTCTTGTATATTAGACCCTTCTGCTACGGTAATTTTATTCAAGTCACCACGTAATACAGCGTTGGGCCATACACTGCACAAAGCTTCTATGTGGACATTGCCCGATACGATGGCCTGTGGAGATATAAATGCTTTTGAATCAAAATTAGGTTGACATTGTTGGTGCTGCAAAAAAGACTTCTGCATAAGTGAAAAATTATTCTTTACATCAGTAATTGACGTCATTAGAAGAAGCATGCCTCGTAAATAAAGTCAAATAGTTATTTGCATTGAACGCTGAAGAAAATATCCTTGAACAATTCCAGGCACTTCAATTAGGGCCTGTGTGGACAGAAAAGAGTTGCAAAACTATTACATCCACTCACAGTACAAAGGTAAAAAAGACTTCTATTAGGGAAAAGAAAACCGCAACAGTAAAGCATGTAAATTCGTCCATAGAAGCATTGGAACAAATTATTGACATTAATTTGCGTCCTGCAGAAGTTGCCTTAGAGGTCC
Source organism: Puniceicoccales bacterium (assembly GCA_031283895.1). Lineage (GTDB taxonomy): Bacteria > Verrucomicrobiota > Verrucomicrobiia > Opitutales > UBA9783 > CABUVL01. The sequence continues at coordinate 13,551 of JAITAV010000008.1, read as the reverse complement.
TTATAAATACGCTACGAAGTTCTTGTAAAACCTACCAGTTGTTTCCATTAATTCGTTTGTTTCTCGAAAAGGAAGATAGATTTTTTATCATTCTTAATGGCCAACAGAATTCTAGTTTTAAAGGATTTTATACGGTGTCAAAAAAAATTCCTTTCCTTTCAATGGAGGGGGCTTTGGATTACATCGTACACCAAAATTGGGCGCAGTATTTTAAGGAAGAATACGTGGTGTTGGAAAAACCTAAAGGAAACTTTCAATCGGTTAATCGATGTGGCATAACGGGGGCCTTACTGGGACCTCCCAATTATCACTTATACGCCGATTTGTTAAGAGAGCATTACGAAAGCAATTTGAAAGGGCACTGTGCGTACGAGTCATTTCTTTCTCGGATAAAAAATGAACATGCGGCGGAAGTTGTGGAAGCATGGCTAACCGGCATGACCCGAGGTAGACGTTTTCGGCTATTGGCAGATTCGGAAGTTTGTTTCATGTCCCAAGAAGCCGCTAAAAAATATTTACTCGAAAATTCCGATTTGAACTTAATACAAAAAGTTTCTCGCGTGAAACTTACAGTTTCTGATGTCGGTCAAATTGTTGATTTTGACTTGAAAAAAATGATCGAAAATTTTTTAAATGACGAAAAAAAGTTGCCTATTAAAACGGCAAATTTTTTTAGAGGCCGACTTCATTACGCAGGATTTCACATTTACAAGAAAGGTAGCAACGGTATTTCTTATATCTGTGCCATAAAACGGAAAATACGCAATACAACGACACAATTTTCAGAAAGCATAAGCAAATTAATTGAAGTAATTGAAAAATACAAAGGTGAAATTACGGTCTTTGAATTACCCAAAGTGTTTTTTAATGTTACGGATAGTACATGGGAAACCGTTGTGGATCCCCGATCTGTTAGAGAGTTTAAGTCCAATCTATCCTGGCTCATTAGGGAAGGCTATGTTACAGAGTTTGAAGATAACACTTTGTACGTTTCACCGATGCAAAATTTACAAAAATCTAATCTTACAGGTAAGGAAGAAAAAGTGCTTTAGTATTTTCTCATGTATTGCGTAAAAGCAATCATCTCATTTTAGAAAGTAGGATTTTGCGATTAATTTTAGATTTAATAGTGTTGAAGGTAGTGTTTCTCAGAGGTATATGGCAAGTATGTTTGCCTTAAAACTGATTACCTTTGCGGTTATCTGCCTGGCATGATAAGATTTAGACTTTGGAGCCTTTTTGTTCACAAAAAACTCTTCTGAGTCTTGGTATGTAGACGTTCGTAAGTCACATACAGCTACGACAAAACTTTATGTAGCTAGATGAAACAAACGAAAGATTTTATTAACCTACCTCGTAGCGCGTTTGTCTTTACGGACGTTGCCTTTGTTTTTCTTGCATTATTTTCCAAACGTGATACAAGTATATCCATATTGTATGGTCACCGAAGAGAGTCAATTGGGATTGGAAGATGCATCAGGCGTTTCAACAGGCATGGAAGAGAAATACGACGCTTCTAAAATTCAGAAATTGGAAGGACTGGAAGGCGTTCGCAAGCGTCCCGACATGTACATTGGTGATACCCATGAGCGTGGATTGCATCATTGTGTTTTTGAACTCGTTGACAATGCCATCGATGAATCTTTGGCGGGTTATTGTACGGAGATTAATGTTTGTATACACCTCAATGGAGCATGTTCTGTTGAGGACAATGGTCGTGGTATTCCGGTTGATATACACCCCATTTACAAGATTTCGGCTTTGGAACTGGTGATGACCAGTTTGCATGCGGGTGGCAAGTTCGGTAAAGGCGCCTATCAAGTTTCGGGTGGCTTGCATGGCGTTGGCGCCAAGTGTGTCAATGCTGTGTCGGAAATATTTGAAGTTGAAGTCCGTAGGGATGGAAATGTGTATAAAATGGCGTTTTCAAAAGGGAAAGTTGTTGAACCAATGTTTGTGGTTGCGCAAAGTAAACGCACGGGTACAAAAATTACTTTCCTTCCAGATCCGGAGATTTTTACAGAAATTCGTGAGTTTAAGTACGAAATTTTAGCAAAACGTTTGCGGGAATTGGCTTTTTTGAATCCCGGTATCCGCATTGAATTGTTGGATGAACGTATAGAAAAATCGGAAGTTTTCTTGTTTAGCAAAGGAATTTCACAGTATGTGGCCTACTTAAATCGTGGTAAAACTGTACTGCATGCGGATCCCATTTTTTTTTCAGGAGATGCCGTTGTGGATGATGTCGGTAAAGAAGGACGCATTTGCGTGGAAATTGCCATGCAGTACAGCGATTCTTTTGCGGAACAGATTTACGCCTATGCAAATTCCATTTTTAACGTGGAAGGTGGTACGCATTTGTCGGGGTTTAGAACAGCACTGACACGCGTCATCAACAATTACGGCAAAGCAAATGGTTTCATCAAAGATAAAAATCCTTCACTCATGGGAGAAGACGTGCGGGAAGGTCTAACGGCCGTCATTTCCGTCAAAGTTTCGGAACCCCGTTTCGAGGGACAAACGAAAACAAAATTATCCAACAGCGAAGTGGACGGCATCGTTCAGAAAATTGTGGGCGATTCGCTGAAGTACGCGTTTGAAACAACCGCTGGATTGGGTAAAATTATTTTGGATAAGTGTTTAAATGCAGCTCGAGCGCGAGAAGCTGCACGCAAAGCGCGAGAAACGGTGCGCAAAAGTGCTTTGACGGGAGGCGGATTACCAGGGAAATTGGCCGATTGTTCCGAAAGAACACCCGCATTATGCGAATTATTTATCGTTGAGGGAGATTCTGCAGGTGGTTCGGCCAAACAAGGGCGAGATAGACGTTATCAAGCCATTTTGCCAATCAAAGGTAAAATTTTGAATGTGGAAAAGGCACGATTGGATAAAGTGTTATCCAACAATGAAATACGTACGATTGTAACCGCATGCGGTACGGGAATCGGAGCGAGCGGAGAAGGCGCTTTCGACATTGCGAAAGCACGCTATCATAAAATTATCATTATGACGGATGCCGATGTGGATGGTTCGCACATTCGTACGTTGTTGCTAACATTCTTTTTTAGACAAATGCGCGGGTTGATCGAACATGGGTACGTTTGCATTGCGCAACCTCCATTGTACAAAATTAAACGTAGAAAGCGTGAAAAATACGTTGATAACGATGCTGAGCTGAATAAAATTTTGCTTGAGCTCGGTTCAGAAGGCATCACGCTTGTGCGCGCATGCGATCAATATGCGTTTCCCGAAACGGTACTAGTGCGTTTGTTGTCTCTACTTTCGCGGTTAGAACAGTTGGGAGCTTCCGTCATGCGGCATGGTTGTGCGCTGCATTTGTATTTGGATCAAAGCAATTTAGACAATGGCACGGTTCCCAAGTACGTGGCCCGCATGCGCAACGGCAACCAAGAAAGTTTTCAATTTCTGGCAAACGATGAAGCGCGTGCTCGTTTTTACGTTGAAAATGACATTGTGGATGATATTTATGGTGGAGCGACAAAACGTGAAGTTGAAATCGATGGACAAAAATTTGTTCAAAGAGTGGTTGTAAGTGAAATTTTTGAGTACCCGCAAATCGGCAAAATTTTAAAAGAATTGTCGGACCTGGATTTACGTATCCAGCGCTTTTCGCCGGATGAACAGCCTTGCTACTATTTAAGGGAAAATGGAGAAAAAGAGGGAGAGGTAGCTTTGCATTCCATTTTGGAATTAGTTGACGCCGTGCGTCAGTTGGGGCGTAAAGGATTGCACATTCAACGATACAAGGGCTTGGGTGAAATGAACGCCAAGCAGTTGTTTGAAACGACCATGGATCCTAAGTCTCGCCGATTACTTAAGGTCAACATGGAAGATGTAGCGCAAGCGGAACAAACGTTTACCATGTTGATGGGAGATGACGTACCCATTCGTCGGTCTTTTATTGAAGACAATGCCTTAAATGTAGCCAATTTAGATATTTAGCCATGCACGTAGAAAAAGAATTTTTAATAGATACCAACGTCGACGATGTTATGAAATCGGCCTACATCGATTATTCGATGTCCGTGATCGTTAGTCGTGCGCTCCCCGACGTACGTGATGGTTTGAAACCGGTACATCGCCGCATTCTATACGCCATGTTGCGAGAAGGCCTTTTGCACAATCGTCCTTTCGATAAATGTGCGGGTATCGTCGGAGAAGTCCTGAAAAATTATCACCCCCATGGGGATAGTTCCGTATACGACGCGCTCGTCAGAATGGCCCAAGGATGGGTCATGCGTTATCCTCTGGTAGATCCACAGGGAAATTTTGGTTCCATTGACGGAGACTCTGCGGCCGCTTACCGTTACACCGAATGTCGATTGAAAGATATTGCCGAGGAATTGCTCAAAGACATTGACGAGGACACGGTTGATTTCACGGCCAATTATAAAGAAAGTACGATAGAACCCGTTGTGTTACCTTCCGCCTTACCCAGCTTATTGATGAACGGATCTACGGGGATTGCGGTGGGTATGACGACCAATATTCCTCCGCACAATTTAAAAGAATTGCTGGATGCGCTTTTTATTTTAATTGATTGCCCAGAAGCGAGCATAGAAGATATTTTGAAAGTGATTCAGGGGCCCGATTTCCCAACGGGAGGTACGGTGGTTGGACTAGAGGGCGTTTCCCATTATTTGAAAACGGGACGTGGCATCATTCACGTACGCGGTGAAGCGCACTGTGAAGATTCGGAGAACGGAAGAGAACAAATCGTCATCACAGAAATTCCCTACAACGTAAATCGTGCAAATTTGGTAACAAAAATTGCCGAACTTGTGCAGCAGAAGATTTTAACTGAAATTAGCGACATACGCGATGAATCGGACGAAAATACACGGGTCGTCATTGAGTTAAAACGTGGCGAGGTTTCTCGGGTTGTTTTAAATAAATTATTTAAAATGACGCCTTTGGAATCTTCTTTTGGTGTGATTTTGCTGGCCTTGGATCGGCAACGGCCAAAGCAAATGAATATTAAGGAAATGTTGGAATGTTTCCTTGAGCATCGTCGTGAAGTCGTAACGCGCAGGACTCATTTTCGTTTGGAGAAAGCCGAAAGCCGTTTACATATCCTGGAAGGCTACAAAATTGCCCTGGACCATTTGGATGATTTTGTACGCACGATTCGTTCATCGGCCTCTCGTGATGAAGCCAAAATCGCCCTAACTACCCAATTTCAGTTAAGCGACCCGCAAGCGGATGCAATTCTGGAGTTACGATTGTACCAATTAACGGGACTGGAACGTGATCGTGTTGACGCAGAATATTTAGAATTACTAAAGACTGCGGAAGAATTACGCGCTATTTTAGCCAACGATACCAAATTGTTGGAAGTGATTAAGGATGAATTGCTGATCTTAAAAAAACGGTATGGGAACGAGCGTAAAACGCGTATTATCCCTGCCGAATCTGAATTTAGGTTGGAAGATGTCATTGCCAATGCGGGATGTATCATTACGGTAACGCACAACGGGTTTATTAAGCGTACCGATATTAGTTCTTATCGTTCTCAAAAACGTGGTGGCAAAGGTGTTGTGGGGGCAGGGCAATACGATGACGATTTTATAGAACATTCTTTTACGGCGAGTACGCACGATTGCATTTTATTTGTCATGCAGAATGGTCGTTTGTACATCAAAAAAGTATACGAAATTCCAGAAGGTTCCCGAATAGCTAAGGGACGTGCTTTAATCAACGTTCTCGAGTTGCAAAAAGGCGAAAAAATTGCTGCCATGCTGTGCATTAAGGATTTTAGCGATGCATATTCTTTGGTGATGGCAACGCGGAAAGGCATTGTTAAAAAGACGGTTTTGTCGGCCTACCGGAATTGTCGTGCATCTGGGCTCATTGGTATGAACATCGATGATGGCGATTTGATTATTGGTGCAGACATTACGAATGGGAATGACGATTTGATTTTAATCACTTACAAAGGTATGTCCATCCGATTTAGTGAAGCAGGCTGTAGGGATCAGGGGCGTACCACACGCGGTGTAAGAGGTATCCGTTTACGCGATGGCGATTATGTAAAAGCTTTAATTGTTGTCAATGACCACAGTACACTGCTTATTGCCGGAATAAAAGGGCAAGGGAAACGCTCTGAATTTTCAGAGTACCGTTTACAGCAAAGAGGCGGCATTGGCGTAATCGCCATCAAAACGCACGGTGTTGCAGGCGCCATCACCGTTAACGAGCAAGATGAAATAATGTTGTTTACAAAATCTGGGCAAGCGGTTCGAACACCCGTTCGAGATATCCGCGTTATTGGTCGAACCACAATGGGTGTGCGACTGATTCATTTGGCCCACGATGATACGTTGATAGGTATCTGTAAAGTGGTTGAAATTGAATCGTCAGAAGCCTGATCGGCGTATGCGATTGTATGATACACAGCAATAACCATATAAAAATATCGCGAACCCTGTTGGATTGTTTTGTTTTATTAAAGCTTTTAAATACAGATATATTTATTCGACCTCTTGAATAACCTCTTTTGTTAGATTAAAAACCCAAAGCATGCTTTATAAATCATAATAATTTGTGTATTTTCCTAAAAAAATACCGTTACTTGTTTAATTTATATTATTACGGGTATTATTAAATACAAATATATTTCTACATGCATTCTGTATTTTGATAGCTACATGTATTGAGCCAACGTCCTACGGAAAAGGTCCATTGAATCCGTATGTCCATACAATCTTTTCGTTTTTTGTACAAGCCCATAACATGGAGAGTCACGCCAAGACTTTTCTTATTCGTATGGGAAATGTTGTTGTTACAGTACTTACACTATTGACTTAAGGCAAAATAATATGTGCAATTGGCAAGTATTTTTTTTGCCCGTATGGTGTAACGGTCAGCACGGTAGGGTCTCATCCTACAAATCGCAGTTCGATTCTGCGTACGGGTGCCAGTTTTTAAGGCAAGGGGATATATGTCGTTTTTGTAGGTGCAAATGTATTTTTCCAATCACCTGCTCCTTCGACATAGGTGCAAAATTGATACCTCGATTAAAAGAAAGGGCGCTCACGTTTGATGGCATGCATCGTTTAACAGGCGTTGCCGTAATGTTCAGGAAATTGCATTGGAGTTTACATATCTGAGATATGAGAGAAACACTCTCCCACGACGTCGGAAAACAACAGAAAAAATTGAACTATTCCACTCAAATGAAACCGAAACATGCCATTTAATTTATATACATTGTTTCGTGTCCATGAAGCAAGTCTACTCAAACCTTCTTACATTGACCTGCTTTAACTTTCAATAACTTAATGAAGACGTAATATAATGGAAGTCTATTAAAAACTTTTTTCAAGTAAACGTAGGGGTAATGGTAACAGTTTGCTTTGGAGTGAGTATATAATTTTCGCCCTCACACCATTGGACATCGTTAATGAGCAGCTTAAATGCTATCGGTTGCTGTAGATCGCATTCCCAGCACCAGTGATCGGTGTCTAAATTCTGTAAGGCAATTCCTTTATCCCAGCTCAAAGAGGCGCCTTCACCACGAATGAAGAGGACATTCCCCCAACCAATATTGGCAGTTACTTGAATACGTGCTTTATTTTTTTTAGCACCCGTACGAGAACGTTTAGATTTGGTGGGAGTGCGCGCAGATTCTGCGCAAGTGCAGGCTTTTGATGCACATGCACATTTTTCTAAAAAAGGAGAGTGTTGTAATTTTTTTGACATATATGGCGAGTTTTATTTAGTTTATGCATTTTAAGCTTACTTTTCAAGCCATAAAGTAAAAAATTTCTCGCCGACGCATATTTTTCATAATTTACTTGTCAAGAAAAGAGATTATCAGTAAATAAACAATCTTCATCAATTAATTTTAATCGTTGCAGTTTAAGGATATTAATAGATCATGAATGAGACAAGTGGAGAGCCGGAATTTTCCAAATTAAGACGTATATTCTTTCCCGTTCATCGATATGAATTGAAAAAAGTTATTCCCATGGGAATGATTTTATTCTTCATATTGTTTAATTATACATGTTTAAGGAATATTAAAGACTCTCTGGTTGTTACCAACACAGGTGCAGAAGCACTCTCTTACCTAAAGTTGTTTTGTGTAACACCCTCCGCTATCATATTCATGCTTTTGTATGCCAAAGCGAGCAATATTTTAAGTAACGAAAAATTATTTTACGCCACACTTTCACCTTTTATTCTATTTTTTGGATTGTTTGCGTTTGTCATTTACCCCAATCGTGAATGGTTTCATCCAACTGCAACAACGATTGCAAGTTGGCAAACCCAGTTCCCCATTTTACACTGGCCGCTCGCTTTACTTGGCGTGTGGAGTTACAGTATATTCTACGTTTTGTCAGAATTGTGGGGAAGTGCTTTGCTGTCTTTGTCTTTCTGGCAATTTGCAAACCAAGTAACACGCGTTTCTGAAGCCAAACGCGTCTACGCCTTTTGGGGATTAATGGCTCAATTTTCTCTATTGTTTTCTGGTATTTTGGGAGATTATTTTTCCAATATTTCGGATAAGGTAAGTCCTGGTGTAGATCCCTGGCAAATCTCCCTTAATTGGCTTATGGGTACCGTTGTTTTATTCGGTATTGTTACCATGGGTATTTACCGATGGATTTACAAATGCGTTTTGACCGATAAGCGTTTCTATGACAAGCCAGAGTTACCCGGTGTCAAAAAGGGGAAGAAAAAAGCCGGGCTCCTTCAAAGCTTGAAAACTATCTTCACTTCACCTTATTTAGGCTTAATTGCTATGTTGGTTATTTGTTATGGGATTAGTGTAAATGTCATTGAAGGGTTATGGAAAAGTCAGCTGAAATTACAATATCACAACGAAAATGATTACAATACATTTATGAGTCGTTTCACGATACTAACAGGCCTTGCTTCCATCGTTATGTTAATCGTTGGAGGAAATATATTGCGTATTTGCCGTTGGGTAGTCGCAGCAATGTCTACACCGGTTGTGTTTTTGGTGGGGGGAGTCGTTTTTTTTTCATTTGTTCTATTTCGGCAAGAACTGACGGATATATTGGTTCAGTGGGGGACCAATCCGGTGACCATGGCTGTATTTTTGGGGGCAGCGATTGTGATTGTGTCTAAATCCACCAAGTACGCTTTGTTTGACCTAACAAAAGAAATGGCCTACATTCCTTTGGACGAAGAAATGAAAGTCAAAGGTAAAGCAGTCGTAGATGTTGTGGGGGGTCGTCTGGGTAAATCGGGAGGCGCTTTCGTTCAAGTGGCTTTATTTTCTGTCGTAAGTAGTTTAGCAGGTGTAAAAGCGACCTACTACCAAATTGTACCCTACGTTTTTGCCTTATTCATTTTAGTGTGTATTTTGTGGATTTTATCCGTAAGTGCTTTGGGGAAACGTGTGGAAAACGCTAATAAAGAAGCGGGAGAGGCCTAGCATACCCCATGCCGTACGCGTGTTCAAAGGACAATCCTTTATTCAAAACCCAAGATTTTGAGTACGTGTCCGGTTGAGAGCAAGTTACTCTTTTTATTACCTATCTTTCCTTTATCTTGCAATCATCCGCTATAAACTTCACTTTTATGTTGAGTAAACATCAGAAGCTTGTTTAGTGTAAGAAGGATGACGGTGATAACATTAGGTTATACGGTAGGTGTTTTATTGGTTTTTCTGGGGGTATTTTTCAACTTAAATGCTTCGCAAGTGGGTATAAATCTCTGCCGTTTGTTGCGGAATAATTTTTTGGGTGTGAGTATTTTTTTACTGGGCGCCTTTTGGTTTTTGTGGCATGTAGGCCATTTGTCCGAAGCCGATTTTGGTCAATACAAACATTGGTTAATGCTTTTATTTGCTTGCGTGTTTAGTGCCTGTTGCGTGTATTGGCAAGATTGGCTTTCCGTACGGGGAATTGCCCTCATAGCAATTTTAACCATACATCCGTGCCTATCGGTTGGATATATGCAGCTACATCCGGTCCGTCCTTGGCTTTCGCTGTTATTTTACATCGTGATTGTGATCGCTCTCTTTTTTGGAGTGTACCCTTACCGCATGCGTGACCTTGTCGCATGGTCGTGCCAACAACTATTTGCATGGCCCATACGACTGATGGGATTGGCAAGTTTTGCGTACGGAATATTGATTTTTCATTATCTGGGCTAAAATGAAAAGCAAGAATTTGTTATTCGTTTTGACGGGAACATCGGGTAGTGGCAAAACAACTTTATGTACACGCCTCCTAAAAAGTTTTCCTAATATGGAACGTGTTATTACAACAACGACACGCCTCCCACGTCAGGGGGAAGTACAGGGTATAGATTACTATTTTTCTACCCAGGAAAATTTTTCCAAGGGTATTGAAAAAAATGCATATTTAGAATATTCAAAGGTTTATGACCACTATTATGGGATTTCCAAAGAGGCGGTTGAGCAATCAAGTAGCGCAGGTAAAGACTTGGTTTTGTGCGTAGATGTGCATGGGGCACAGACATTAAAAAAACATTTCAACACTACACAAAACGACCGTCGACTGATTTGTGTGTTTGTTAGTCCATCCAGTCTTGCAGAATTAAAGAATCGTTTGACTAGTCGCGGAACCGACGATGTATGGACGATCCAAAAACGCCTTCAAACGGCTGAAAAGGAGTGGGCAACTTTGCCTCAATTTGATTATTATCTGTGCAGTCAAGACAAAGAGTCCGATTGGCAATCTTTGCAGCATATTTATTTTGCAGAGAAAATGCGTATTTAAGCAATGTTTTCAAGGTACACCTCCGTGAGTCGTTGATTATTTGGAATAGATAATTGAGAAAGATTAAAATAGGCTATCCCCATTTTCCCTAATAAAGAATCGCGCGAGCATGTTAGGATAACTTTTGCATTTTCGTTGAAAACGCAACGGCCTTGCGGATCCATAACAACGGAAATGACAGAATTTGGATCATTGCGAAATTCGTTGAGCAAAGGATCCGTATGTATGCTTTCCAATAACTCCGCTTTCATCTTGTTAAAAGTTTCTTTTGCACAACCTTTTCTCGACAACCGATTGAGAATTGCACTAAGATTCAGAGTACAAGTGTCGATACTTCGTATTCTGTTCAATGTTTGTTCAAGTAACGAAGTCCCGATATTGGATAATCCGCTGATAATTAAGGGATGCATACTGGTATGTACAGCATTTATCGTGCCAACTTCTAGGTAAAGGTTCAATTTGAAGGTAAAATATGGGTAACTTACAAGAAGCACGAGTAAGTAAAATATAGCGGTGTAGGATTGCCTTTATATTATGCTTGAAAAAGACTGGCGCACCTCGAGGGAGTCGAACCCCCAACCTTCTGATCCGTAGTCAGATGCTCTATCCAATTGAGCTAGAGGTGCCTAAACACACAAAACGTACTTATTGAAACTCATAAAAATATCGCGTCAAGAAAAATATATCTCAAAATATAGGAAATAAAGCAAAGTCATACGTTTTCACGTCGAAAAACGTAGTGCAGATTTTGTTACAAAACATTACTTTCATCGGAAATCTTATAAATCTCACATTCAACAAATATTGGGTAGAATAACTATAGATGCTTATTCTAGTCATTTTTACACGTAGCGAACGGATATTTGTCGTTGATTTGAATATTGCATAATTCCTTGATTTATACACATTGGGATATGCAATATGATTTGGATATATAGAGTGTGCTTTTGGCCCATTTTTTTCTGTTTGTTACCTTATTATCTATTGCGAATGTTTCGACGAGGTGGATATGGAACTTGTTGGTGGCACCGCTTGGGTTTTGTCCCTAAAAATACAACCCGTATGTCAACCATTTGGGTACAGGCGGTGAGTGTTGGTGAGATAGAGGCTTTGTTTTCTTTATTGACCGAGTTAAAGCATCGCAACATTTGCATCTATTTAACAACGACAACCTCTACAGGGTTACAGATCGCGCGCAAACGTTACGCCACTTTGGTGCAATATATTGCTTATTTCCCACTTGATTTTTGGCTCTTTAATCGTATTGCGTGGCGACGTATTCATCCGGTATTAGCCATCTTAATGGAATCGGAATTATGGCCCGAACATTTGCACACAGCGCATAAAAAAAATGTTAAGGTTTTGCTCATCAATGGGCGTTGTTCGGATCGTTCTTTTAACTATTACAAAAAAATACCTCGGATAAGTAGGTGGTTGTTACGCTATGTGTCAACAATTTTAGCGGCGAGCAGTCAGGATCGGCAACGATTGATAACGTTGGGGTTCCCAAATGACAAAATTGTGGATGTAGGTAATTTAAAAGTAGATGCCGCCATAGCTAGATTAAATACAGTGGACAAAAACGGTATCCAAAGAGAACAATTGGGAATGCAGTGGACGCATGCACGTATTCTTTTGGGAGCCTCAACGTGGCCCGATGAAGAAAAATTTTTGATAGCGTTATTTTTAGCAGCAAAAGAACGTTGTCCTTCTCTGAAACTTATTTTGGTACCCAGGCATGTGGAACGTGCCTATGAAATTGTCCACTTATTGAAACATTATATATCCACATATACGTTGAGATCTCAATTGAAAAAAGATGCCGATGTATGTTTGGTCGATACGACGGGCGAACTGAATCAATTTATTCATCTGGCTGATTTTGTGTTTATCGGTAAAAGTTTACCCCCCAATCGAGGAGGACAAACACCTATCGAAGCGGCCGTTGCGGGTAAACCTATCGTATATGGACCTAATATGCAAAATTTTAGAGCCATTTGCCAAAGTCTAGAACAAGCTGAAGGAGCCGTAAGATGTTCTACAGAAATCGAAGTACAGCAGTGTTTACTCCATTGGATTCACCAACCGCATGCGGCCTACATCTTTGGAAAACGCGCACAGGCATGGACCCAATGTCATTGCGGTGTTACGCAACGCATTTTAAAATATATCAATTTATACGCTTAATGTATTATACAGATTGTATTGCGTGCCATATTTCGATGTTTATTTTTCTTAATTTCGAACGTTTTTAATTTTCTCATAAGAGGGTTCAAAAAATTCTAAACAATTTTTTAACGCAATAAAAAGCTTTTCAACGATCACTACTTTAGTGTAGGAGAAAAATATATGTTTAAATCATTATCCGAACGGTTAACGCAAGTTCTTTCCAGTTTATCGCGCAAGAAAAATTTAACGGAAAAAAATGTAACAGACGCACTCAATAACATTAAGACAGCTTTATTGGCTTCTGACGTTTCTTTTCAAATAGTGCAAGATTTAATTGCGGAAGTGAAGCATGCGTGTATTGGACAACGTGTCTTACAAAATGTACAACCAGGTCAGCAAGTCATTAAAATTGTGTACGATAAGCTGGTTACAGTTTTAGGCGGAGAATTGGCTGCACTCAATGACAAAAGGCCCTTGAATATTTTGTTGGTTGGCTTACATGGAGCAGGAAAAACGACAAGCTGCGCAAAGTTAGCCCAATTCTTAAAAAACGCTGGAGAGCAACCTGGTTTGGTTGCCTGCGATATTTATCGTCCCGCTGCCATAGAACAGTTGAAAATACTCGGTCACCAGATTAATGTGC
>JAITAV010000007.1 GCA_031283895.1 Puniceicoccales bacterium | reverse complement strand
CTACGATTATCCTCGTGCATATGGGTGTTATCCAGATCATGGCTATTACGGTTGCGGTGATCCGTATGGTTGCTATCCTCCTTTTAGAGGCTATGGTTGTAGATACTAAATCTTATCCACACCTTCTTTTACAAAATGCTACCCTGTGGGTAGCATTCTTGCTTCCATAGCAAAATGAGTAACAATAATGTTAACATTAACCGCCCACGACGATCGTTTAATGTAGGTCCCATACTCTATGCAAAGGCATATATAGTATTGCTCAATTCAGGGAGCAATCGTAGGATGATAGAAGCAATCTATGGGTAGGGTCTATTTTGGATGAAGCCTGGACCACTTTGCAATTTTTGTGTTGCACGGGAGGGCGGTTTTATACATAAAACTTTTTGAAAACGTGGAGAGGTGACAGAGGGGCCGATTGTGCAGCACTGGAAATGCTGTGTATCCGTAAGGGTACCGAGGGTTCGATTCCCTCCCTCTCCGCCAATGGATGGAGAAACTACAATAACGTTTAACCCATAGATACTGTTATTTTACTTTACCTTGTAAAAATAAAATAACAAAAATATATTTAGATTGTAATATTATCTTCGGAAGGAAACGCTTGCACACAGTAGAAGTCGCAGGGTAATTGAGGGTAAATGTGTTTGTGTTGGGAGAGATCACCGTACAAATCTTTTGCTCCGTCTGCTTTGCCACCTAATCCGCCTGTCACATTGGATAACGAAACGGTAGAATTACTGATAAGGGCCCATAAGCAGCTTGCTTTGTTGGAAAACATTGCGGTGCACATCCCAAATATCAATCTTTTTGTATCTGTGTACGTTCGTAAGGAAGCCTTGATATCCTCTCAGATTGAAGGAACACAGGCAACACTTGAAGATATTTTCGACCCAATGATAGACGAAAACATCAACCGCAACGTTGCGGATGTGGTCAGTTATGTTAAGGTGACAGAGTTTGCCATAGGTAGATTAAAAGAACTGCCGCTTTGCAACCGTTTGATAAAAAAAACGCATGCCATACTCATGAAAAATGTCCGAGGACAAGAGAAAAGTCCAGGTACATTCCGCCATTCGCAGAACTGGATTGGAGGAGTAGGTAGTACAATAAAAAGCGCCTGGTATGTCCCTCCCACTCCAGTCGACACGACCATAGCCATGTCACATATCAATACCGATGATGATCTTGATGTATTGATCCGCGCTGCGCTCATTCAATACCAATTTGAAACAATCCATTCATCCTTGATGATAACGGTCGTGTGGGACGATTTTTGATTAGCCTTTTTCTGATGAAGAAAGCAGTTTTATCCGCACCAACACTGTATATTTCGTATTTTCTCAAGAAATATTGTATCGAGTACTATGACCGTATGACCGAAGTACGGAACAAGAGGAACTACGAACAATGTTCTGCAAGCTGTCTATGTGTCGGCTACGGACGCGATTGTGGCCATTGATAGGTTGACTGCCCTACACAGTAGAAACAGGGAAGCTATCGCTGAATTTGGTCGCAAATTGAAAACAGCCGTTCGTCTGCTTACATATTTGGAAAGCAACCCCATCATCGAAATACAGAAAACGACGATTGCGCTGGGTACAACCTTTAAGACTGTTTCAGACGCGGTAAAACGGCTGTGCGATGCGAAAATTCTTGTGCAAACGGCAGGAGAACACAGAAACCGGATATTCATGAAGCGTATCTGGATATTTTAAAGCAAGGAATATAAAGGCAGCGAATGCTTACAAAACGGAGAAACGTTTACAGATTTTTCATATAAAAGAGCATAAAATGGCGGTAGAGATGGCTTCGTTATGAAAGGATTTGACGGGGGAATCCTTAGGAGCTCCGGGTAATGCAAACGAAAATAACGTCAATGCGATTGTAACCAACAACTCAGCCATTGACCAATTTTCAGTCGAGTGTTACTACTACTCTTCTTAAGAATGTTATACAAAACATCGGATGATCGTAAGATAGTACTTATCATTAGCACTATTGTATTCGTTTGCGTTAAGAACAGCGTTGCGTCTGAAAAATTCGGAATGTTTTGAGAAAAAACCGAATTATTATGGTATGATTGCACATGTATGGCAGCTTTATTCGTAAGGACTTGTTCCTAAAACTTCAAAACACACCGTAGTGGTTTTTTGCTTTGGGTCATAGGATGGAAAACTCTTAAATGAGGGTCCATTTGGCAAAATGATGGCTCTATCGTGAAAAAATATTTTATTTTTATCATTTTTCAAAATAAGCATTCCGAAGCCATATCATCCAAGAAATTCCGGTTCATTGGCCTCAACGGTGTATGCTGTTAATCGTTTAAAGTAGTTGTTTTGGGAAAGGAAGTCATTCCATTGTAAAAGATCCCTGGCCGTTGAGATAATACCTCCGGCGGGATTCATAACTTCCGCGAGTGAATCGAAACATATTTTGTTATATCCTAATTTTTCGGCAAGTTGTGCCCTTGAAAAATCGCTATGAAACCCAGTGTTAGTCATTCCTGCTTGCTTGAATAATGCGCGTGACAAATTTTCATACGACCGGCCTGTCACGCTTTCTAAAATTTTGCCAAGCAAGTTAAAATTTAAATTTTGGTATTTAAACTGCAACCTTTTCGCCCGTACTGTAATCGAGGCCTGTGGAATGCGTTAGCAGTTGTTTAACGGTAATGCCTTTAAAATGATAAAAACCTAATGGTTCCCAGAGGTCGACATCGGGCATACTTTTCAGGACACTCTTAAAATCCTGTTCCGTCATCAGTGTTGTAATATTGGTATCGAGGAGGTTCGCGAGATGTTCCAGGCATAAAACACCTGTGAATTGTTTTGTGAGAGATCCAATGAGAAAAGGCGTATCTAGGCTAAAGCCTCGTCCGCTTGTTTTCACGTGAATGGAATGCCTCCGCTTTTCAACGACAATCATGAATGACCTTTTTGTTGAGATGCATCTGTGGCACGCACCCACTCAACAATAACAGGGTAGTCCCCATGCTACTCAGTCTACATTTCAACCTCACAGGCTAATATTGAAATCCTGGAGCAATGGGCATTGTTTTTTCCCAAGAAGCAGGACGCCCCCAAGGCATTTTTGAATCGTCCAAAGCAGTGGTTGTCTCCATACTTTGAGAACATCCAACAAGACAACTTACAATCATCAGGGTGGCCAACAAAAAAATCGATTGCAGGGTTCTTTTCATTTTTTCCTCAGGCAGTAAGTACTTTGTGTTAAAGGCAAGAGTTTATTGCGAAAGATTTTTTTGTTGGCGGCCAAATATTCTAGAAGTTTAAAAATACTTTCGGTGTCTTCATTTAAGTTGAGTGCCTGAGCAAGTGATTCTGCGCTGAAATACTCACCTGTGTAGTCGGTAAGAAAGTTGAGTATTCGTTTTTGTAAGTTCAAAAATTTGGCAGCAGCCTTTTTACCAGCTTCCACACCGGGTTGATTGTAGGCATTGATTTTAATAAAGCTGGCGTAAAACCCAACTGCCCGCTCGAATAAAGCGACCAGTGCACCCAGGCTTTGCGCATTTAAATGTTTCAGCGTCAATGTAATGGAAGGACGCTCTACTTCCGTCAAAGCAGCGCGTGTGCCAAGCAAAAAGCCTTCCAAAAAGTCACCTGAGCTTAATGCGGGCTCAACGTGGACATTGGAGGGATTGCAAGGCACTTGGACTTCAATGAAAGTGACGAAAGCGTCATCGAGACCATCTCTCAATTGTTGTACGTAAGCGTGCTGATCCGTTGACCCTTTATTGCCATACACGGTCAATCCTTGAAAGACTTTGCGTCCATCATTCGCTAATTTTTTGCCCAATGATTCCATAATGAGTTGTTGCAAATAGCGTGGGAAAAGAATGAGCGCGTCTTTGTAAGGTAAGACAACCATATTGCGTTTTCCAGTGCCTTCGGTGCAGGCATACCAAGCTAAAGCAAGCATCATTGCTGGGTTGTTTAAAACTTCCGTATTTCGGGTCAGAATGTCCATTTCGGTAGCTCCTTGGATGAGAGCACTGATATCAATATTTTGCAGGGCTGCGGGAACCAATCCCACATTGCTAAATAGGCTTGTTCGTCCTCCGATCCAGTCCCACATGGGGAAACGTGCCAACCAACGTTCTTGTTGCGCTTTCACATCTAAGATACTCTCTTCGCAGGTAATGGCAACAGCGTGTTGGTGGAAAGGAATATTTTGTTTGGTAAAGGCAGCACGGATTTCCATGAGTCCATTGCGAGGTTCTGGCGTTCCTCCAGATTTTGAAGTGACCAAAACGAGCGTTTGTCCCAAATGTTTGTGGATCTTTTTTAAAACTCTAAAAATGCCATCCGGATCCGTATTATCTATAAAAAGTGCTCTTAACCCTTTGGGTCTTCGATCTAAGGCGTCCGATAACAATTGGGGACCTAAAGCGGATCCACCGATGCCAATGCATAGGAGATATTTAAAAGGGCCATGGGATCCTTGAATTTCTTGATTGAGAATTTTGTCGGTAAACGCGCATACTTTTAACCAGTTGTCGTGCAAAAGCGTATTGATGTTTTTTTTAGGGGCCAATTGAAAATTCCTTAACCAATAATGTCCAACCATGCGTTTTTCATCCGGATTTGCGATATTCCCTGCCTCCAGCGCTTCCATATCGTTGAAAGCACGCACAATCTTGGACTGCATCACTTGAAAGAAATTGTCTTTGAAAGGAATTTTGCTTGTATCCAGAGAAACCTTCAATGGGTGAAGGTAAACGAAAAATTTTTTAAAAGTTGACCAACTCATAAGAAGCAAAAAATTTAAAAACATTTTTATGTTTTTTGCAATCCAACGATTGACTTTTTTGCAGATTGACATAAACTTTTGTTCACTATGATGAAGTTATTTAAATGTGTTTTTGTTTTGTGTTTGGAAGTGGTCCTCATAAGTCCCCTTCAAGCGAAAGGTTTCCCCCACGATAGGGATCCTATGGAATGTTTGTTTAAAGATAGCGTGGCTTTTATGCATCATTGGCTATCTCAAGACGGATTTCCCCATCGCGATCATTTTACACGACCTCTACGATGGATGGAGTGTAAAAAGACATATTGCCTAGAAGTGGGTATACCGGGGGCTGACAAAGACGACGTTAAAATTTCAGTCGATGAATCCTTGTTGGTTATCGAAGCGGAAGTGGAACGTTCTGCGTGTTGTATAGACAAGGATGAAGACTCTAAGAAACCGAAAAGACGTTTTAAATTTACAACTTTGCTGCCGTGCGATGGTCAGGTGGATAAATTGGATGCCAAAATGAAAAATGGCCTCTTGACGTTAGTTTTGCCAAAAACGAGTAAACCGGAAGCCAAAAAAATTACGATTCACTAAAAAATAATTTGATTTTTTCATATATTCCTAAGGGCCCATGGGGCCCTTTTGTATTGGTTACATTGTTCGAAAGAGAAAGAAGCTGCCTGCGGTAGGTGTGTCAAATATTGTGAACAGGAGTTGTGAAAAACAGGCACGATATGTGATTTAATGGCTTTGTAATGGCAAGTTGTTGCATCCAAACGCTCGTAAGCATTCATTGTTGCTCCGGCAAGTGGGATTTTAACGGACTGCTAAATAGAATCCTTAGGTCTTATAAAATGCACTTTGTACATTATAGCGCATATGGACGTCGCTGCATCAAGACTGTGAACAACCTTTTCATGAACGTCTACGCATTAACAGCATATGGGACAACCGCCATTTAATTCATGGACGGATGGGTGGGCAGTTGATTGAAGAGGACGTTGGTTGGATGAAAAAGTAACATTAATTTGTGCCATAATTGCGTATTATTAGCAGCAAAAACTGCTTTGGGATGCATGGGAACGGGTAACCAAAAGTTTTTCCGCATTTCCTCTTCCAATTGCCCTTTTGCCCAACCTACATAGCCGCAATAGGCACGCAATGCAACGGTGTTCTTTTGGGATAGTAATTGAGAGATTTGTTGCGTTTGTAATCCCAAGTACCACTTTAAAAAATGATTCTTAGGCCCCCATTCGATAGCCGTTAAAATGAGACGTTTTTGTTCAACAGGGCCTCCTTTAAAAACAGGTACAGTATTAAAACCTTCCCAACGTTGTTCGTCAAAATCATTGAGCGTAAGTCTTAAGGGGCGATTGAGCATAAGGCCCATAGACCCTTTATTGGGTTGATGTTGAACGATGGCAATAACACTTTGTAAAAACTCTCCATCCTGTGCATACTGAGGATTTGATAACAAAACTAATCCAGCAAAATTGTGCATTGGCGGTGACATATATGCTATAACTGCTGTAAGGGAACACGTGCTTCGTTAAAAAGTTCCTCCACAAGAGAATCATTGTTGTAGTTAGTATGATAATAACAATGTTGAATGCCTGCTGCCAATAATATTTTTGCACAATTGATGCATGGGTAATGCGTGGTGTAGACAATTGAATTTTGTATACTTACCCCACGGCGTGCAGCATCGGCGATAGCATTTTGTTCTGCATGAACGGTTGCTTGTTCATGTCCATCGCGCATTTTTGAAACATGAGGTAACCCTGCCAAAAATCCGTTATAGCCTGCAGCAATAATTCGGTTTTTGTTGCCTGCCCCAGAAACAAGGACACACCCTACTTTGAGCCTTGTACAACTAGAACGTGCGGCCATCAAAAGTGCAATGGACATAAAATAAACATTCCAAGAGGGGCGTTCGTCAAACGATTCAATCGTTTTTTGAAATAAAGTGAACCATTTTTGATCTTCCAACATTTTTTATGCTTTTATTTTATATCAATGGGTCATATATAAAATCTGACATGAAGGCAAACCTTTCTTTTTCGTACCGTTGTGTAAGTTTATTTTTTAAGTTTATCTTTAAAGTGCTTTACCGAGGGAAAATTTATGGTGAAGACAACATTCCTGCAAATGGGGCTTTCATTTTAGCAAGTAATCATGTAAGTTATTTGGATCCGCCCATTATTGCCCTCCATTGCCACCGTCAACCTGTATTTTCATTCGCGCGTAGTACATTATTCAAAAAAGGTATTGGTTGGTTTTTTAGACAACTCAATATGATAGCCGTAAATCGTGAAAAGGGAAATGACATTCAATCCGTTAAGAGGATTTTAAACATTTTGTCCGCAGGTTACCCTATTCTTATGTTCCCAGAGGGAACGCGTTCCGTAACAGGTATTCCTCAGAGGGCAAAAAAGGGGATAGGTTTGTTCATAGAACGTTCGTCGGTGCCCGTAGTTCCGGTTCGGATTTTTGGTTCTTTTGAGGCCTTACCTAAAGGAAAGCGTTTTTTGAACTTAAAACCAAGGCTTTCGATCGTGTACGGTAAAACGCTGTATCCATCCGATTTTGTAGCGTGTCGTTCCGAAAGAGATCCACTTCAGGCAATCAGCGATCGCGTGATGCAGGCTATCTGTCAAATTCAACTCAAGGGGTAGTATGCAGGGAACATTACTCATTGTGGATGATGAAAAGAACACGCGCGAAGGGTTAAAGTTAACTTTTTCAAGTAAATTTGACGTGTACACGGCAAATGGACCCGAAGAAGCTTTCAAGCTTATGAGTACACACGTATTTGACGTCATTATTACCGATTTACGTATGGGGCAAAAAAGTGGTATGTGTGTCATTGACAAGGTGCTGGAATTGGCTAACAAACCCATCTGTATCATGATGACCGCTTATGGCAATATTGAAACGGCCGTTGAAGCCATGAAGCGAGGTGCTTACGATTTTTTAAGTAAACCCATTCATTTGGAAAAATTGGAAATGATTGTTCAACGCGCTCTGGACGATCGTAATTTGCGCGAGGAAAATCGAGATTTACACAAAAAGCTGTCGGATCGTTACCACCCGGAAGGTATTTTGGGTAATTCGAGTACGTTTCAAAATGTTTTAAAAAAAGTGGAAGTGGTTGCGCCTTCGCGTGCCAACATTTTAATTACAGGGGAGACGGGGACAGGCAAGGAATTGATTGCCCATTTGATACATCGACAGAGTACGCGATCTCAAAAACCATTTATTCCCGTTCATTGTGCAGCTTTACCCGCCAATTTGTTGGAGTCGGAATTGTTTGGTCACGAGAAAGGTGCCTTTACAGGGGCCATTAAGCAGCATGTAGGACGTTTTGAATGCGCCGATCGCGGTACTTTATTCCTGGATGAAATTGGTGAAATTGATGCCGTCGTACAAGTTAAATTGTTGCGTTTTCTAGAAACAAGAACCATTGAACGTGTGGGGGGAGGTCGCCCCATGCGCTTGGATGTCCGATTGATTTGCGCCACGCATAAAACTTTACGCGAAGAAGTCCAACTGGGGCGTTTTAGAGAAGATTTATACTACCGTCTTAACGTGATTGAAATTCGCCTGCCAGCATTGCGTGAACGCCAAGATGATATTTTGATGTTGTTGCAACATTACTTGACCTTATTTAGCGACGAGAATGGTGTCAAGGTACCCGTTATTCCTGTAGATGTGCAAAATGTTTTATTGCAATACAATTGGCCTGGGAATGTGAGAGAATTGAGAAATTTTGCAGAGAATATTATTGTAATGTATCGGGGATCTCCCATGGATTTGTCCCAATTGGGAGAAAAGTTTTTTGCAAGAAGAGAAACAACTGACAGTCCACTGTCTGTAAAAAATAATGAAAAACAGCTGATTTCAGACGCGCTATTGCAGTGCGGCGGGAATAAAACGAAAGCGGCCCAATTGCTTGGAATACCTCGCAGGACATTGTATAGAAAGTTGGAAAAATTGTAAGGAGCGTTGCATTATAATTTAAGCGTTAATTCTGTTTGCGATGATACAATGCGACGAAATGCGGGTGATTTTTGAGGAAACCAAAACGTACGTGAACTTTTACGTGTGGATAATGTAGATATTTTGACTTGACGTGTTCTTATTGTGGCACAAAACTTTATCTGTTTGTAGTTAAATAATAATGAACTTGTTTATTATGAAAAAAATGTATGCATTCGGAGTGGCCATGGTTACTCTTTTTTCAGCTCGGTTACTGGCTGACTTCGCTTTGGAAAAAGCACAAGTGGATGGTGATGGCAAAGAAGTAATGTTTGTGCTGAATAAAAGCACGGGTAAGGATCTCTATTACGTGGATTCTTTCGTAGATGATACGGATCCTCAAAATCCACAAGTGGTGCGTGGGCTTAAAAAAGTTGAAAAAAATTTCTCGGAAGAATATGAGGCCTACTTGAAAAAAAAGAGCGCTAAGGGCATTACGAGCGACAAATAGTATCTATAAAGACTAAAATGATTCCCTGGTTAAAGCATTTAGAGAGTGGGTTGCACAAAGAAAATTTTGGATTACTTTTACTCCGCTTTTTCTGGGGAAATCATTTAATTGTTTACAGTATTTGTTGTTTTATGGACGGAGGGATGTTGAAACGTTTAGGACATCCTGCCATTCAGTTGCATTTTCCATTTTCTGAATTATTTTGGGGCATTGTGGCCGCTTTTACGTTTATTTGGGCGGGCTTATTTATCATTCTAGGTTTCTATTTTAGACTGGCAACTCTAGTTTTATTTGTCATAGGCCTTATGGGTATGTGGGAAAAATTGTCCTGGAAATTGTTTTTTTTACCCCCTTTGACCCCTCTAGTGGTTCTGACTATTTTAGGCTTAGTTTTTTCTTTTGTGGGAGCGGGTAAATTTAGCATCAAGTAATGCAGAGAAACGTATGAAACTAATCATTGAGCCTATTCAGTCGGTACTAAAAAAGGTGGTTGCAACATTGGACGCGGCAACATGTTTGAAATTCAAACAAAACGTTTTGAAAAAGGTGCAAACCAATGCGGTCATACCGGGTTTCCGCAAAGGGAAAGTCCCATTGGACATTTTAAATAGGCGTTATGCGGACGTTATTGCCGATGAGGTTAAACAATCCCTGCTGAAGGAAGTCCTTGAATATTTGAAAAATACTGAAAAATTAGAACTTGCTTCTCTTGTGAAAACGGATTTTGAAGAAACGGCTGACGGTCAACAGACTGTATCGTTGGAAGTAGAGGTCGCGCCCGAAATAACACTCCCCGATTATAAGAATTTTTTGCTTGAAGAGAATAACATGCAGGTCAAGGACGAAGAAATTCGAGACTTCATTGCCCACTTACAAAAGCAGCAAGCAACCTATGAAGTGGTCAATCGTGAAGCCAGCGTTCAGGATTATGTGAAAATTGCATACGAAGGATTTTGTGAGGGTGAACCCGTGGATAATTTTGAAAATGTTCCTCACGTATGGCGTAAACAGAAATCGACTTGGGAAGAGGTCGGTAACGTGGCATCAGGTATTCGAGAAGTGATTGAAGGTGTTGTGGGCATGAAGGTTGGCGAGAGAAAAGATGTTAAGGTTATTTTCCCCGAAGATTTTACTGTTAATGAGTTGAGAGGGAAGAAAGGCCATTATACAATTGAAATGCAAGAGGTGCGTGAAATTAAAATGCCTGTTGTGGATGAAACCTTTTTTAAGAGCCATCAAGTCCAAAATTTGGATGAGCTAAATGATTTTGCCCGTAAGACTTTAATGGAACGTAAGCAACAAGAGTATGCTAGGCAACAAAAGCAACGTATTTCGGAGTTTTTAATTCAGAGTGTCACGTGCGATTTGCCCCCATCGTGGATTAAACGTGAGACTGAGAAAGTTTTGCAAGAAATGGTGAACTTATTTTCGGCCCACGGTATCAAGAATGCCTTATTGGAAGAGCAAAAGGAAAATGTTGTCCAAAAGGCGCAAGTCATTGCCGAAGACCGTATTAAATTAAACGTTTGCTTCGAGAAAATGGCTGCTCGGGAAAAGCTTCAATTGGAAGGTAAAGACATCGAACCTGTGTTGATCCAAGAAGCTATGCAACGGCAGATTACGGCTCAAAAGATGCTGCAAATGGTTCAAAAAGATGCACAATTACGTCAGGAAATCCAACAAAAATCGATGCAAGCCAAGTTAATAAATTGGTTGTTTTGTTATTTGGAAAACCAGCAAAAAAACGTCGAAAAGAAAAAGGATTAATGTGCATTATTTACCCTTACCTTACGTTTATGAACGCGATGGACGCGGTGAAAAAGCGTGGGATATCTATAGTCGTTTGCTCAAGGATCGTATTATTTTTATTGGTACACCGATTGATGATTTTGTGGCCAACGCTGTGATCGCACAGATGTTGTTTTTACAGATGGAAGATCCTAAAAAAGATGTTCACGTTTACATTAATTGTCCAGGAGGTATTGTGACATCTGGTATGGCCATCTACGATACCATGAATTTTCTTCATTGCGATGTAGTCACCTACTGCGTTGGGCAAGCGGCGAGCATGGCAACCGTTTTATTGGCATCTGGAGCCAAAGGGAAGCGTTACGCTTTGCCCCACAGTCGTGTCATGATACATCAACCTACAGGTGGAGCTACGGGACAAACTTCTGACATTTCAATTGCGGCAAAGGAAATTTTGCGCTGGCGTTCGACGATCAACGAAATTTTGGCAAAGCATAGTCAGAAAACCATAGAACAAATTGAAAAAGATTCGGATCGTGATTTTTATTTGGCGGCTGAAGAAGCAAAAGCGTACGGATTGGTGGATCACGTGATTACGAGTGATCCAACAGAGCATTCGGCATCCAGAAAGTAAGTTTTTATGTCCCAGGCAGGATCGCCGTTTTGTTCTTTTTGCGGTCGTCGTGCAGATCAAGTTAAGAAGTTAATTACAAGTCCCAACGGCCGTTTTGGAATTTGCTCGAGTTGTGTTGCAATTTGTCATTCTTTGTTGCTGAAAGAACAGGGAGACACGTTGGAAAAACATCAGATCGGATCAAATGCTTTACAAGAGCAAGGCAAAGGGGAGCCCATAGCGCCGCTGTATTTAAAAATTGTCACACCGCAAGAAATCAAGGCCACCTTGGATGCTTGCGTGGTAGGACAAGAAGATGCAAAGAAGGTTTTATCGGTTGCCGTCTACAATCACTATAAACGCTTGGCTTTTGAAAAAAGCATCAACATTAGCCAGCATAATGCACGTTTTACCCGTGCTCAAGAGCTACCGGAACATCTGAAGCACGTAGAGGTTGAGAAAAGTAACATTTTGTTGATTGGCCCTACGGGAAGTGGAAAAACATTGTTGGCACGTACGTTAGCTAAGATATTGGATGTTCCATTTGCCATTGCCGATGCAACGACGCTAACAGAAGCGGGTTACGTCGGCGAAGACGTCGAAAATATTATTTTACGATTGCTGCAAGCGGCTGATTATAACGTTGAGAAAGCTCAAATGGGGATTGTGTACGTGGATGAAATAGATAAAATTAGTCGTAAAACGGAGAATGTTTCCATTTCAAGGGATGTATCGGGAGAAGGTGTCCAGCAGGCTTTGTTAAAAATTTTGGAAGGTACCGAATGCAATGTCCCTCCCAAAGGAGGTCGAAAGCACCCCGAACAAGAATACATTCGGATAGATACAACCCATATTTTATTTATCTGTGGAGGTGCTTTTGTCGGGTTAGATAAAATAACGGCCGATCGCGTTGGTCATAAAATGCTTGGGTTTAATAAACAGAGTTTTGGCATACATTCTCAAAAAGACAACGATTTACTCCAGCAGCAGGTACAGCCGGAAGATTTGATAAAATTTGGTCTAATTCCAGAGTTTGTAGGCCGTTTGCCGATCGTTTCGACTTTAAAGGAACTGGGTCGAGACGATCTAAAATTTATTTTGACAGGTACGCAAAATGCATTGTTGCTGCAGTACGAAAAACTGTTGGCCATAGAAGGTGTGCAATTAACCGTAGAGCTCGAAGCCATAGATGCCATTGTGGAAAAGGCCTTGTTGTTCAAAACAGGCGCAAGAGCCTTGCGGTCCATTGTTGAAACCATTATGCTGGATGCATTTTTTATCGTTTCCCAACGTCCGGAAATTAAAAAAATTATCATAAATATGCAGGTAATTACGCAGGGTATGAAGCCAATTTTTCAATAATGCCATCAATCGGTGCGAAAGCTGAAGACTCACTTAATTACTTGGATGCTGCCATGCTGTATCCGTCTTATGCGACTCTTATTGCATTCAATGGAATTTTATGCTGGCACGTTTACACCTATGCTGGAGATATTTCGGCGCACGGTGAAATGTTGAGTGTAACGGGCGGTGGAATGGAAATACATCTTAGGTGCATTGAGGAGCGAACGGATACGATTTAAGGAGCATCGAACGCGCATGGCCACGCCAATAGAGTTCCTAACAAAATGTTTTGAGTGAAATTGCATTGTTTCCTAGCTTGCAACCGAGGCACGTGCGAGCGTATTATCTGATTACACAACAATTTGCGCCTGTTGTTTCTCAATAGATTCTTGGATAGGTATAGGGAAATGGACTATGGATAATGAAGCATAACGTATACTCGAAATTGGGATACTATACGCGCTATTGCTCTTTAATAAATGCCGTCGAAAGGCAGTCGAGCATCCTTGACATCCGGACGACGGTTTTGGATATTTCTCAGAACGGCGTAATGCGGTATGTGGCATACAACATGAAACAAAGTGGCATACAGTTTTGAAAATTGGGTAAGTTGGTTTGTGTAGATGAGGGTTCATTGAACGCATCCTCCGGAGTTCTGTGACCGATGCTCCTACGCATCGCGATTTACGATAATCGCAGCTACAAGTTGTACCTCATAGATTTAATTGTTTTTTCCAAAAACACTTACCGGATAGGAATACATGCTCCCGTTGGCAACTGCAATAAGGCTTTGTTTCCGTTAACCTTAATCTGTAACGAACGGTTTTGCTGGGTTGTAAATGGGCATGTAAGAACCTTTGAAAACGTTACCGGGCCGCACAAGCTTTGCCACTATCAATCTTGGCTGGTAATAAGCGGTTTTGCCGTAAGGTTAACTTGCTGTTGGTAACCCCAATTGGCAATCAAAAAACTTACGAAGGTATTTTCTTATGATTTTACCGTTTGCTAACATTCCTCTGCGATGAGCGCAGCGGTACATCCACACTGCATTCGAGGGTTTTAGTTATTTAACATGCGACTCGGTTTTACCACAAGACAAACATATTCCGGCCGTTGAATTGAGCGACCTA
>JAITAV010000011.1 GCA_031283895.1 Puniceicoccales bacterium | reverse complement strand
GGTCTTGGGTCTTGGGTCTTGGGTCTTGGGTCTTGGGTCTTGGGTCTTGGGTCTTGGGTCTTGGGTCTTGGGTCTTGGGTCTTGGGTCTTGGGTCTTGGGTCTTGGGTCTTGGGTCTTGGGTCTTCACTACTAAGTTAGTATATCCTTCCATCAATACCTTTGTCAAGCGGGTTTCATGGATTTTCGGAGGGCTTTTCATGGATTTTGGAGAAGATTTTGGGTTATTCGGTGCAATGCCAGGGCATGTTCATCCTGGGGTAAAATTGGAGGTTTTTAGGGCGTTCAATGGAATGGCCAAGGCATGTTCATCTTACGGTGAAACTGTTTGTTACGGGCCAAGTTGGTAGTGGCAAAGCTTATATGATCTTTTTGGATATGCTCGCCGCATCCAAAAACGGTTTACAATCCCCAACTCAACCCAGGTGAGTACATGACATGGGCAATTATTCTTCCAGGGATTCAAAAGTGTTTTCTCAAGGTCCCGTGGTACCTCATGAAAGCTACATAAGATAGTATGACTGCTACTTAAAGTCATGAAATTTAAGGATAAAGAATCTTTAGGTTCACGGAGTCATAATTAAATTTTCACCGGGCTCGCGACTGCGAAAGTGGGTAGACGAAACCGCGATCCGATTTGTCTTTTGCAAAAAATTCTAAAAACTGGCGACCCTTGGCAGTTTTCGGCAATGCAATCTGCAAAGCTTCTTGCGCATTGCGTTGAAACGCTAGGTTGTCATGACCGAACACGCAACGATAACACGCTTTTACGTCCGCTACCTCTTCCGTTGAAAAACCGCGCCGCCGTAACCCAATTACGTTTAGATTTTTTAATCGATTTCTTTCCAACACCGTTACAAATGGAGGCACGTGCATGGTAATGGCTGCATTACCCGACACAAAGGCACTTTCTCCGAGGGTCACAAACTGATGAACCATAGATCCTCCGCTTAAAAAAACAAAATCCTCCACACGGACGCATCCTGCCAATAAAACATTATTCGCCAAAGTGCAACCATTCCCTACCTGGCAATCGTGCCCCACATGACTGTACGCCATGAGTAGGCAATCTGATCCTATAGTAGTCATGCCATTCACTTCCGAAGCTCTGTGAACTGTTACTCCTTCCCGAATGATCGTGCAGGCACCCACATGTACACCACTGTTAAACGTACCGTTCAAATTTTTAATTTGAGGGTCACCGCCAATGCAAGCGAAGCTGTGAACATAAACGCCGTCTTCCAGCCAAGTGCCCTTTTTCAGCATGACGTGACTCTCCACAACAACGTTTTGTCCCAAAACAACCCCAGCTTCAATTTGACAAAACGGACCTACCGTCAGCGAATCATTCAAACAAACTTGCGCGTCCACAATCGCTGTAGGATGAATCAACATATGCAAAAATCATAAGATGAGAAAGTTGTAATACAACATAAAAACGCACGATACGTTTTGGGTCCAAATAAGTTGCATCGCTCGTATGATGTTAAAAATCCAAGGCAATGTGCGCAAGTTTCACATATTTTTGTGATCTTCACGAAGCTTAAACCTGGTATTCTTTCGCAACCGCATAGATGAAAAAGATTTTTAAAGCGAAATGAGGCAATCAAGTGGGGCTTATGTGTAACCCGGGTAGCAGATTTTGTAAAAAAGGCTCCTAGGATGACATTTTAAAAATTTTTATGATTCTTACACGTCTGCAAACCTAATATTTGGAGAAAGATAAGTGTCGCTTGTTTTTGAACACATTATGTGATAAATGCGTGAAAAGATTAAAAATCGCTGTTAATCACTTACAATAACTTTCAAAAATGACCCACGACATGAAGTAAAAAGCTTGTCTAACAGGCATACTTTCTTCAATGTAAAAGCATGCAAAGGGTCCTATTAAAGTTGAGTGGAGAATATTTGCAAGAAGGTGCTGACGTATGCGCTTCTCAACACTTACAGAACATTCAAGAACAGGTTGCACAGCTCCGTCGTCACAATGTTGAAATGGGTATTGTCATCGGTGGCGGTAACATTTTTAGAGGCGGGAAACATACTTTAGGTGTGAACATGGATCGATGTTTGGCTGATCAAATAGGTATGGCTGCCACTTTGGTCAATGCGCTTATTCTACAAGCTTACTTTTTAACCCAAGGATTACCCACAAAAGTTTACGGAGCGCAAGCACTGGACAGTCAGGTTCCTGTATTCCAAATAGAAAATGTGCAACGGGATATCAAAACCCACGTAATCATTTTTGCAGGAGGAACGGGACATCCATTTTTTTCAACGGATACCGCGGCTGCGTTACGTGCCATCGAAATACAAGCTCAATTACTCCTCAAGGCTACCAAAGTCGATGGCGTCTACGATAAAGATCCGAAAAAATATGACGACGCCAAGCGATTTGATCTGCTTACTTACCGCGAAGCTTTGGCAAAACAATATCGCGTTATGGATGCGTGTGCATTTGCTTTGTGCATGGAACAAAAGCTTCCCATTTTTATCTTTAATATTTTTGAAAAAGATGCCATTATGAGGGCCATCAACAAACAAATCAAAGGAACCATTATCACGGAGTAAAATGTGGACTTTAATCAATTAATCAAGCAAATTGATAGCAATATGCAAAAGGTTGTCGATCACACCGTGCATCAATTGGAGACATTGCATACGGGCAAAGCATCTCCGCAAATGATAGACGGCATCAACGTTGAAGTTTATGGGTCTAATATGAAATTGCGAGATATTGCTTCCATTACAACTCCAGATGCCCGCACCATTCACGTCCAGCCTTGGGATAAAACGAATTTGAAAGCCATTGAAAAAGCCATTTTAATTGCCAATTTGGGAATTAATGCAGGCATTTTTGGTGAAGTTGTTCGTTGCCCACTGCCAGAATTGAGCAGAGAACGTCGTCAAGAATTAGTTAAAGTTGCCCATGGTATGGCAGAAGAAGGGCGTATCAACATTCGTAATTGCCGTCGAGAAGCCATGGAGACGATTAAAGGAGCCAAAAAGTCGGGTGCGTGCTCCGAAGATGATGCCAAAAAGTTCGAAAAAGAAGTGCAGAAAATAACCGATAAATTTACTGCAAACATCGAACAACGGATAAATGCTAAAGAAAGAGCACTTACTTCCATCTAAATATTGGCGGTGGTGTAACGTGCAATCAATCATCGCAAGCGAGTGCGTAAGGGTAAAATTACCGTTCATTCCATTGGAATTAGCGCCCAAGTCAGTGTTTACAAATATATGCTCTTTTAAAAATTTACCGCATACAACTGAGTTCCTTTTTCATAAGGTCTTTACATCTGACTTCGGCAAATTTCGATCGATATATTCTCGTTGACAATCCACAGAATCCCCATTTACCTAAGTGCTCATGCGGTTTGTAATTATCGGTGCAGGGGAAGCGGGACTCTGCTTATGTAAGCATCTGTTACAAAGCAATCATGAAGTCGTTATTGTTGAAAAAAACGTTCAATTGGCGAAGTTTTTAGGAGAAAATATGGTTGCACGTATTATTACGGGAGACGCCACCTTATTTTCAACTTTGCAACAAATCAATCTGCCCCAAACGGACGCCATTTTGGCAATGACGCAAGATGATGCCGTCAATATCCTATCGTGCACGTTAGCGAAGACGCTAGGGTCAAAAAAGACTGTATGTCGCATCCATCACGACTTGCATAACAATACCCAAACGTTTAATTATCAGGCCCATTTTTCCATAGACCATCTCATAGATACGCAACATGCTTGTGCCTTTGAAATTGCAAAATACATTCGCGACCCACACCGAGTAGCCATTGAACAGTTTTCTCGAGGAAAGATAGAAATTCAAACGTTGGAACTCAAAGAAAAATCCCCCTGGACAGGGAAAACAATCTTGCAATTATCCATCGACAACAGTATCCGCATAGGATTCATAAAACGCGGCCAACAGCATTTTATTCCCACCAAAGATACCGTACTACAAGCTCATGACTTACTCACTTTAGCCGGTGACAACATGCATTTGTCTCAGTTGAGAACACAAGCCTGCATCAAGCAGAACATCTTTACGTACATCACACTTTTTTCCGCAAGCAAAATAACCGTATCTTTATTGCAGTTACTCCATAATCCTTATTATAAGGTTAAGGTTATTGAAGAGGATATTGCCTTATGTTACCAATTAGCGGAAATGTATCCAAATGTATCCGTAATTCACGGGAGTGCCACGCAGTTGTCACTTTTACAGGAAGAACAAATATATGCATCCAGTTACTTTGTAGCTTGTAGCTCCAACGACGAAAAAAATATCATCGCATGTTTGCAAGCTCAGAAAGCAGGTTCGAAGAAAATTTTACTGTGGGTCAACAAGGAGGATTACGATGCCGTTTGCGATACTTTAAAAGATACGCTCCATTTCAATCACCTTGTACTCACAAAATCTTGCATTATAAAAGACCTCGAAAGCATTTTATTTCCTCAAGAAGTTTCCATTTTGGGTGTCCTTGGCAACGATGAATCGGCACCGGAACTCGTAGAAATTCACATTCCCAGTGGAACCGCAATCGAAGGCCGTACCGTAGATAATATCCCTTGGCCTGAACATACATTGTTGCTTGTCTTAAAGCATCGATTCCATACCAAAGTCCCCGGAGCTAAAGATTGCCTGATTGGAGGCGATTGCGTTGTGGCCGTCGTACAAAAAAAACACCGCGATGCCCTTATTTGTCTATTGACTCAAACAATGAGCCTATGAAAGTAATGCCTCTTGTCATTCCATTGGCCATTAATTTCCTTTTGCTTAGTTTATGTTTTTGGGTCTGCGCTTATCTAGGTTTTTTCTGCTATAAAGAGCCCTTACTTCCGTGGATACCTGCAATCACCATCCCTCTTTTACTAAGCCTCATCTTTTATTTTTGCAAAGGAAAGCAAAAAAAACTTTACATCTCGCAGCGAGAAATTTTGCTTACAACAGGCCTGTCGTGGTTATCAGCGGGCATCATTGGCAGCTTACCTTACTGGATTCTTTTACATTGCAAATTCAGTGTAGGGTTGTTCGAATCCATCTCGGGACTTACGACAACGGGGGCAACAGCGCTGCTAAATTTAGAATGTTTACCCAAAGGCTTGCTCTTATGGCGATCTGTTTCGCAGTGGCTAGGAGGCTTAGGGTTTGTCGTATTCTTTGTTACCTTTCTGGGAACACATGGCAATTTTCAAAAACAACTTTACTTGCAAGAATCAACAAGCGTTGAGGAGTCCGTCAGTTTATTTCGTATGAGAAAAAATATTTCTTATTCTCTTCTCATCTACATTTGTTTAACGATTATGTGCGCTTTATCCCTTTTTCACTGCAATATGTCGTTGTTTGATGCCATATGTCACGCACTAACAACGGTGTCAACGGGTGGGTTTTCAACGTATTCCGCAGGTATTCATCACTTTAACTCTCTTAAAATTGAGCGTATATTGATCATTTTTATGCTGTTGGGGAGTATCAATTTTGTCTTCTTAATTCAAATTTTTACCCGGCATGGTCCAAGGTTGGTGAAAAATTCTGAATTTAGGACATATATCGCCATTATTCTGGTCGTAACCTTGGTTTGTACCCGTGTTCTTTATCCTAAAGTTTATCCGTCGCTGCCGGAAGCGGGTCGACATGCTTTATTTCAAGTCGTGTCCATAGGCACCACTACGGGGTTTCACTCCGTCAATTTTGCCGATTGGCCCAACATCGCGGTTCTCATTTTACTGCTACTTATGTTCATCGGTGGATGTACAGGCTCCACTGCCGGTGGATTCAAAGTGTTTCGAATGGTAGCTCTCTGCAAAATTCTACTTGCTCATCTAGAAAAGATTTTTCGCAGCAATATTGTACGTATATTGAAAATAGACGGCGTTCTTTGGAATGAACGCAAGCAACTGGACCTTCTATATTTTTTTGCACTTAATCTACTTGTTATTTTTATTTCCGTTATTTTTTTACAAATACTGATACCCTCCATAGATTTTCTTACCAACGTATCTGCCATCGTTGCAAGCTTGTCCAACATTGGCCCAGGACTCACTTCTCTGATCGGTCCCAATGCAACATTTTTGTCCTTTCCATCATCTGCAAAAATTTTGCTGTCCGCATTGATGTTATTAGGACGATTGGAAATTTACGCAATTTTAGTACTGTTAACACCTAGATTTTGGAAACGCTTTGACTGATATGATTGCAATGGGAAACAAATCCATGGATTATAGGTAATGTAAGACAATGGAAGAGCGCGTATAAATTAATTATTCAAAGAGTGTAATCCGTTATGCATCTTGTTTTAATTATATTTTTGAGACAAAGCGGCCAAAATGCTAAAACCATCGTTGCGTTAAGTACTTGTCCTTAGGTACGATTTTTACACACTCTTTAGATAAAGCCATCGAGAAAAAATGGAGAATTTTGACTTTAGGAAGACGAAAACGATTGAAAATAGTCGAGCGCACTGTGGATTGATTAAGACTCCTCACGGTATCATCGAAACGCCCAATTTCATCTTTTGCGCAACCCGGGGGGCCATTAAAGGAGCCACCATGGAACAAATGGAAGCTACCGGGGCCCAATGTATTTTAGGGAATACCTACCATCTTGGATTGCAACCAGGCCCCGATTTAATTGAAAAACACGGTGGTTTACACCGTTTTATGGGATGGGCAGGCCCCATATTAACTGATTCGGGTGGTTTTCAAATATTTAGCCTTGGATGCGGAGGTGTCGTCGATGAAATCAAGGGTAAGCGTACTTGCAGTATACACCCCAAATCGCTTGTAAAAGTTACGGAAGAAGGTGCTTTATTTCGTTCTTACGTTGATGGTTCACATTGTTGGTTAACCCCTGAAATATCTGTTTTAATACAACAAAAACTAGGGGCCGACTTCATTTTACCCCTGGATGAATGCACGCCTTTTCACATGCAACGTGAGCAGACGGCGCTTTCTATGGAACGCAGCCATCGTTGGGAAATACGCAGTATGCAGCAATTTTCTCGTACCTTCGAGGACCGCCAACGTATGTACGGCATTGTTCAAGGAGGTGTTTACGAAGATTTGCGTGCTGCAAGTGTAGATTTTGTAAATGATCAACCTTTCTTTGGGCAAGCCATCGGAGGTAGCTTAGGCGGTTCTAGAGAACAAATGCACGATGTTGTAAGCATGACGATGCAACGTTTAGCGCAAGATCGTCCTACACATTTGCTGGGTATTGGCGGCTTGCAGGATATTCTCGCAGGGGTTGAATTTGGTATCGATACCTTCGATTGCGTACATCCAACACGTATTGCACGACACGGTTGCGCGCTCGTATCTCAACCGGAGAACGATAAAAACCGCGAACACATCAATTTAAAGAATAGGCAATACCGCGAAGATTTAAATCCCATTGAAAACGATTGCGATTGTTACACTTGCCGGAATTTTACCCGTGCCTACATTCACCATCTATTTAAAGCTAAGGAAACCACCGGAGGTTTATTGTTAACCATCCACAACGTAAGATTTATGGTGCGCTGGATGCTGAAAATTCGCCAAGCCATTCAAAATGACACCTGGATACAATTTGTGAAAACTCACAAAAAGTAAAGTGGCGTTTTTTAAAGAAAGGTAGATAGACTTTTAATTTTCCACTAATTCTACTAGCACCCTGCACATAGTGAGTGTTACGCCCAAAGTTATCGCAGAATCGATGGAAAATTAGTTCTTTAATGGAAATGCCTCTAGACATGCTTGAACACATTGTAGTTGAAACGCATTATCCAAAAATTTACGATGGGTAATTTCCCCTTGGGCGTCGGCAATCATGTCAAATAAATAATGTGTCCAAGAAATGATATTTTGATCTTGATAGCGCTCACGCAAGAATTGGGTTTCTCCTAATATGAACATTGCTGTTTCTGTAGTATAGGTTCCTCCGAGCATGACGATTAACTCCTCTCTTTGAGTTTCTCCAGCGCCCCATAGCTCGAAAAAATTCTTCATTTGTGTTAGAGGGACTAGCTGCGGATACGTGGCATCTAAAAATTCATTAAATGGCTTAAAATCACAATTTTGAATACCAATTATCTTCCCTTGAACATCGGACAATGATGAGGAAGCTAAAATATATTCAAGTCTTAACAGCATATGCAGCATTTCATGGCTTAACATGATATAAGGAGGTAGTTCACAGGAGCGTGGCATATTTAAGGGACCTTGCTTATCTACTGCTTGTAACGCATTTTGCTTGTCAAGCACAGGGCGATGCAATGGAGTTAGCTTAACATCGTACCATATCTCAAAAATGATTACGTTACATTCGTCTATTTTCCCAACCCAAGTATTTGGAGTAAACAAGCACCATATAGGTTTAGATGAATTACAGACACCTTGAAATTTAATTTGGACATCAATGTTTAGCCTATCTTTGATTTGCTTTATTCTATCCAAAATGACATCCCATTCACTGTGTGTATCTTTATACTTTAGCTGTTCTTCTATGAGAGGCTGTAAAATTTCCGGATTACTACTGCGAATTACAGCCATAATTTCGGGAGGTATCTCGGCCTTACATAACCCGACCACTGAAAAGCAACACAACAAACTTAGCAATGTCTTATTCATCGGTAGAAGAGTGAGTTAAATTTTCCTCAAAACATACAATTCGTCTACGTAATCAACTACTGTTTTGTTGGTTATCCCACAGTAAATGTATCCATGCGAATACAAACCTTCTACAATTGAATCGTAATGTAGATCGTGGATCAAAGGAATTGGAATATTTTTACTGTGAAAATAATAAAAACAAAACGCCAATTCTTCGATTTTCATAGGCTGGCCTAATGCATAATCCCGACATAAGCCTATAAATAAATCTTGAGCTCCGGGTAGATCAGTATCACAACGTTGCTCAAAATCACGTTGGAAATTTTTATCACTTTGATCGGCCAATGGAGCTATCCTCGCCACTATATCCAACGGTAAGTTCAGGTGGATTCCATCTCTCGTTTCGTTTAATGTCGGATTTGCGCGAAGGTAACCGGTAACGATACTCGCCCCGATTGCGATAGAAGATAATAATTTTCTATTTAATATGCACATGACTGCTTTTTATAAACAAATTTAATTATCTGTCAAGTAAAAAATGATTTTTAATAAGAAAAATTTTGCTAAATGTATAATGTTCCCTCCAAAAGCAAGGTTTTACCATTTGTCACATGGAAAGTTCGTTTTCTTATCCGAAAGGGTGTCGGAAGGATTCCCACTACAATATTGGTACTCTCAATAACCTCATAAAGCATCAAAATAGTCCATTTTTCAATCTGATAGATCGTTTTTTACTCTATGCGTCTCTGTAAAGTATGATAAACCATCCTAAAACCGTCAAAGTGAGCAACTTTTACGTATCACTGGAGAACACCTTGTCATTTTTGTTGTCAAATGTCAAAAGATCGATAAACTCAAAAATGTAGTTTATGCTTTTAAATAAGGAGTCCGATAATTTACTCAACTACGATGCGCAGTTTCTTTCTTTCGAAAATAACTCTTTGATTGGTGTTGACGAGGCTGGCCGCGGGGCTTTAGCAGGTCCCGTTGCAGCCGGTGCCGTATGGATTAGTGCAGAATTTTTAAAACAACACCAACGGGATCCCAACATTCTTTTGATACAAGATTCGAAGCAACTTTCCGCCAAGCGTAGGCTCCAAGCGTTTGAATGGTTGCAAGTTTGGCAAAAAGAAGGTGGATTACGATTTGCATCTGCCGAGGGAAGTGTTACGGAGATTGATGTAGGTAACATTGCGTACGCCACCAAGTTAGCGTTTCGACGCGTTTTGGAAACAATACAATCATTGGCCCATTTAACCTTAAATAATACTACCAATGCTCATTTCATAAATGCACCGCAGGTGCTCATCGATGGTTACCATTTAAAAAATTTTGCTTACGATCATAAAAATATTGTCAAAGGTGATCAAAAAAGTTTTTGCATTGCGGCGGCATCCATTGTAGCAAAAGTCACAAGAGATTTTTTAATGGAACAACTGAGTGTACGTTATCCATACTACTACCTAAGCATCAATAAAGGATATGGTACTCGGCAACATCGTCACGCGCTTGTACGATACGGAGCTTCCGATATGCATCGGCGGTCTTTCTTATCAAAAATATTGTCTGACCCAACGCATTGGCAGGGTGAGCTGCATTTGTAGGCAATTTGTTGCAAAATTTAAAAACCGAGAATTTGGGTAATCATTTTACCGGTTTTAAAAAATTTTTGACGTCCGGAATTACTATTTAAGCCTGTCACAAGGGTTGTGAATAACTTGTAAAAAACTTCCTCTTGCAATTTATTTGAAAAATCAATTTGTTTGTTTCTCATTTTATTTTTACTTCCTAGAAGGTTTGTATAATGAAGAATAACAATGCAACTAATTTACTTATTATCAACGCATTACAGGAATTTCGATGGACTTCGTAGCCAAGCGTAGTCCCAGGTAAAAATAAATAAAATACCACACACAACTTCGCTCGGAAATGTTAGAATTTTTGTGAATAAATTGTTAAATGTATGAAAAATAACCTTTCCAATAGGCAGTTGTGGACAACGCTCAAAAACGAGCTGCAAAAACTTTTTCCTGTAGATATTTTTAATACTTGGTTTCAACCCTTATCTTGCCTTGAAAGTACGCTTGACAACGCAATAATTTTAGAGACAAGCAACGACTTTGAAGCCATGTGGTTACAAAATAATTATAGGGAAATTTTGGAAAACAGGTTAATGGCTCTCGTAGGATTTCCCGTTACCATTGAGTTCAAAAGCAAAGATAATCCCGATCATTGCGCTCCCACGCCTGTCGTAAATAACACGATACCACGAAATATTAAAACAGCAGGACCATCTTCGCAGCTTGCATCCGGACAAGGATTAAACCCACAAAATACATTTGAAAATTTTGTGGTGGGTACGGGAAGTCAATTGGCACATGCCGCTGCAGTCGCCATTGCCAATGCTCCAGCCAAGGCCTATAATCCACTTTTCTTGTACGGAAATACAGGACTTGGAAAGACGCATTTGATGCATGCGGTGGGCCACCACATTTTACGTCATCAGCCAAATACAAATGTTATTTACATCTCAACGGAACGTTTCACAAACGATTTTATCTATGCCATTCAAGAAAATCAATTGGCTAGATTTCGAAAAAAATATCGTAGTTCCGATGTTCTGCTCATCGATGACATTCATTTTTTATCTGGGAAAGAACGTATTCAAGAAGAATTTTTTCATACATTTAATGAACTTTTTGAATCGCAAAAACAGATCTTTTTATGCAGCGATAGGCCAGCTTCCGAAATTAACAAATTGGAAAACCGCTTAATATCTAGATTTCAATGGGGACTCGTATGCGATATCCAACCACCCGATTTCGAAACACGCGTTGCAATTTTATCAAAAAAAGCACAATCCATGCAGCTATCCCTTGACGAATCCGTTTTAGCTTTTTTGGCCGAGCGTGTTACAAAAAATGTGCGCCGCATGGAGGGAGCGCTAAATCGCATTTTGGGATACCAACATCTATTACATACGGACAAATTAACAATTGAAAATGTCGAAAAAATTTTGGAAGACATTTTACAAGAAGAAATGGCAACCACCGTTACCATGGATGACATTCAAAAAAGAGTTTGCGATTTTTATCACATTTCTTTGAGTGATATGGTCAGTAAAAAGCGGCCTGCTAATATTGCATTCCCGAGGCAAGTGGCCATGTATTTGTGTCGTGTTTTAACTTCGACCTCATTGCAAGAAATTGGAGCAGCTTTTGGTGGAAGAGACCACGGAACCGTCATTCATGCTTGCAAAAGTGTGGAAAATGTTATTCAACAAGAACCTACGACCAAACGAACCATTCAATTTTTACAACAAAAACTACTGAGTAAATAATAACCATGAATTTGACAGACGAGCAAGTGATACGTATTCGCGAATGGGCTCGACAGACGCCTCATCTTAGCGATCTGCAAACGCAAATCAACGCAACCTATAATTTGCATTTAACTTACATAGAAGTTCGTTTTCTGCTAGATGATCTGGGGCTGGAATTGAAAAAAGTTGAGTCCAAGCCCACTGCGAATACCAATGTTGAACAAGAAGGAGAGTTAATAGAGGAAGGGGAAAGCGGATTTTCTGTGACCGTAGATGCTGTCACAAAGCCAGGGACTTTAATCA
Organism: Puniceicoccales bacterium; assembly: GCA_031283895.1. Classification (GTDB taxonomy): domain Bacteria; phylum Verrucomicrobiota; class Verrucomicrobiia; order Opitutales; family UBA9783; genus CABUVL01. Next base: position 49,415 of record JAITAV010000011.1, on the reverse strand, counting down.
ACGGACAAGTTGTATTTTCGGATGGTCAAAAAGCTGCCTGGCATCTTGATGAGATGGGTCGTCTGGGACTCAAACCCCAACAGCTGGGCTATCGCCCGTCTCAAGAAGACTTAGTACGGTTTCAAGAAGAAGTGCAAAAACATTTAACGCATCTGTCGCAAAGCAATATTTTAAAGTTTTGAAAAATAAGCGATAGATGCGTAACCGATAACAAATTTCGGATTCGGATAAAGTACATTCTGTTTGCTTCTTCGGATGGTATAAATCTACAGATATCTCCAATGGATGGAGTAGTTTTACCCTTTTACAGTGTTCAAATGCAGTGATACGGTAGGGAGCAAGCTGGACTAAATCTTCTAAAAGATAAGAGTGGATGAAATTTTTGGGTAAGGTTCAAGAGCCACTTGCCTATGAATCCATCTGGCGTAAAGGTGACTTTCAGAAGTTCTTAGTTATGACATGGCCGTTTGCATGTAATTAAAAGACGAGTTTTAATAGGACAACCCGCAATTAATGAGTATCCACCGGTTAGCCCATGCATCAACCCCATAAATTTCAACGCGATTTTCTACAAAAGCGTAAAATACGCCATTGCACTCATAAAGTGTATGATCTTCACCAATGGTACCAGCATATCGGTTGGGTAAAGGGCCACGACCATTGCCGTCGTATAAGCGAGAAGTACTCAGATCTAACAATAAGCGCCCTGGAACAAGCTCACGCATGTAGATACCGTTCACGTTGATAACCACGCAACCATTTTCGGTCATGAATCTACCCTCTGGAGAGCGAAAAATAGGAATATAGTGTCCCCGATTTACCCTCATGTGATCCACCGCTTGACCTAAGGTTGGGTGCAAGGGGAACTCAATGGGACCGGACCATCCGTAAAAATTACGTACGGAGGTAATGCTTCCCTCGTTGCAATTTGATTTGGCCATGGATTTCCAAAGAGGTACAGACCACTCGCCTTATGCGAAAAGACGGGTGTTTTACCCATACAAGAATAGCCGATGATGGGGAGTTGCTCACCTTGCTCATCTAAAATTTCATTGCGTGACCCGCAATATATGGTTATGGAGACACGATCTTTATTCGTAAAATGAGTAAAATAAGTATAAGACTCCTTAAGCCAGGATGAGTTCACGTTTATGACCTTCGTTCCGGACTCCGTACAATAGCCTCCTTGATCATCTTTAAAAAACAGAGTCCCATCAAAAAGATGTCCCAAACAGGGGACTATGGGTGCTGCGCACAAAAACACGCCATTTGTCATTCCCGCTATGTAAAGACTGATATTGGTTAGTTTTTTATAAAATGTTGTTTCATAATATTATTTATCATTTCATTATGTTTATGGATATCAAGAAAAATCCATCCACCTGCTATATCAAATTAAGATTGTAGGTATATAATATACCTTTGCAAAACCCATGAGCAACAAGGTTTACGACGGAATACTGTTAAGCAATTATACGTCTCATTTCCTTCCGACGATGACTTACCTTAAAAAAGTCTTGATTTCCAAGGGACTGAAGCAAAGAAAAATTTTGTATTTCCAAATTTTCTTCTCGTGTGTGGACTTTAAAAATGCAAAGTCCGCAGTTGAGGGAGTTATGGAGGTTTTTAGGGATAAAATGGGCTCTCATACCCTATATCTCCCAGAGATTATCATCACAATAGAGGTTCGAGAAATCGGTTCCTGAAGGCCAAAGTTCGCAGGCATGCCTCATTTTCCTTCCAAGGATGGTTCTAATGTTGGAAGCCAGGATACGATGCGGTGGTAGACAACGTAGGGGTCCAGAGATTCCATGGACGCAGAGGTTCCTTGAACAATGCATTTGGGAGCATCGAAGTACGGGCCACTCCATTGAGGCTGCGTCCTGGCAAACAAACCCACCGTAGGTACGCCCAGAGCGTTTGCCAAATGCATGCCACCCGAGTCGTTGGCAATCACAAAGCGCATCCGCAACAGTATCTGCTCCAAGCTCAACAAATCGGTTTTCCCCGCCAAATTCCGTACCAAATCTCTGGGTAGCCCCGCAGCTACCTGCATGCAGATTTTGTAATCCCCTTGACTCCCCAACAAAATACACCTCAAAGACGTATACGTTTTCAGCAAGTCCCCTATGAGTCTTTGCCAATAAGTCACATCCCACCGTTTACTAGGCGTATTGGATGAACCACAAAAACATCCCATCGTAAACGGTCCCTCGCAGCTTGTATTCTCAACCATTGTCACAGCCATTGGAGCGCGAAAAATGGATTCTTGCAGTCCAAAATTTTGAAAAAATTGATACCATAGTTCGGTCTGATGGCATTGCACAGGGAGTGTGGGCTTCCATGTATGCGTTAAGAGTGGACGACACATTTTCCTACGTAGTCCAAATCTTTGCGATGCTCCAGCACAGAAACTTTCCAAATCGCTTCGCATCGAATTTGGAAAATTAATCCAAGTTTCCGGATATTGTGTCCTTAACTGTCTAAACGCTTTAAAATAGGCCACATATTTTCTTTGAGGCAATATGTGGATGTGATCTATCGGAAAGTGTCGCTGTAACCAAGGTGCCATAAACTTTTGCGCAACCAAGTGGATAGAGAAATCAGGACGTGCTTTTCTCAATGCACACAGAATAGGGTAGGTCATGATGCAATCTCCTAACCAATTGGGCATGCGTATCCAGACACGTGTTTCCCGAGGCATACGATCCCGTTTGTAAAAATCCATAGTGGCCTGAAGGCAATTACGCTTTTGGGTAATACAGAAACGTTTTGATGGCTCGCATTGCGTTTTCCAACGCCTGTGCATCCAAAGCCAATTTTCGTAAAAAAACGCATCGTCTACCAGCTTTTTCTCAAGCCACCGATTGGCCGCAAACGTGACGTCGAGTGCCTTCTTTTCACTGATAATGGTTTCAATGCAAAATTCGCCTCGGATAAATCCGGTTCTTCTTAAGTAGATGGCGACAACATCCGTGTTGAATTTTTCGACAAGACGTCCCGGTAGGTCCGTAGAAGAGGCCAATTTCCCAAAAAACGTGGTTAAGATGCCGGTATCCCCCGCCGATTGATCGAAAAGGATACCCACAATGCCGTTGTGTTTAAGAATTCTTTCCAACGGTAGTACACCTCGTTTGCGAGAAATGAGTTGTAGATTAAAACGCTCGCGCGTTTGTTTTATCCAGTTTTCAAAGTGTTTATTTCGAAATGGGCGATAAATGGCACCAATCTCAATTTTTTGAGAAAAAACAGCCGGTAACCATGCAGTTGTCTCCATCAAATTTAAATGAGGAACCAGTACAACACAGGGGCGCGGTTTTTGTAAAAAATGTTTTATCCAACTTTCTAAAGCTGGACTTACGGTAACGTGTTGCCCGATCTTTTGTTGCGACCAGTAACTTGAAACAAGAAAAGCCCATGCGGTTTCTACCCATCGTTGGCAGTTTACTTTTGCCAAGTGTTTGCGCCAAGCCGCCGTTTTTTGAGGGAAAACATTGAATAAATTGTTTAAAATAACGCTACGTCTCGGAGGAAATAGATAAAACAATAAATTGCCCAAAATTTTGCAAATTTTGTACTGAATTCCCTCCGGGATAATGTTTAGAATCGAAGTTAAGAATCGAATCACCGTTTTAGCTATGTTTATGTGATTTCACGTTACATCCACAATGTTTTAACGTAGAAATCTTCTTTAAAATAATGGTGTTCATTGTCGTCAGATTCGAATCTACGTCAAGCATTTCCTGATGTTTCACTTCCATAAAATGTTTTACACCGATTGTATTTCTTTTAATGCTAATGGACGTGGATATTTTACAAGCATTGTGTGAAAAGCATCGCGCGCAAAAGGGTACGCTCTATGTTGTGGCAACACCCATTGGCAATTTAAGCGATTTAACGTTGCGAGCCATTGGTATATTGCAAACGTGCGACTGCATTGCTTGCGAAACTCCGAATATGACTCGAAAATTACTGACGCATCTACAAATAAAAGGTAAAAAGTTGTTTACCTATCGAGATGCCGGAGAGACGCAGAGCGCACAACATTTGCTGCAAAAACTGCAAAGTGGGTTTTCGGTTGCACTGGTGAGTGACGCGGGAACGCCTACCGTCAGCGACCCTGGCTTTCGAGTACTTCGGCTATGCCATCATGAAAATATTCCCATTGTTCCAATTCCTGGGCCCAGTGCAGCGATTGCAAGCTTAAGTGTTGCCGGTTTTCCAAGCGATCGTTTTTTGTTTTTAGGATTTTTGCCACTAAAAAAAAGTCACAAGCAAAAAATCCTTGAATCTTATCGCCATGCGTCGGAAACGCTCATTCTATACGAATCTCCACATAGAATGTTGAGCTTGTTTGAATGCTTACAAAAGACCCTGGAACCGCAAAGGGAAATCTTTGTGGCGCGTGAATTGACAAAACTGAACGAGACTTTGTATCGGGGGACAATTGCTCAACTCGTTCAGACGGTTTTTACAAGTACCCCTCGAGGAGAATACGTCGTACTCATTTCACCTTTGTTGTAAGCAAACCTTCAAAATTTGTTTAATTTTGGCTCGTTGGCTCAAATTGTATTTGGCAAATACTGATACCCTTCGTTTGTTCTAGGATAGAAAGTTTTGCCTGCCAACGAAAAACAATTTTTTGCAGTTCTTGAAAGTGAATACCTATGTTGTAGGACTTGCTGTCATCTATCTGGGTTTGAATGATACGATCGAGTTTGGTAGAGATTAAGCCATCGCCAAGCGTAAGAGAAATTTGTTGGTTTGCGTTTTCAAAAAGGCGAATGGTAAGCATAGCCTGAGGTTCATCCGGAAGAGCAGGAATGCAGGTATGAATAAGATTTTTTACAACCCGTTGAAATAAAAATGGATCCACACGTAGTTTGAAGGTTTGCGATGCTTTAAAATCTATTTTTAAACTTTTATATACAAACTGTTCTTGTTCGATCGCATGTTCTATCAATATGTTAAGATTTTCCTCATTCAATACGGGATGCCGAATGGCAATAGAATCGATGATGTGCGCGGCTTCGTTCATACTCCTTAAAAGCAATGATTTTTCTTTGTGTGACCACGAATCCGATGGATTTTTACTCATAATCATCCTTTGAATTAAGAGTGGTGCCGTTAAATCATGCATAATAAAACGCGCAGACATGTTTTTTACAATACAACTGTTCCTCCTGACCCAAATTGCCAGTAGTACAGTGCTAAATCCGATTATATACAAAAGATGAAAGCCATGTATCTGGGTTGGACTTGTGAAAGGTTGTCCGGACAGAAAACAGCTACAGGCAACCAAAATAGTCATCACAATGCTTAAAAATAAACTTATTTTGAGTGAACGCTCTTCATTCAATAGATTTATGAGTAGAATGGATAATCCAAAGTTTGCGATGTGTAAACAACCGTTTTCTGCGAAAAATATTAAGTAAATGGATGTTACGGGCAGGCATAAGAATAATGCCAAACTTTTAACAATGACGAAGTATTTTTTATAAAAATTAGGAAATTGATTGCTGAAAATGAGTAAAATAGCCGTGCTTCCATTAATAAGCGTGAAGCCAACTTTCATAGATGCGGGCGGCATTTGCATGAATAGGATTGGAAAGATTTGCACAACCAGCAGAAAAATACCTAAAAGGATATTTTGTTGAGTATTGGTATTATAATCGGATTGAGGTTTACGTTGCCGTGTTTCGTTGGATAATGTTTGGAATAAACCTTCATTTTGTATGTTTTGAAAAATTTTCTGGCGGCCATCTTTGAAGTAGAAAAACGTAAAACACACAAGGTGAGCCAAAAAGCCAGGGAAGGTACCGTCTATATTAAAGATCGGTTTTAAAAAATATTGCCATAGGATAGTTACCGTTAGACCGATAATGATACATTTAAAACAGTGTCGTACATTAATTTTTCGGTTAAATACGCAGAAATATAAAGGGATAAGGGAAGTACTCAACGACAAAGTATTATATATGACTTCGATTTCAAAAAGAATATTGTATGATAGAGCAACTAAAATGCATACCAAACCTAACATGTAAGTTAAACTGCGAACAAAGTTCAATTTTTGTTTTTCAGAAAGATTTCCGAAGTGTGGGAACAATAAGTCGTTGGCCAATACAATACTCGCCGCATTGAGAGAAGAGTCGGCGGTAGACATTAAAATTGCGAGAAAACCTGCCAGAACAAACCCCTTAATGCCCGTAGGCATCAAATCTCGAACCAGCATTGGAACTGCTTGGTCGGCATTTATTAAATTGGGGTACAAAATTTTAGCCAGAACACCGATGCCTATTAAAAAAAATATAAGAAAAAAATAAAAAAGGCCGGCACTTGTGAAGGCGCAAACACCTTGCCTTACCGTTCTCGTCGACAGTAAACGTTGGATAAACATAGGTGCGAGTGTAGGTAAAGAAAAAACAAAGAATAAAGGTAAATAACGCTTTAATCCTTCCGGCGTAACACGCCAACATTCGGAAGGCATTGTCTGAACAAAATGTTCAAAACCACCCAATTTTTGAATGCCAACTCCAAATATAAGTGGAATAGCTACAGCTAAGATAATAAATTGTAAAACATCTGTGAATGTAACGGCTTTAATGCCTCCTTTCCCCGTGTAAATAAATAATATTATCGAAGATAGTAAAACACTTTGTATGTAAGGAATGGATATTAATTTGTTGATAACAAGACCCATAGCTTCGATTTGCGCAAGAGAAGCAAGTAACATAAGGATGAAACTGACAACGCCAATGATGTATTTTCCGGGTAAGCCGTAACTAATTTCGACAATATCGCCAACAGAATTACACCCATAGTATTTTTTCATTCTTGGCATAATCAAAAAGGCCATTATCATAAATGCAATAGGTAATCCCAACGGAGCTAAAATGTGAACGATACCCACGTCGTAAAATCTACCCACAACCCCGATCGTTGCGCTTCCTCCAATCGCCGTAGCTGTCACGGTGCAGAAGATGGCAAAGTCGGAGAAGTTACGGTTACCAGTTGCGTATTCTTTGAACGATTGAATACCATGTCCGGATGCAAATCCAATCCATAAGGTCACCCCTAAAAAGGCGACTATAATGATACTATCGATCCAATGCATGAAGGAATGCTACCGTTGGAAAATTCTTCAAGTCAAGGATTTTTATTGTTAGTGGAGAACCTAAATTTTTGTATGAAAATGTTGTGTAAATTTGAAACTTCCATTATACTTCATTATCATGAATAAACACATTCAACGTTTCTTAGAGGAAGATAAAGGTTATTTATTGCAACACGTTTGTAAAACGGTGGCGAAAGATAAATTACATTTACCCAATCCCAATTTTATCGATCAGATATTCATTTCGAGCGACCGTTCCAATTGCGTCTTGGGTAGCTTAAGTCGCCTGCTGGGACACGGACGATTGGCCAATACGGGATACGTATCAATTTTACCCGTTGATCAAGGGGTAGAACATTCTGCGGGTGCCAGTTTTGCACCTAATCCAGATTATTTCGATCCAGAAAACATTGTACGCTTGGCCATAGAGGGTGGATGCAACGGAGTCGCTTCCACCTTGGGAGTCTTGTCGTGTGTTTCGCGTAAGTTTGCCCACAAAATTCCTTTTATTGTAAAACTAAATCACAACGAGTTGTTAACTTACCCCAATACGTTTGATCAAATTTATTTTGGGCAAGTGGAACAGGCTGCAGCTATGGGAGCTGTTGCTGTTGGAGCTACCATCTATTTTGGTTCCGAGGAATCCAATCGTCAAATTGAAGAAACAAGTTTGGTTTTTGAACAGGCACACACGTTGGGCATGGCAACCATTTTGTGGTGCTATTTACGTAACCCTTCATTTAAATCGGATAAAGATTATCACGAAAGTGCCGATTTAACAGGACAAGCCAATCATCTAGGTGCAACGATTGGTGCCGACATCGTAAAACAAAAATTACCCACCAGTAATGGCGGTTTTAAATCTTTACCTAAATTTGGTAAGACGCACGAAAAAGTTTACACGGCATTGACGACCGATCATCCCATTGACTTGACACGTTATCAGGTGGTCAATGGCTACATGGGTCGCATCGGATTGATTAATTCCGGAGGCGCTTCGGGGAAAAACGATTTTGGAGATGCCATTGCCACCGCCATTACCAATAAACGCGCCGGCGGTATGGGATTAATCTTAGGTCGTAAGGCGTTTCAAAAACCTTTTAAAGAAGGTGTGGAATTGTTGCATACCGTCCAAGATGTCTATTTGAACGACTCTATTACCATTGCGTAAGTTACAAGGGAGAACAAGACAATTGTTCTCTCCGAATTTTTTTAAAATTGGTAGCGTTTTTTTGCTTTACCAAGGTATTCATTGTCACTATGTACACAATGTCGACGATAAAGGCTTGACAAGGGATTTGTTTTGCCAGTTGCTATTGGATAAATAGAAGAAAATAATTTTTTGAATGAAAACAACACTCGTAAACCAGGCTGAAGCAATTGATCACAAATGGCATTTGATTGATGCGAAGGGAAAGATTTTAGGCCGCTTGGCCGTACAAATTGCCAATTTGTTGAGAGGTCGCACAAAGGTTGCTTATACACCTCATACGGACACTGGGGATTTTGTCGTTGTTGTAAATGCTGAACATGTACGTGTTACAGGTCGCAAAGAAACGGATAAAACTTATGCTTCCTATTCAGGCTATCAAAGCGGTTTACGCGTACGTACGTTAGCCGAGGTACGTCAAAAAAAGCCAGCATTTATTTTGATGCACGCGGTACGTGGCATGTTACCCAAAAATAAATTAGCGGACCAAATGTTAAAAAAATTAAAAGTGTACGCCGGTGAAAATCACCCGCATACGGCTCAATCGCCGGTTTTATTTGAAAAATAAAGGAAAATTTTATGGCGCGGGAAAAAGTTGAAGAATTTGTGGCCGTAGGGCGTAGAAAAACGTCTGTTGCGCGTGTTCGTATTTCCAAAGGTAAGGGACAATGGTTTATAAATGGCAAAGAAGTGGTACGTTCCAAATTGCCTGATAGTGCCAATGCCTTACTGATAAAACCCTTACGTGTGGTGGATGCTGAAGAAAATATCAGTTTCCGTACCTACACGCGAGGTGGTGGTGAAATGGGTCAAATGCAAGCCATTGCGCTAGGCTTGGCACGCGCATTGGAAAAAATGAACCCAGAATGGCGCTCAGTACTTAAAAAGGAAGGTTTGTTGACGCGTGACCCTCGTAGTAAAGAGCGAAAGAAACCAGGACAAGTAGGAGCTCGTAAGCGATTCCAATTCTCAAAGCGTTAGTCTTTCCAGAAAGCAAAGCTTGCACAGATTTGAATTTTATAACCATCACAACAGTATTCAGTGAGAGGTGATAGAAACCCATGGGAAGAGCCGGAGGACTTTCCCATGGGTGAATTAAATCTTGAGTCGGTAGGGTATGATATTTTGGTGGAAGTAAAAAAAGTGGGTACAGAGTATCTACCGATTGGAATGCCCTGCAGTTTTTTGAGGTAAAATACCGATGAAAGGGCCTAAATCCCGGCGTCTGTTCGCATGTCAAAAAAATAACACCGAAACTTTTAGGAAGTATAGCCGGCGTTGTCGGGGAGAAGATGGGCTTTGGCAAAGGTCATGGGCATTTTTTGGGGTGGTGCCACCGAGACATGCGATTCCTGGCGTAATACGAGGATTAAAAAGTCCATTTGGGTCGCCCGATATACTTGTAACACACATACCTTCTATTACCACGTTGAACTCTTTTTTGAACAATCATCGCTTCTCGGGTACATCCACGGGAATAGATATCTTGAGACAGACAATAGGGTTGTGTCGCCGCGTTACTTCATCGGACAAAAAATCTAGATAAACAATGGATTGGATATACTTTTAATCTTATGTTTGTGGGCGTAGTCATTGTATTCGTTGCTGGTTTTGGATGGTTTTGCGGTACTTTTTGGGCAAGTGTGTTTTGGGGATCCTTAGCGTGGCATCAATTAGGCTGCTATACTTCGTTTTTTTTGAATATCGAGGACGCCGAGATTCAGGTCAGCTCTCGAGCGACCTGTAAGACCCATTGAGCCTAAGAACCACGGGCCGTGGGTTGCTTTTACATTACATACCTCAAATATTTGTAACACGTGTACCTTCTATTTACTGTCACGTTGCGTTCCCCTTTTAAAGTTTTCAAAAATCTGATTTTGCACCTTTGCTTCCGGTACGAACGTTCTTGATAATGGGAAATGCCAATCGACAGTAGTTTTGTTTGATTTTTCACCCAGGGTTGGATTCATTCACACACCTGTTCATCCAATTACAATGTTGCAAGGTTAGAAATAGAAGAATAACAAGAATTCTTGTCGAACCAAGAGGTGTGTGGACATAAGTGAGCCCATACGCTACACAGATAGAACTTCGAAGGGCATAAGCTCTCTAGGAAAAACAGTTTTGAGCGCAATGTGAGTTTGCCAAGAAGGATATTGTAAAAGTGAGTAGATGGGCTTCAGGTGGTTCGTATACGCTCAGTTGTGGAACCTTCCATATAAATTTCAATGCGGTTTTCTACAAAGGCATAATATATGTTATTGCATTTATAAACCATGCAATTATCTCACCAATGGGACCTCTAATTGCCTCTGATAAGGGGCCATTGCCGTTACCATCATACGCCTTCGCTGAGTTCAGACCCAACGGTAGACGTCCTGGAACAATTTCACGCATGGACCGTTCACGTTGATGACCGCACAACCCTTGGGGCACAAGCCTACCCTGTGGAGTGCGAAGAAGGGTACATAACATCTTCTTAAGCCTGACTCCAATGACTTACTACTTTTCCCAGGACTGGGCATGTGGAGAGTGTAATGGGAACGGAATCATCCGTAAAAATTACCTGTGACTTTAAACTCTCCCTGTTCCGGCATAAATGGACCATGGATCTCCATAGGTGCATATCATTCGCCCGATTCTCATTATCCCTAATGACAACACGGATTGGTTTTTCCAGTCGAACAGTGGCGACCGACGACGAAAGGTTTTCTATCTTGAGTGTCTCTAACTCCAAAATGTCCCCAGCACACAGGATTGTTTCACGATCCCTAAAAATAGGTCTTGAACCGTGTATGCATGGCATGTTGCTAACCTTTTCTCTGGATGCCGTACAGAAGCTTCCTTCGCTACCTTTTATAGAACGGAGTTCCCTCAAAAAGATGTCCCACGCAAGCCATCTTCGGATAGACCGTACACTGATACGCCATTTATAATTCCCGTGGTAAAAGGACTGATAGCTTATTAAATGTTGTTTCATAGGCCGTCCATTTCCACGCCATCTCCGTGGACGTCAATAAAAAATGTACCCCTCTACCACATTCAAGTAGACCGTGTCCTCGGTGGTATTACTTTAACGCTTTCCTAAATTTAGAGGAGTTGCGCCAATTTTTGAAGTACATCGACGCAGCGATTACTGTATCCCCATTCGTTATCGTACCAGCTAACAAGTTTAAAAAATTTATCATTTAGTTCAATACCTGATCCTGCATCGAAAATAGAGGAATGTTCGTCATGGATGAAGTCACTGGAAACAACCTCATCTTCCGTGTAAGCCAAGATGCCTTTTAGAAGACCGTTGGCCGCTTCCTTCATTTTTGAACAAATTTCAGCGTACGAAGTACTTTTGACCGTTTTAACCGTCAAATCAACGACGGAAACGGTCGGTGTGGGTACTCGGAAGGACATGCCGGTCAATTTACCTTTTACTGCAGGTAACACCAATCCTACAGCCTTAGCAGCCCCTGTCGTTGAAGGTATAATATTGATGGCTGCCGTACGTCCACCTTTCCAGTCTTTCTTGGAAGGACCATCCACCGTCTTTTGTGTCGCCGTGTAACTGTGTACGGTGGTCATCAAACCTTCCTCGATGCCAAAATTTTCCAATACAACCTTGGTGATGGGAGCTAAGCAGTTCGTTGTGCACGAAGCGTTTGAAATAATGTTATCCGATTTTTTAAGTTCTTGATCGTTAACTCCCACAACGATGGTACGCACTTTGTCTCCTTTAGCGGGTGCGGTGATCAAAACTTTTCTTGCTCCCGCAGTTAAGTGTCCTTGTGCTTTTTCGTCACTGGTGAATAGTCCCGTCGATTCAATGACGATATCGACGCCCAATTTTTTCCAAGGTAATGCAGCAGGTCCTTCCTTGATGGCCAAACACTGAATGTTTTGTCCATTTACGATCAAAGTATCCTCACCTTTAGATTCGACGGTTCCATGAAACTTGCCTTGCGTGGAATCGTACTTCAGTAAGTAGGCAAGATTATCGGCTCCTACCAAATCGTTAATGGCAACCACTTCGAAATCTTTTTTAAGAAGATTTTTATCGGCAATCGCACGAAAAACTAAACGGCCAATACGACCGAACCCATTAATTCCAATCCTTATTTTCATCTGGTTTAGTATAAATGATTACTACAATTTTGTAAATGTTAAAAAATCCGTTTTATTTTTCGATTTTATAAGATTCTAGATGCAAATTTTCGTCAGAAAAAAATTGTAAAGTTAAATCGAACGTTTTCTCGAGTTCATCAAATTCAGATTTACACTCACATTGTATGTACTGCAATAAGTTTGGATGCGTATAAATTTTGAAAGCTTTACGCGTTGTTTCATTTTTTATTCCTGAAATCCTACTGAAAATTTCTCGTTGGATACGCATAGCCAAGTGATGCATCGACCTTAACGTTCCTGCGCCATTGCAATAGGGACAGCGAAAATGTAGTCGACTTAAAAAACTTTCCTTGTGTCGCTGTCTTGAAATCTGCATAACGCCCAATGCAGAAATGGGAAGAATATTTACTTTTGCCTTATCTTGCGCAAATTCTTGTTGTACAAATTGATGCAAAAAATGCCTATCTTTGCTGTGCTTCATGTCGATAAAATCGACGATAATGAGCCCTCCAATATTGCGTAACCGCACTTGCCTGGCAACTTCTCTGGCAGCTTCAATGTTTGCCTGAACAATAAAATGAGCAGCTTCATTGTCTATGCTGCGATGGGAAGAAGTATTCACGTCGATGGAAGTGAGCGCTTCGGTTTCTTGGATGATGATTTCTCCCCCAGAAGGCAAAGGTACACGACTTGAAAGCACTTGTTCAATCTGTGATTCGATGTTGAAACGGTCAAAAATGGGAATAGGTTCCTTAAACAAGACAATTTTATTTTGAATATTGGGAGCAATTTTTTTTACGAGATCTGTAATGAGGCGATGATCCTGCTCATTATCGATGAGGATGCGATCAACGTTTTCCGTAAGGAAATCTCTCACGGTACGTTCAATTAAACTGGGTTCATGGTACAATAAGCAGGGATTTTGTGAGGTGCTGGCTTTCGATTGAATATTTTGCCAAACTTCCAGTAAAAATTGCAGATCACGCGTAAATTGTTTAATGGAGTTACCGGAACTTGCCGTTCTAAAAATAACGCCCATGCCCATCGGTAAAGCCAGTTTTTTTAGGATTTTTTTCAAGCGTTCGCGTTCTTTGGCATCTTCTATTTTTCTAGAAATTCCGCATTGATTGGAATAAGGGGTTAGTACAAGGTAACGGCCCGCTAATGAAATGTTTGTTGTTGTACGAGGGCCTTTGGTACCGATTTGGCTTTTGGTAATTTGGATCATGATTTCGGATCCAATGGGAAACATTTGTGGAATATCTTGTAAAGCGACTTTAGGTTTATGAATGTCCGTATTTCTATGAATAACTTCTACACCTTCATCACGGTCGTTTTCGTTAAAACCTTCACCATTGACAAGGGGTAAAATGTCCCAATAGTGTAAAAATGCATTCTTATCTTGGCCAACATCGACAAACGCTGCTTTTAATCCGGGTTCTAAATTTTGAATCTTGCCTTTGAAAACGGCCCCTACCATATGCTGGGTATTTTTGGACTCAACATCTAAATTTTCCAAAATTCCATCGCGTAGCACGGCAACTCTCTTTTCGGGAAGGACGCTGTTGATAATTATTTCAGAATAGTGTTTATCTTTTTTAAATAAATTGAGTATTCTCTGAAAAAAACTTTGATCCTTAGCACGTGCAGTGGCCGCTTCTTGAAGGGTTATGTGGTTAACTTGAGGGCCGTCTTGTTCTTTTCTAGGTATTAATTTAATACCTTCGGTTTGTTTTTTACGTTTAAAATCTGTCATTTTTATATATTGTCCTTGAGTAAGTAACGAAAGTTCATTCGGCAAATCTAAACCGGTATACACTTTGTACCAATCCTTGACTAAAAAAGCAAACCAGCATAAAAGAACCTCCGTAACTTAAAAATGGTAAAGGTAATCCCGTAATGGGCATGATGCCGAGCGTCATGCCAATGTTAATCCAAACGTGCGTGAGCAATAAAATTGCAACACCCACAGATAAATAACAACCAAAACGATCTTTTGCCAAGGTGGCAATACGAAATGTGTTCAAAATCAAAATCATGTATAAGATGAGGACGCACAACGAACCTATTAATCCAGTTTCTTCTGCGAGAACGGAAAAAATAAAATCGTTTAGAGAGGCTGCTTTAGGGAGATACCCCAACTGTGCTTGCGTATTTCTTGTCCATCCTTTACCCCAAATACCGCCTGACCCAATGGCAATTAAAGATTGTTTCAAATGCCAACCAATGTGTACACCATGAGGATCAATGCTTGTCGGAATTGCAAACGCTAAAATACGCTTACGTTGATAGTCACGGAGAGGTAGAAATGGTTTTATGCAAAAATGTGCGCTACTTTTATCTGCTTTGATTTGCTGGTAGTAAGCATAGGTATCCAAAGCAATAACGGCAAGACCGAGCAGTGAAATACCCAAAATAACAATGAAAAACCGGAGTGATAATTTTGAGACAAACAATAAGGCAAAGATGATGAAGGGCAGCACCATGGCTGATCCTAAGTCGGGTTGAATAAAAATTAAAAAAAAAGATAACCCGCTAATAATGGCTATTTTTAAAAGGGTATGTAAAGATTCGAAAAAAGAAGACATGCGCGTTCGGGTTAATAGACTTGCAACAAAGAGTAGCGTTGCAATCTTGCTGAGATCGGAAGGTTGAATACCTAAACCGCAAATATTTAACCAACGCCGACTGCCTCCCAAAGTTTGTCCCAATGGGGTCCATAATAGTAATAAACAGAAGATAGAGAGTACGTATAACCAGTGGGCGTTTTGTAGAAAAATTTTGTAGTTAAAATTTGCCGTTATTTGGTAAACACCGCACCCTAAGCATAACCAAATAATCTGTGATTTCCATTTCAAATGCGTCGCACTCCCATTTTGTATGGCATACATGAAGGCAATACCGAGCAAGCTTAGAATAAGTAATATGATTGGATTTAACCACATCATAGGGGTACTTTGTCTTTTGAGACTAAGCCAATACCTGTAAGTTAAAAAAATCCACTGATTAAAACTTTTCACCGGGTTTAATGGTATGATTAAATAAGAAAAGTTTTATTGAATTTCAAGTTTATAATAAGTTCTCATGCAATCAGCCATACATAGATTCCTTCAACCTAAAATATTGTTTGTGCATGTGAAACGAAAAGATCGGACTTTAAAAAATAGGATGGCCATTTAAAAATTTGTAGGAAGCATTATTTTGTATGAGGCTAACAAAAGGAGCGCCTACACGAGATTATATTAAAAAGTTTATGCAGCAGGTAACCATGGACAATAAAATGAAAATAGGTTATCTTGCAAATTCCAATTTATTTGTCATTGAACAAGATCGTCGACAGAAATTGGAGAAAATCTAATTGAATACGTGAAACAGCAGGTGAAAAATCTTGCATTCAAAAAAATCTACCTTTATACGATGAACGCAACCGTTCATTGTTGGTACCAAACACTCAAGTGGGAAATCATAAAAGGAGATGTTGTGAAGGGATGTAATATAAAAATTATGGCGGCGAATGTATGAAACAATTTTCTTGTAATTGAAATCCAATAAAAAAGATTGAACCTTGAAATGATATATTGCATAATAGAAACATGGTAGAAATTAATAGGGATAAAAGGTCTGGATTTTCCTTAATTGAAATTTTAATTGCCCTCGCCTTAATGGGGATGATCTTGGGTTTGATAGTCGTTAATTCTGAATCTATTTTTGGAGGTGGACAGAAAAAGGTCGCCGGCTTATTTGTATCCAAAGTGATCGATGTTCCTTTGATGGCTTATCGAGCACACATTGGTAATTATCCGTCTACGGAAGAGGGCTTGGATGCTTTGCTGAAGGCACCTTCGGGAAAGGCAGGGCGTTGGCAAGGTCCTTATGTTAAAAGTAAAGACGATTTGATTGATCCATGGGGTAATCCTTACCAATACCGTTACCCAGGTTCTAAAAATAAGAATGGTTACGATGTCTGGTCTATGGGCCCCGGAGGTCAAAGCGGTGATGGGGACGACATTGGGAATTGGAAGAATACCTCGGAAGATTAAAGACTTCAGTCGCTTGAAGTATGGATAATGTAAATAGGTATGGATTTACACTTATAGAATTGCTGTTGGTATTGGCTTTATTTGGGCTAATATCAAGTTTGTCCATATCGCATTTCAACCAAGTCCAGTCAGCTTTTTCTGGTTATAAACACAATCCAATATGGCTCCTAAATCGCAGGATACAAAGCATGCGTGTGTTGGCTTCGCAGCGGCATGAAAATTTACTTCTCGCTTGTACCCATGAAGGTTTTCAAGTCGAGGATACCAATGCGTCTATTGTAGAATTGACGAAGTTCCCTAAAGAATTGGACGTTAAACAGGTGACATTTGAGTTTTATCAAGGAGAATATGCAAGCAACGGTCAGTCTCGATTAATGCACACGCAATTGAATTACCTAAAAATTTCGCAGTATGGATATTTTGAGAATGCCTATGTTAAGATTACGTGGAAGGGCATTACAGAGTTTTTTCACGTGGATGCACTGACAGGAGGACTTATCGGTGTTGAAGTCTAGCACTGCTTGCCATCGAAGCGCTTTTACATTGATCGAAGTGGTGATTGCTTTAGCGTTGTTTGCGGTTTCGGTATTGATGCTATCGCAGAGTTTTGTAAACGGTCTTATTTGTAAACATGCCCTTACGCAAGGTGATTCACGGTGTTTGGCATTGGACACAATTCGCTATACGTTGAGCAAAATAAAACGGGGGCAAGTGTCGAGCAACCACGCTTTTCATTTACCCGATTGTACAGATCCAATACAATGGCAAGGAAACGTGCAATTGACCCCCTATTTAGGTTTGTACAATATCGAAGTAAGTATCCAAAATGAAGACTGCAAATATAATTTTGGGGTACGTCGTAAAGACTGGATAACTCAATCTGAGCGGTTACAATTGAGAAAATCGCATGAAAAAAGATTCGACGAAAATGAAGAAGAACTGCAGGGGAATTGAAGCGAATCAACGGTGTAATGGTTTTACTTTATTGGAAGTTATTTTAGCACTTGGGTTAGGCGGATTAATTTTGTCGACGGTTATGACACTTTTTGTAACTTTTGTTCAAGTGTGGGAAGAAAATGGAGATAGAAAAGCATTTTTAGAACACATAGATTATTGTACGCATTTTTTATCCACACATCTCAATGCGATGACATCTTTAATCGATAAAGATGGATGCAAAGGCCAGTCGTTTACGGTTGGGAAAGTAAAATCCGAAGGAATCGGTAGGAATGCGGCATTTGGATTGACGAAGCAACTACGTCAGCCTTTTTTATTTTTATCGTCGGGCTGCAGTCCATGTTCCATTGCTTTATGTCATACAGAACACCAGTTAATACTGTTATGGCAAGAGCGACTCCTAAAACAAAAGCGATTTGGGATAGGCGTTGAAGAAGATTCAACGGTAGTCACCTATCGATGTATTTTGAGCGACTGTGTAAAGGAGTTACAATGTGGGTACTGGGATTTAGACAAAGGCACCTGGTCTTTTAAAAGATGGACAGACGCTCTAAGAAAATCCTACGAAAATCAAGGCAAGTCTTTAGGGCAATGTCCTGATGGGATACGCATAGTTTTTAATAAAAATAATTGTGAAGAGCAACGTTTTATTGCTTTGTTAGACGCAAAAATGTTTCAAGTAGAGGAGCCACGGTCGGCGAAACCCAGCGTGCCAGCTACCCCAAATGGCCACAACAATCATGCTTTGTAGGGACCGCTCACAATGGAGAGACTCAATGTCTGGGGCTATTTTGTTGATGGTCTTAGGATTGTTGATGCTATTGTCCTTTCTGGTAGTTGTTTTCTTGAAAAATTTAACGCAAGATATCAAGATACATGCGCAATTGTTAGGGAGCGCGGATTTGAAGCATCACGCCTATAATGGACTTAACGTTGTGTGGACCGGTTTGGAAGAAATTTTGGAGGTTCACAAAGATCTGTTTAGTCCCCTGCAAGGTTGGAACAAGATAATTTCCATATCTAAGATAAAAGTTCCAAAGGGTGTCCAATTAAAAGTGCATATTGAAGATGAATCGGGGAGAATTCCTCTCAACAATCCCGATAAAAGATTGTTGTTAAATTTATTTAATCTGTTCGGCGATTATTTGGATAGTCAGGTATTGGCGCAGTCCTATTTACAATGGTTGCGTCGCAAACCAGTGGAAGTTACTTTGATGGAAAATCGAACCTTACCTGGGACTTTATTGCAAAAGGAAAAAACAACCGATAAGAAAACTGGTGGCGAAAATAAAAGCGCCTCTGAAGATCCTCATGGAAATGAACCTCCAGGCATGTTTTTACCGACTTGCCTAAACGGTTATCAACAGCTTGCAGAGATTGAATCTTTTCAGAAGAGGTTTTTTAATAAGGGTAGTTTTTGTGATGACGCGTTAAAGCGCCTTAAGGAATGCACGACCTTATTAGGATCTCTTCCCATCAATGTGAATACGGCTCCAAAGGATGTTTGGGTGTGTTTAAGTAAAATTTTTTCGATTGATCTAGAACAGGTCGAAAATTTTATGGGGAAAACGGAACAAGCACAAGGTCGGGGTAAATATTACAAAAGTATTGCGGAAATTGATAAACGCGGCCATGGAAATTTGAAGTTAGAGCAACGTTCTTCGGAGGAAAAAAAAGATAACACTCAACGCAATATTGTAGAAAAATTTATGGGTGTTTCTGCTCGTATTCTTAAAGTGGAGATAGAAGTTTTACACGCAGATGTAAGTTACATACTTACGGCAGTTTTTGAAGTAAACAAAATACCTGTGCAAAAACAAGATAGTAAACAGCAGGCAAAATCCTTGACAACTAAGGGGAAAAACAACTATAGTAAAGAAAAGTACATTCAAAGGGGGGGAACATTGAAATTAGTCACGTTGCAAGAAGGAAGATGGGAAAGTTGATATAATTTATGAGAACAGAAGACCCGGAAAACATCAATGATTCAATGCGTAACATGGATGTAATTGGGGAAATTGCTTTGCTGCCCGATACTTTGTTTTTTTGTCAGACTGCTGAAATACCAAAACGCTTACCCAAAAAACAGTTGAGTGAGTGGGTGTACAATACAATTGTCGAAGTTGCTCCTTTACCCATGGATCAATTATTGTGGGGATTTGTCGAACGAGAGACCGAAAAAAGTGGGTATACTGTGCTATGGTATGCTGGATTAAAGGAACGAATATTGAGCGTTATTGGAGATTTGCCGAATGGATTACACGCAGTTCCTTATTTTGCCTTAGGATTTTTACTTGCCCAAGAGGGTGGACAAATTTTTACAGGAGATAAATTTGCTTCTGTATTGGTAGGAGAAAAAATTTTTGGTTTTTATAAAAGTGAGGAGGCTAATTTTACACACATACAACAATGTTTATCCGCATCCAAGATTGAAATTGGTGATCAATTGACACGCGTTAAAATTGTCAGTTCCAATGTTGGATATTCCGGAGACATTAAATTGGTTGCGGAATATAAATTGTTGGACGGCTCCATAAAAACGCGTGATGTGACCTTACGTACAGACGTTATCTGGAGTGCAGATATTCGTGACAAAGTACTTATAAAGTCTCTAAAAAGACAACGTCAAATGGATCGGATTTCACAGACAGGAATTCGTACAGCATGCGTTTTTTTAATTTTACTCTTTTCTTTTGAAATTTGTTTAATGGGAATAAGGCTATGTCTGTTGTGTAAAGAAAGCACTAAAAATCGTTTACAACCTAAGGCGTTATCAATTGAAAGCAAAGACTTTTTGGTGCGCAAGATCCAAGGTACCGTTGAACAAGAAATTCGTCCATTTGAATTATTGAGCATCCTAAATAACTTGAGGCCTAAGTCCATTTATTTTTTGTCAGCTACAGTCGACAATCTACACAATGTTATCGTGGAGGCAATGGCCGAAACAGCCATCGCGGCCGAAACTTATCGTCAGCAATTGGACAAAAGCGGGTATTTTGAATCTGTCACGATAGAGAATATGACAACCACGTATCAAGGTACAAAATTTGTTTTGTTTTGCGACTTCAAAGAAAAAAATAAGACTTCATTTCTAGCTTTAGACAGTCCATCATGAAGATGATTGAAAAGTTTTCAAGTTTATTAACTAAGTTGAACTGCCGAGAGAAGTTACTTTGCTTAATTTTTATTTGGTTTTGTAGTTTCATTTGGTTTACGACTTGTATGCACAGAGCTAAAAAAATCAGGCAAGACTGGCGGCTGGTTCAATCAAAAATAAAGCATTTTAATTTTTGGATAAAAAACGAAGCTATCGTTAAAAGCAATCTAACAAAAATTTTAACATGGATTGATCCGGAGAAAACTTATTCCGGGACACAACTGGCAGGTCAAGTGGAGACAGTGGCACGCAACAATCGATTAACGTATTCTATGACCTCTCCCAAAACACGGCAAGGCGATATTTTTAATGCTCACACCCTACAATTACGTTGTGAAAACGCTACTTTAAAAGATTTGGTGGATTTTGAGAACGAAATTTATGCAATGAAACCTTACATTGGTTTAGAAAAAGTAAGAATACGTGCCAATAATTTCAACCCAACTTTGCTGGAGGTTAACTTTGACCTGATTGCACTACAATTGAAGGATTTACAACAATGAAAAAGATAATAAACAATCATACGATGAAGCTATGGAAACCATTTATCATCGGCACTTTTTTAGTAGGCGTATTGTATATAGGTGCTCTCGTCGCCGAAGACGGTAAATTGCCCGTAAATTCTAAAGACGCCGTAGAGAGCCCGCAAGATGTTTTGGAGACTTCACTGGATGCAGGGGAGCACAATTCTAAAATTGATTCGCTTACATTGGTAGAAGAATCTGTTCAGCAAGTTTTAGCTTTGTTGGAAAAACTAACGGGGCGCGTTTTAATTGTCGCAAATAATTTACCAAAGGTTTCCATCAATTTGAATGTTCCGCACCCCTTGACCAGGCAAGAAGCGGTTGCGAGTATTAAAAGCGTGTTAAACGCCAATGGTATTGCCGTAACACCTATGGGAGACAAGTATTTAAGAGTTATCCCGGTTAATCGAGCTAAGAGCAGCTCTCCAGAGCTTATTGATATTCAACAGCTTCAATCTCATTCTGCCAGTCAGGAAATATGTAGTTGTTTATTTCCGTTTAACAATTTAACGGCTCGTGAGGCGGCGCGCATGGTACATTCATTTTTAACACCCGTAGTATCATCGGTGGTTACTTTAGATAAAGCAAATGCACTGCTGATTACAGATTCCTTAAGTAATTTGCAAAGGCTAGGTACCATTTTTTCAAAAATTGATAAAGTTGGAGATGTTCAGGAGAAAATCATGTTTTTTGATGTAAAAAATGTGAGTGCAAAAGAATTAAAGCAAAAGTTTGAAGATTTGCAAAAAGGGGCTTTAAAACGTTACTTACTTGGGAATACTAGTTTTGAAGCCGATTCAAGAACAAACCAATTGATCGTGGTTACTGCCATAGGGAATGAGGGTATTATCCAAAGCTTTATGGACCGTTTGGACGTCAATGTGGGGGCTTTAGCGCGTAGTCATGTGTTCAGAATTCAGCACGGCTCAAGTAAGGAGCTAACAGAATTGGTTAAAAAGTTAGTGCAGCAACAAAGTCAGCAGGAAAAAGTGGATTTACCTTCAGAACAGACCGGATCAACTGTTGCACAGAAGGACCAGGTAGCTCAGTTTAGTAAACAGCTAAGTATAGAATGTGACGAAAGGCTTAATGCCGTCGTCGTATATGGTACCCCCACAGATATTCGCCAGATTCAGCAATTAATAGAACAGTTAGATGTTGTATTACCGCAAGTCCGTATTGAAGTTATCATTGCCGAAGTTAATTTGAACAAAGGACAAGTAAGTGGTTTAGAGTCGTTTGGGTACAATCATAACGGACACCTAAATACCTTGAGAAATGTTACAATGCCTGCTTTATCTTCGGACAACAATAACAGTCCATTTAGAATTTCCACATTAACTTTTGGACATTTCACTCTGGATACAATTATAAATACGGCAAAAACAAATTCCAATGTGTCCATTTTGTCGGCTCCCACTTTGTTGACGACACATGCCAGAGAATCTTTGATTAAAATTTCTGAGACGCGTCCGTATTTGAGCAGTGTACAAACAAAAAGTGATGCCAATGTGGCCGCCGATATTTCCAACAGTACCATTGAAAAAGTGGATGCAGGCATTGAATTAACGGTTAAACCATTGATTGGAACCAAAGGTGTTGTGCAGTTGGAGATCACGCAGAAAGTGGATAATTTTTCTCAAGAGTCGACAACCATTGGTGCCAACAACCTTTCCATGCCCCATATTATGCGAAGAGAAGCTAAGTCGTTCGTATCCATTCAATCGGGAGACATTCTCATCCTTGGAGGGTTAAAACAAAGAGAAGTGGTAGATCGCAAAAAGCGTATGTTCTTATTGGGAGAATTGCCTTTATTGGGCGATACCTTATTTTCCGGAAAAGTAAAAGAAGAAGTAGTAAAAGAACTGATTATATTCATTCGTCCTTATATTTTGTCGGATGTTGACAATGCAACACAGGACACTAAAAAATACATAGATCGTTTAAATTCATCCACGCAATCGGATATCAATGCGTACCTTGAGGATGGAAAGTTAACAAAAAATAGTACTTTTGAATCCACGACACGTAAGTCACAGCGGAGGAAACGGGCCAGCATAAAGTCCCCATGCACTCGTACTCATCAGGCCACTGAATCGAGTACTGATCGTTGTGATATAACCGCGCAATCGGATGTTAAGTTACCTTCCACCCAAAAGCAATTAACAAGAAAAAGTCATTTTAAATCTACGGTGCGTAAAGCACATCGCACAAAAACTAGACCTATATTGCGCACCAAACGTGTAAAATATCGAAATGACAGACAAATCCGCGGTAATTAACCTGAACAATGGACCTAAAAATAAAAGTATGTTTTGGAAGAAGCGTATTACTTAAAATATGCGTTGCATTTGTATTGTGTGCATATAGCTTGTTGAATGCGGAGGACGACTGCAAAGAGCAGAGTCCAACTACCAACAGGGCGTACGAAGAACTCATTAAAAATTCTCCTTTTATCCCTGCCTATTTTAGCCAGGGGGGAAATTCGGTTTCCACTTTATCGACATTGACGACGGCTGATTACCAATTGCACAGTGTTATGAAAATGGAAGGCAGCGTTTACCATTTTGGCTTGACGGATGTTCATACGCACAAAGGGATTTGGATATCGTCTCGACGAGAAGACAATGATCCTAATTTACATGTGCAGTTTTATGCCTACGATGAAAGTAAATCTTTGTTGGTGTTAGAAATGTCGGAAGGCTTAGTTCGAATACAGATGGAGATATTGCCAACCGATGGAAAAATTTCTGCAACGCATGTGGGTGGGATAGGTGGCGGTACAATGGAAGAAACTTCTGGAGTAGATGATGAAGATGGCGATTGGAATGGCGAAGGATAAATATCAAAATTGAGGGTATATTTTCATGAATTTACAAAAGCATAGGGTTAAAATTCCATCGTTGTTAGAACGGTTAGACGAATCTCAAAAGCTCGCTTTACAAAAATTGTCAAGACATGAACGCTTAGGTTATTTGGCAGAAATGTTAGACCGTTCAACAAACGTTGTAGGTAAATGGGTCGCGGAAGAAAACGGTCTCGATTTTTTAGAAAATTTCAAGATAGCCGGTAATGCAACTACCCAAATACCCCTACGTTTGATCCACGAATATCAATGTTTACCCATTGAAATACAGAATGATTTAAATATAGATAGCTTGCATTTAATTACCGTTTGGCCTCCCGACACATCCATGGTCCGTTGGATCGAAGTCGTGTGTGGACGTAAAGCCATCTGGCATTTAACGGTTGCTCAAAATGTTGCCAATACGATTATTCAACATTTTGGTGTAGGCTCAGACAGTTTGTCAGGCAGCGATCTAGAAGGGAGTTTACGGGCAGAGGATGAAGAGGAGGTAGAAGAAGACGAAGATGCTGCTATTATTCGTTTTGTGAATGAGATTATTGCCAAAGCGGTCACGGATCGTGCAACGGATATTCACTTTGAACCGCAAAAAAACTCCATTCAAATAAGATATCGTATCGATGGTCAATTAGTTCCCATTAAATTGCCGGAGAATTTGGTAAAATTTCAAGCAGCCATCATTTCACGTTTGAAAATTATGGCCCGTTTAAATATTTCCGAAAAACGTCGCCCTCAAGATGGAAGAATTCGTTTTACATCGGGACCTTTTGAATTGGATATTCGTCTGTCTACTTTGCCTACGATGTATGGAGAAAGTATCAGTTTACGTCTTTTAAGTCAAGGAAGTCGACCTGTCACCTTGGAAGATCTGGGATTGAGTTCCGGGGATTTAAAAATCATTGATCACAATATCCGTAAGCCCCATGGAATTATTTTGGTTACAGGACCTACAGGTTCCGGCAAGTCGACTTCCCTCAGTGCCTTCGTCCGTAGAATTAGAACTCCGGAACGACGTATAATTACCGTAGAAGATCCTGTGGAATATGAAATTGAAGGCGTTAACCAGTCGCAAGTACATGGTGAAATTGGTTTCAGTTTTGCCAGTGCACTGCGGCACATTTTACGACAAGACCCGGATGTTATCATGATTGGTGAAATTCGCGATAAGGAGACGGCCGATATTGCAATTCGTGCTTCTTTGACGGGACACTTAGTATTAAGTTCACTGCACACAAATGATGCTGCAGGTGGGTTGACACGTCTTGTCGATATGGGGATTGAACCATTTCTGATCACCTCATCGGTGGAAATGATTGTTGCACAACGCCTGGTGCGTCGCTTGTGTCCACATTGCTCTGCACCTGCCAATTTACCTGAACAAGCCTTACGTACACAGTTGAATCAATTGGGTGTACATGCATCCGAAATCCAATACGCATCTCAGGTAAAAAAAGCCGTAGGTTGTGATCAGTGTAGAAATTTGGGATATAAAGGGCGTGTCGGAATATTTGAAATTTTAAACATCAGCGAGGAAATTCATAAAGCAATTATTAAAAATAAATCTGCAACCGATATTAAAGAAATTGCTCTGAAAGAAGGTATGCGCACATTGCAACAATCTGCATGGAACCAAGTAAAATGTGGTTTTACGAGTTTGGAGGCTGCATTGCATTTTTCTGCAGGCGACCTGGAGGCGTCTGCTTCTAAGTAATAGGCAAAATGTTAAAATTTAAATATAAAATTGAGAGTAGAAAGAAAGAAGGTTTCATTTTTGCAAAAAACAAAAAGCAGGCATTGCAATTGTTGGCACGTCAAGGGATTCAACCTTCCAATTTGGTATTGATTGCAAAAGGGGTCGAAAAAGATCCTGCCGAAAGTGTTAAAAAACTGAATTCCAAAATAGCGTTGCCTTTTTTAAAAAGAATTTTTCAATTACATGGAGCTGGATTGCCGATTGGCGATACGTTGAAAATCCTGCAAACGCGTCTTCGCGATCAGAATCAAAAAGAATTGGCGGTTGCATTATGGAAAGATTTAAGTGAAGGTAAGAGCTTAGGAGATGCTCTTAAAAATTATCCCAATGTTTTTGGGGAAGATATTATTTATCCCATTGAAGCTGCGGAAGTAACCGGAAATTTGGCGCCTGTTTTCAAGGAGGTTATTCATCTATTAACGGAACGTGAACAATTGAAAAAAAAGGTCCTAAGTGGCATGGCTTATCCCACCATTGTTTCCATAGTGGCCATTATTGTGGTTGGATTTTTCCTATTTTTTTTGCTACCACGTATTGAACACATGTTGAATTCGCTGGGTGGAGAAATGGCGCTGCCGGCACGTGTTTTAATTGGGTTTTCTCACGCTTTACTCTATGGATTCCCGGTTATTGTTGTGGGCCTAGGAGTAAGTTGCGTTGCCATTCGATCTTGGCGAAAGTTTTCCGCCAATGGAAAGTTTAAAACGGATAGTTTTGTCTTGAAGTTACCTATCGTAAATACGCTGATTCGATATGTAGAAATTTGCAGGGTATCGAATTTGCTGTCTACATTGTTGAGCAGTGGAGTGAATTTAACAGAAGGTATGCGCTTAACTGAAAAAGTAATTGGGAATAGCTATCTGCGAAAATTGTATCAGGAAGCGCGTAATAAAATTAACGATGGTGTGGCCATGTCGGTAGCTTTTAAAGCCAAAAACATCCCATTTTTTACCGATTTGGCTCTGGATATATTAACGGTAGGCGAAAGCACAGGCAATATGCACGAAAGTTTAAAGGAAGTGTACCGATTGCATAATGAGGAGTTAGATGCGAAATTTCGCTTCTTGACCCACGTTATTACGTCCAGTGCACTGGGGTTTGCATTTTTCCTTGTGGGTGTTTTGGCGCTGGGTATCGTGTCCAGTGTTATGCAATTCAGTAGTTCATTAAATTTGTAACTTTTTGGAAGAAAAACTTGACATGAGTGTAAAAAGACGCCTATATTTTAAGCGATTTATAATTATAAGGGAGCATAAATGTCCGTTGAAGTAAGAATACGTAAAGGTGAGCCTCTGGAGAAGGCATTGCGTCGCTTAAAAAAGAAACTGGATCGTGAAGGAATCTTGCGTTCGGTAAAAGCGAAACGTTATTTTGAAAAACCTTGCGAAATAAGACGCCAAAAAGAAAAAGTAGCTGCATTCAATAATATGTTACGTCAAAAACGTGATGTTGCTTAGTTTTTTCCTGGTTATAAGTAGATTGTTTTTAGGTAAAAGCATATACCCCAGAGGGGGGTTGTTTTTCAATATAAATATAAGCTCCGTTCCAAAAATGTATAAGGTAACAATGAGTTTTGACTACAGGAAATTTTTTGGGAATTTTTTGCAAGCTTGTCTTTTAGCTTTCCTGATGTTAACCTTAAGTTTGTGTTTTTCTTAAAAATCCTCAACGTAGTCGGTTTTCAGTAACTGCAATGCAATTTGAATCATTCCGCTTTTAGTCTTCAATACCCATAATAAGATTGAGTTTTTTGTGTAATTGAACAACTGTTTTAAAGTTTTAGATTTAGCAATGGTCAGTTTGCCCTAAAGTAAGGTTAAAAACATGGCTTTAACGTTTTCGCAAACAAAAGAGTTACTAAAACAACTTGCAATGCATCCCAAACGCAAATGGGGACAAAATTTTCTTGTAAATCCTGCATTTGTGGAACGCTCTCTAAAATGGGCTCAAATCAAATCGGATGACGTCGTTGTTGAAATTGGACCCGGTTGTGGTACTTTAACGGGTGATTTGATTCAAGCGAAAGTGCGTGTCTTTGCCATCGAAAAAGATCCTATTTTATTTGAACATGTTCGCAATACTTGGAATACGGTGTGTATTATTTGTGAGGATGCAGTTCGGTATCCCATTGGATTGTACAATGCCGATAATACCCATTATAAAATAGTTGCCAATTTGCCTTATGCAATCGCCAGCATTTGGTTGGATCGTGTCTTGGAGTTACCACGATTGCCTATGCGAATGGTTTTAATGGTACAAAAAGAGGCGGCCGATCGATGGTTTTCCAAAGAAAATTCAAAAAGTTTTTGCCCGCTATCTATTTTTTTGCAGTCAATTTATCAGTTGGAAAATAAATGTACGGTTGCGAAACGATACTTTTATCCTCAACCTAAGGTTGACTCTACTTTATTGAGTTTAGTGAAACGACCTCAGGCGTTTACGTTTGAACGATCTTGCAAACAGTTCATGCGAAATGTATTCGTACATAGGAGGCAGCAGATAGGTCGTGTGTGTAAAGAGTTACAATCCGCTTATGCTCATGCTTTAATAATGTTTCTACAGAAAAATGCCATCGATTTATCTTGTAGAGCCGAATGCCTACCGATTGATATTTGGCAACGTTTCGCCACAAGTTGTCTGCAAGCAGATTGTTTTGTAAATGTGCCGGCAATGTTTTAAATTTCAGCAAGTGTTCATGGATTTGTATTGGAAATTGAAAAAGTAAATGTTGTTGAAAAATTTTTAAAGAATTGTAGACTTTAAACGATATAAGTACATATGCAGATAAATCCAAAAAATTTTCATGGTGTCTATACAGCTCTGGTGACTCCGTTTAACAAAGGGGTTGTAGATTTTGATTCATTGCAAAACCTTGTGGATTACCAATTGAAATGTGGCATTAATGGCTTGGTTCTGATGGGAACTACGGGAGAAAATGTGACTTTGGATGACGAGGAACGTACTCAGGTTTTAGAATTTGTTATAAAAAAAGTTGGTCATCGTGTTCCCATTCTTGTTGGGACGGGATCCAATTGTACACGTAAAGCGGTCCAATATACACGCGAAGCGGCGGTATTAGGTGCGGATGGAATGTTGGTTGTAGCGCCTTATTACAATCGCCCAATGCAGTCTGGATTATGCATGCATTTTGAAAAAATTGCCGAATCCACTACAAAACCTATTTGTTTGTATTCGATACCCTCTCGCTGTGGTATAGAAATTGGTGTTGAAACAATTTCGAAATTACGCGAAAAGTACGAACATATTATCGGCATTAAAGAAGCCGGAGGATCCTGCAATCGGGTTTCGCAAATTGTAAAAGCCTTGGATAAAGACTTTTGTGTATTTTGTGGGGACGATTTACTGACGCTTCCTTTTTTTGCATTAGGTGCACACGGCGTCATAAGTGTTGCATCTAACTTGGCCGTTAAATCATTGGTAACAATGATGGATTATGCTTTGTCGAATAATTTAGAAGCAGCAGCTGACATTAACCGTTTATTTTATCCATTTTTCAGAGCTTTAACAGTTGAAACAAACCCTGTTCCCATTAAGCAATTTTTATACAGAGCTGGATTAATTGCTAGTCCAGAAGTTCGTTTACCATTAAGTCCTTTATTGGAGACGAGCGTAAATCTTGTAAACGATGTTTTTGATTCCTTGCATGGTAAATACTAACCTACATCTAATTATTTCTGGGTTTAGTGGCAAAATGGGGAAATGCATACGTACCTTGTTGGCAGATACGTCTGCTCATATTTACGATGCGCATCATTGTTTAGGTGACTGCCTACAGCCTCTGGTGTGGGTAGATTTTAGCAGCTCCAACGCGTTTGAACAGATACTTGAAAATGTTCGGAAGAAAGCGTGCCCCTTAATTATGGGAACGACGGGGTTATCCAAGGCGCAAATGCGTCAATTGGTTTGGTTATCTAAAAGGCAAGCGGTTGTGTACGATTCTAATTTTTCGGTAGGTGCCAACATTCTTAAAAAATTGGTTTGTCAAGCGGGCGTAGCGTTGAAAAATTTTAGTGTTACGATTTTCGAAGCGCATCACGGCGCTAAAAAAGATCAGCCAAGTGGAACGGCAAAAAGTTTACGGCAGGTTTTGCTATCGGAACAACGTAAGCAAATTCCCATTTTATCCTTAAGAGGTGGAGGTATTCGCGGCGAACATTCGGTCATTTTTTCCGGCATGGACGAAATTCTATCACTTAAACATGAAGTTTTAGATCGAAAAGTATTTGCGCAAGGTGCTTTGTATGCGGTTGAATGGATAATGCGAAAAAAACCTTCACACGGCTTATTTAATATGCAAGATGTTCTAGAGGCATGATTGCATTTGTGGAAGGTGTGTTGGTTGAAGTAGGGGAAAGTTTTTTGGTTTTAGATGTACACGGCATAGGGTATGAATTGATTGTCAATCACGCATCGAATGCATTGCGTTTGGGAGAAACCTACAAATTGTATACGGCGGCCATTTACAGAGAAGATAGTCAACAATTGTATGGCTTCTTGGATCCCTCACAAAGGAATTTTTTTAGATTACTTGTTGGTAAAGTAAACGGCATTGGACCTAAATTAGCCATGTCTATTTTAACTTACTTCCCCATGGATGATTTGTGTCAAATGATTCTGTCTGAAAATTTTACTCATTTGTCACAATGTCCCGGTGTTGGAAAAAAGACGGCCCAAAGACTTATTTTAGATTTGAAAGATTTTCTAAAAAAGCAATCGACCGTGGAGAAAAGTAATGCGACGACCACGCTACTGCCTCACATTCACAACGATGTAATTGCGACATTAATGGCTTTAGGTTATGCTAGAAAACAAGCGGAAAAATTGTTTGAAAATGTATCACAGCAGTTGAATATGGAAGATTCGGTTGAAAGCATCTTGAAAAAAGTTTTCTCGCAACGGGGTAATACTTGATTATGCGTCCAAACAAAGCATTATCTAAAAGCGTCGTATAAGAGATGTGAAGATGACAAATTACTTGGGAGCACTTGATATTGGGTCGGGAAATACCACATTTTTGTTAGCTAAAATTGACCATACGATCCATTTGGTAGATTACGTCGATTTCCCAAGTCAAGGTATGCGCAAAGGAACCATTGAAGATTCAAAAGCTTTAACACGTGCACTCAAAGATGGATTGAGTCCATTGAGTAAAAAACATGCAACATTACCTGTCGCCATTTGCTTATCTCAAACGGGCAGTCACATACGTAGCATCCATTATGCGACCAATTTGCCACTTACGGGGTTCAATCACGTTATTGAAAAGCAGAATGTCATCGCTGTTAACCGGTTGGCCATGGAGAAAAAGCTACCCGAATGTCAATTGTTTCTCCATCATTTTAAACAATATTATACCGTCGACAACAGCGTTATTGACAATCCATGCGGCCATTCAGGCAACCAATTAAGTGTCCATTATTGCGGACTTTTGGGA
This sequence comes from Puniceicoccales bacterium, assembly GCA_031283895.1. Classification (GTDB taxonomy): domain Bacteria; phylum Verrucomicrobiota; class Verrucomicrobiia; order Opitutales; family UBA9783; genus CABUVL01. The sequence goes on along the minus strand of JAITAV010000011.1, from coordinate 18,220 downwards.
GATACGCAGGCCATTAAGGATCATATTTATATGTCGAACCAGTTTGGTTTCCATGTAAAAGAGCTTGTTTTTTCAGGACTAGCTTCCGCTTTGGCAACAACAACGACCATTGAAAGGGAACATGGCGTGTGCGTCATTGATATAGGATCTGAAATAACAGAATTTATTGCGTTTAAACATCAATGTCCCTTCGCATTAGGGACGGTACCTGTAGGTGGAAAAAATTTTACTCACGATCTGTGTTCAGGGTTGCGCATGCACTTGAATGATGGAGAACACCTTAAGATCAAACAAGGTATCCCGCAAATAGAAATGGACAATCAAGAAGAAGATTTTTGGATGGTCGGCAATCAAACAATTGGTGATAAAAAGGTTAAAACCAAAAATGTACACGTTGTCCTTCAAGCAAGAGCGCAAGAACTCTTTGATTACATTCAAAAAAGTTTAAAATCAACACATCGCAAAGAAGCGCTTTTGACAGGTTGCATCTTAACAGGCGGAGGAGCACTTTTAAAAAATATTGAAAAAATAGCAACCCAAGTATTTCAATGCGATTGTTACGTACGTGGCCCTCTAACCGTACCCGACGAAAAATTGCAATCTCCCAGTTATGCAACCTGTTTTGGGTTGTTGCACTACGCGTTGCAGCAGCAGGTTGGTTCCCTGAAGCAATCATCGCATTTGCCTTTGTGGAAACGTTTGTCTTCGTGGTTTTCTTAAAAACTTTTGAAATGCAACCTCTAATTTTTATGCGAACATCATTTGATTTTAACGATGGATGCGTGCACGTAGCACTTTCTATGGTAGATAATAAACAATCTAAAAACAAACCAAACGTAGCAATACCCTTTATATCTACATTAAACTAAATTTTATTCTCGTTAAGAAACTTTTCCAACAAGAAAATTTGTAAATACTGTCTCAAATCGATACTGCGTTTCACACCACCACTTGCAAAATCAGCTTTACCGCCGCCATTGGCTCCTAAGGGTTGCAATAATTGTTGAATTAATGCGGCCGCTGTAAATCCTTTTTGAATAGCTTTTTCTGAACAGAAAACAAATACAAAACCTTTTTGCGCTTGTTCTCCAAACGAACATAAAACATCCGGCTTTTGTTCGTTAAAATACTGTTTACTGAGATTCTTGAGCGTATGCGTATCCACGGATTGTAGGACAAATCGAACGCAACAGAGCGTATTGTAAGTGACCGTTTCGGCAACGAGTTGACTTGCTGTCTTTTGTAATGCTTGCTGATACCGTTTTTCTACCTCGATTTTTTGTTGCTGCAGTAATTGAAATCGTTCATGGAGCTTTTGCAATGGGCAGTCCATCGTTTTTTCCAATTGCCGTACACAAGTAATATAAGTATTGATGTGCTGCATTGCATGTACGCCCACGGTGGCTTCGATGCGTCGAACGCCTGCTGCCACAGCGCTCTCTTGTTTAATTTTCAATATACCTAAGTCGCCTGTACGCGTTGCATGGGTACCTCCGCATAGTTCCTTTGAGCAGTTTAAGATTTGAACAACGCGTACCGTATCCCCATATTTGTCACCAAAGAATGCTAAACAGTCATTAGGTCTTTGGTCAAAAGGTACTTCAAAGATGCTAACGGGGAGATTCTCCAAGATTTTTTCACAACATAGTCGTTCTATATCGGCAATCGCTGTTTCGCTAAGCTTTTCAAAGTGAGAAAAGTCGAATCTAAGTTGATCTGCCTGTACCCAAGATCCGGCTTGTTTAACGTGTTCTCCTAATATTTTTCGCAATGCCCAATGCAGTATGTGGGTTGCCGTGTGGTGATTGGTAATATGTTTACGCCGCTCGACGTTGACGGATAAAATAACAGGTGTATGTTTGTATTTAATAATCGTTGAATAGGGTAGGGCGACTTGGTGTAAAATGATTTGATGCTGATAACACGTGTTCACAATTTCACCTACAGTGCCATCTTGGAAGATAATTTGGCCACTATCACCCACTTGACCTCCTTTTTCAGCGTAAAAAGGGGTGGATGCCGTAATAACATAACTCGCGTTTGTATCTTGTATGCAATCGTTAATGATGCTTTCGTATGCAGTGCAATTGCTTAGATTGTATCCGACGAAATGTGTTTTAAGCGAATTACTTTCTTGCATGGCAATTGTTGTTTTCTTAAGAGCCGCCTTGGAACGTCCTTTTTGTTCCTGCATGCGTACATTAAATTGTACTGTATCTATGGTGATTCCTTTCTCTTTAGCCATTAATTGCGTTAAATCGAGCGGAAATCCATAGGTGTCGTAGAGTAGAAATGCCTGCTCTCCACTTAAGTATGCGTTATCGCAAGACCACTTTTCAAACAAGTGAAGGCCTTTTTGCAATGTCATTTTAAATGCCCGTTCCTCATTATTGAGAACAGTTCTAACGGTCTCCGACTGTTGAACGCATTCTTTAAAAAAAGTATGCATGTGTTGGACAACGATGCGAGAGAGGTCTGCAAGAAATCCATTGGGCAAATTTAATTTTTGTCCAAAAAGGATAGCCCTTCGAATGATACGTCTTAAAACGTAGTGACGTCCTTCATTGCCCGGTAAAATGCCATCCGCAATCGCAAATGTCAACGCTCTGACATGATCGGCAATAATACGAAAGGCACAATCTCTTAGAGTAGCTGCATCGACAATGTTTTGAGAATTTGCAGTAACGCGGCCACCGTATTTGTAACCGGACCATTGTTCCAATTGGTGCAGTAGGGGAGTAAACAAATCGCTGTCGTAATTGGATGGCGTTTGAGAAAAGTCCTTAAAATTCTGTGTGGTTGAAAAGATTCCGGCGACGCGCTCGAATCCCATGCCGGTATCCACAAATTTATTTTTAAGCAACTCGAATGTACCATTGGGCAAAGCATTGTATTGCATGAAAACAAGATTCCAAATTTCTATGCAGCGTACATCCCCTTGATTAACCCAACGCCCTTGCGTGTCACCTTGGGGTGTTAGATCCATATGAATTTCCGAGCATGGACCGCACGGGCCCGTATCACCCATCATCCAAAAATTATCTTTTTTGTTACCCACTAAAATGTGTACGCTGGGATCCATGCCTTCCGCTAAAAAAATCTTTTCCCACAATGTATAGGCTTCTTCATCAAAACTTGCAGGCTCACCCACTTCAGGTCGATAAACGGTTGCGTACAAACGTTCTTTGGGGAAATGCCAAACTTGGGTCAAAAGCTCCCAAGCCCACCGGATGGCCTCTTCTTTAAAATAGTCCCCCAAAGACCAATTTCCAAGCATTTCAAAAAATGTGTGGTGGTAGGTGTCAAATCCAACTTCCTCCAAATCATTATGCTTACCACCCGCTCGAATGCATTTTTGTGTATCGGCAATACGCTTGTATTGAGGACATCTCTCACCTAGAAAATAAGGGACAAATGGATTCATTCCAGCGTTGGTAAATAGTAAATTTGGTGTTTCCGGAAGCAAGGAGCTTGAAGCAACAATACGGTGTCCTTTGTTTTCAAAAAAGTTGAGAAAACTTTGCCTAATCTCCTTGGATTTCATATGCATTTTACAGTTATATCTTTAGATTTAGGATAGCAACCTTTTAGATGCATAAATAGTAGTCAGGCCTAAAGCCATTTTCTGCATTAGCGTGTTTTGGTACTCTGCAAACTTACTCGCAGTTACTTGCAGTTAACTTTGCAAATTGTAAAAATTGGCCACATTGTTAAGACTTACTTACAATCATCAATTTTTATACGGTGCCGCTACGTTTTGCTAGGATAAAAGAATGAATATTCAAAATACTTTAAACAACGAGCATACTTCATTGGATTTTTATTCGGGTAATGTTTTTTAGATTAATTAAGATTCCATCCAACTTTTAATGGTTATGGGATGAAGCTCTTAACAATATCTATTTTCAGCCTTGCCTGGACATTCGGGAAGTACGCAAAAGATCTTTGCCATACCGTAACTCCAGTTAACCCAATTGGTGGTATCCGTCACTAAAAATCGCTCATCAAAAATCAATTTTAGTTTTTCAAGACACGGATTGATATCTGAAGATGACGTTAACATCGTTGCAACTGCGCAGGTATTATAATTATGCTGAGTCATGGTCATCGTGTTATCTAAATCGTACCAATTCTTTGTATTGCCTAAAGGATGACAATTAAAGTACCACTCTGTGCCTTTTCGTTTATTTGTAACATAATGTCTTGGAATAAAAGGAATCAACACATTGGGTATCAGGTCGCCGTTGGTTGCATTGGGCGGAAATTCATTAAAAATTAGATAATAAGAACGAAAGGATTTAACGAGATTTACTACCTCATTGACATAAATATTCATTCTTATGTCTTCCGTAGCTTTTCTAAAGCCCGGAATGGCAATGGCGGAGAGGATGGCCACAATGCAGAGGGCGACGATGATTTCGATGAGCGTAAAACCGTTACGGCCTACGGATGCGGATGAATATGCCGATGTGTGGAAGTGGACTGATGCCCGACCAGATCTCGACACCCGACGGGTACCCGATGTCCTAGGCTGTCTCGGTTTAAGATTTCCAGTTGCAATTAAATGGTCAGAGAGCTTGGTGTTTCGGGGAAAGCCGTTTTGGCTTACGGACGGAAACTTTGGTTGTTCTTGTAGATATTTACCTGAAAACGGAGGCGTGTGGGCGACCCAGGGGCGTATTGAACGCATCACACCCCAAAGAGCAATGCGACGGCAAGTCCGTGAAATAAACCCGAACATCCGAAAGTTTTTAAGTCTCCCAACCTCCGACCGGGGTCCGATTCTGGACCGGTTAACCTTTGCTCGGGTTTCAGTCCACGGACCGGTTTCAATTTCTGGTTTGGCCCTAATTCACAGGCGGGACTCAGGTTCTGGCTTGGTCCTAACCTTCGACTGGGTTCTAAACCCCAGTTTGGCCTCAATCCTCGACGAAATTCTATTTCCCGGCTCGTTCCCAGATCACGACCGAGTTCCAATCCTCGATCCGATCCTAACCTTTGCCATGATTCCAATCTTTGACCGCATTCCAACCGTCGATCCAGTTCCAAGCCATGGACGGGTTCCAACCTTCGACTAGAGTCCTTTAGCTCCAGAATGACATTGGAAACTAAATGCTTAAATGTCTTGAGGTCTAACATTATATCCTCTTTTTGTTCTTTGTCAAGAAGATTTGGTATTTTTTCATGAAATAAGGGACCTACAATGGGCATTCAATCCCTTGGAGCAAGATTTTGGAAAAACGGTTAGGTTAATGGAGTTACGGCTTTTTCATTGCAATTGTAGTCAGAACAAGTTTTGACTCATAACTCATAAGTAGTATGTTCCTTCATTTTTTAATGCAGTTTCGTCGATTATTTACCCAAATCAAAAGATACGATGGGCTTTATCTTTACCTCCATGTCTCGATGGCATAAACATTTTTCTCAATGGGCGAAATTTTAAATCGGATAACCTTTCTACTGGGCTAAATCATTCTATAATTACATTAGATATAACAAATTATCTCACATACCTGTTCAACCTGTTCACACTCGTTGAAAAAATTGATCTATTGGATGAACAATTTTTGCGATCATCAGTACTTATGTTTGTATGAATGTTCTCTTTCCAATGTTAAACAGTTATGCGTTGACAGATTCATAGAAAAGATTTGAATATAGAAGAAAGGTCATGTCGAAAAGCTTCGAACGTGTTGTTATAGTGGGTAGTGGTTGTGCAGGGCTTTCTGCTGCGATTTACGCGGCAAGAGCACAACTCAATCCTCTGGTGATTCAAGGGGAGATGCTCGGAGGTCTGCTCTCACAAACCACAGAGGTTGAAAATTTTCCAGGCTTTCCAGAAAATGTGCAGGGCATGGATTTAATGGATCGTATGCGTAAACAAGCAGAAAAGTTTGCCACACGTTTTGAGAATGCTAAGCTTGTCAAGGTAGAGCGGACCAAAGAAAATGTTAATCGCCTATTTTTGTCCAACGGTAAAGAACTGCAGGCGCAAGCACTTATCATTGCGACGGGATCACGTCACAATTTTCTAGGATTGGAAGGTGAACAAAAATTGTTGGGTAAAGGCATAAGCGTGTGCGCAACCTGCGATGGCTTTTTTTATCGCAATGAAGATGTCTGCGTTATCGGTGGAGGCGATTCGGCGTGTGAAGAAGCTTTATATCTGAGTAGAATTTGCCAAAAGGTCTATTTGATACATCGTCGAGATCGCTTGAGAGCTTCAAAAATTATGTCCGAACGTGTCTGCGCGCATAATCGTATTGAGGTCATGTGGAACAGCGTTCCACAGGGATTTGAATGCGATGAACACGGTTTTTTAAAAGCCTTAAATGTATTTCACAAAGAGACTCAAAGTGTTCAAAAACTAATGTGTAGTGGAATTTTTTTGGCCATCGGCTGGAAACCTAATACAGAAGTATTTAAAGGATTCATAGATCTGGAGATCGACGGTTACGTCAAACAAGGAAGAATAGCGGTAGAAACAAGCCTTCCGGGTGTTTTTGCCGCAGGCGATTGCACGGATAGAAAGTACCGACAAGCTTGCATAGCGGCCAGTATGGGCATTCAAGCCGCTCTGGAGGCGGAAGGTTGGTTATCGCATCAATAAAATGATAGGTGGTAAAAAATGTTTTTTGTGCGATAAAGACGCTGTTGTTCTTGTAACACTCGTTCAAGGGAATACCATTAAGCGTGTGGGATTTTGCACACAGCATGCTGAAGAACAAGGATTTTTGGACAAACCATGCTATCAGCTTATTGATTTACTCTCTACAAATGCCGAAAGTTTCCAAGTTACAGCGCATGCGTGTCCTCATTGCCACTATACAACAGATTTATTTGTGAAAAATAAACTCATGGGCTGTGGTGCGTGTTACGAGTTTTTTGCAGGTATTACGGATACGGTGTTGAAACGTTTGTACGAAATGCCTGTGCATTTTGGAAAAATCCCTAAAAAACATCTGCAGGAAAATAGCTTTTTACCGAGGTTAGATGTTTTGAAAAAACGTCTCAATGCTTTGGTAGCAATGGAATATTTTGAACAAGCCACCGAAGTAAAAAAGCAGTTAAAAAAAATAACAAGACAAATCCATACTTTTTCTAAAAGGTAGATAACAACTGCCCTATGTACCAATTAACGTTCAGTCAACAAAGTACGTCTGTTTTAAATAAGTTAGCTCAATCAATGCAAATGCAACTCATTGATTTTTTGAGCGGACTCAACTTTGAACGGGAATCGTTGTTGGAGTTCGGTAAAATTACGCGCAATAAAACCACTTATTATCGTATCCGCTGGAAAGAGTTTCGAATCTATTTCGAGTGTACAGGAGAAGATGCGCTTACCATTCACTATCTTTTGCCTAAACATACGTGGAATGACTTCTTATTTAGAGTTAAGCTACCTTTGAAAGAAGCGGTTATCGAAGGAAAATTTTTAGAAAATTTGGAAGAGTGAAACTATGGGAAAGACTGATTTGTCGCGAACACCTTTATCCAAAATTTATCTGCTCCCTAATTTGTTGACGGCAGGTAATTTGTTTTTTGGTTTTTTGTGCATTATTCGTTGCATTCAAGCAAAATATTGCGAAGGAGATTCATCTTCACACTATTATAATCAAGCCGTTTGGTGTATTTTTGGGTCACTTGTATGCGATGGGCTGGACGGGCGCGTTGCTCGATTGGGTGGGAAGGAATCCTTATTTGGAAAAGAATTTGACTCCATTGCGGATGTCATTTCTTTTGGTGTTGCGCCAGCAATGATGGTGTTTTTCCTCATTCTATCGCCTACCCATAATTATCCTTTTTTTAGAAAAATTGGTTGGATCATTGGATTTATTTACCTACTGTGCGGCGCCGTTCGACTTGCCCGATTTAACGTTATCACGCACCCTTTATTAATAGAAAACAAGCAATTGTCACCTAAGCGCTCCTATTGTTTTATTGGCTTACCGATTCCAGCTGCGGCAGGTGTTATTGCATCTTTAGTGTTGGTTATCAACCGATTTGATTTAAAATCATGGGCTTTGTTATTACCCGGACTTATGTTACTTATTGCGTGGCTCATGGTAAGCAATATTCATTATCCAAGTTTCAAGCACATTGACTGGAATACGGAAATGCGTTTTCGAACTTTTGTAGGTATTGTGGCCATCGGTGCCGTGATTTATTTTTTTAAAGAATTTTCCTGCGCGATTCTTTCTTTGAGTTACGTATTTTTTGGATTAGTCCGTCACATAAGACATCATTTTAAATCTTTGAAAGATTGAGCTTTTGAATTTTCGGTTTATAGCGCGTTCGTGTACTTTTTTTCAAAGATTTATCGGCAAATTTAAAAAGATTTCTAACAGAAATCCTTCTTGGCAAAAGGGTATTCAAGGAGAAGATTTAGCCTGTCGGTATCTCAAAAAGAAGGGTTACAAAATTTTAGAATGCAACTGGCGTAGTGGACGATACGAGATTGATATGGTTGCAAAAGATAGAGAATGCATCGTTTTTGTTGAGGTGCGCACAAGGCAAGAAAATCAACTGTGTTCCGGGTACGACAGCGTCAATCAACGCAAGAAACAAATCCTAAAGCGTGGCATTAAATTGTACCTCAATAAAACGCCTTACGTAAAAACTTTTCGCCTGGACATCATTTCAATTGATTGGATTGAAGGTAAGGATAATTACCGGCTGCATCATTATGAAAACGCGAATTTGAGCGGCAGAAACAGATTTTAGGAGTTGCAATTCAATAAAGGGTATTAAAAAAGTGGAAAAATGTTTTGGAGAGATTGCGCCAGTTAATGAAATTCACAAGCAAGTTCGATTTCTTTTGTAAAAAGTCTACTTAAAATGGAGGATCCTTTTGATAGATCATCAAAACTGATAGTTTTAATTTGTCCACTGGGTTACATATAAACATTAAAATGGTCGATATTGGCCACATTTTAAATGATATTATCAAGTAAAATTCAACGTGCTATGTCCGGTTCAAAACTTAATAATTTACGTGTGTATGATACCTCAAACGTTAACAAAGTAAAACCGTTTACTCATTTTTTTAAAATATTGTAGGTATTTTGAGGTTTTTCATTTTTTTGAGAAGATATCACTCGCATTTTTCTGTCAGTAATCTGAAATAGCGTGTAAGTGTTATCCTTTTTAAACGAATAACGTCCCTGAAATCGATTCAAAAGCTTTCGAGAGGGCAAACTTTTCAGACGGTCAGCAGCTATACGAATGCTTTTTAAACAACCGCTAATTTTTTTCGGAGGTATCCAATGCTTTTGTTGGATTTGACGTGAAAAATCTACATTTATTCCATAAAGATTAGACACCAGACACCCTCCTATCAGCACTCTGAATAGCGATTTTAACATTAACTTACCAGCAGCTGCAATTTTAAACTTAACTGCACAAAAAATGCAAAAATACCTTGTACCATACAACTGAAATAGTGTCGAACGATTGGAATGTTTATGAGAATTAATAAGATGATAAATCCCCAACATTCTGCGAAGCGAATCCATTTTTCGGAAAATTTAAAAAAGTATTTGCAGACGCAAAATCCATCCAATGAAGGCAACGGTAGGCAATTAAACGTGATCAGGAAAGCATTTAAAGTCAGCATCGCGTATGCGAGAGAACGTAGAGGAGGGATAAAGGCCAAAACAAAACTGCACATTAAGCATAGGATCAGATTGCCAAAAATTCCGGCACTACCGGCTAACAATTCTCCCAAATCGGGCTTTTTGAAATAATGCGTATCTATTACAACAGGTTTTCCCCAACCAAATAAAAACCCCGTAGACAGTACAATGCAAACGATAGGAAAGACAATCGTCCCCATAAGATCTACATGAACTAACGGATTTAAAGAAACACGTCCTGCTGCGCGTGGATTGGGATCTCCCAATTTATCGGCTACCCACGCGTGAGCCCATTCGTGTATAGTTAAGCTAATAAATAGAAGTAAAAAATAAAGCGAATTTTTGGCAATCAAAGCAACTTCCATACATTCCTAAAAATCATTGCCTATAATTTAAAAAAAGCTACTTCAAAATCAATCAATATACAAATGAATCAATGAAATTTTGCACTAATTTAAAAAAATCTACCATAAAGCTTTTGTACTTAAACCACTAAAACTTGCTTAAGCATTTGTTCGTATGTGGACACGCATTAAGCACAATCTTTATCCGATAGGACTTGTGGTTTCAAGTAGAGTCATTTTACACTACTTTGTACAAATGGTCGAGATAGATGTAAAACTCATTAAACGGCATAAAATAATTCCCCTAGACGAAGATGACGTAAGTATGCATGTGGGAATTTGTCGAGAACCGTCTACGAATACCTTAAGCTTTTTAAGTTTTTTAAGCCAACGTGAACGTAAACAAATTATTCCCACGTATATGTCTACTTTATTGTTGGAAGACCAGATGCAACGATATCACCTACAAGATGGAAAACAGAACCACCCCACAACTTTGAGTCCTTTGCAGCTACTTATGCAGGATATTATTCTAGAATCCTATTTAAAAAAATGTTCCGATATTCATTTTGAACCTCAAAAAAAATGCATTCTCATTCGTCTTCGATGCCAAGGACAACTGATGGATGCGAAAAAATTAGACATCGATTACCTGGACTCCATGGCAAGTTTTTTAAAAACAAACGCACACCTGGATCCAACGGAACGTCTTATTCCACAAGATGGTCAACTATCTTTTTACTGCAACTGCGTACGTATTCATTGCCGTCTTTCTTGCTTACCATCATTGCATGGAGAGAGTTTTGTCCTCCGTTTATTACCCGAAAATACGCAAAAAGATTTTACACTTAGTCAATTGGGTATTTTAAATCTTCCGTTTATTCAGGGTATTTTTAACAAATTTCAGGGATTGTGGTTGATAACAGGTTTGATAGGGAGTGGAAAAACAACCACTTATTACAGTATCCTTTCCGAATTGTGTAGGCATAACAAACGTGTTATCAGCTTGGAAAATCCCATTGAAGTGCCAAATAAAAATTTCACGCAAATAGAACTCCGACAAAATTTCAGTTCAAAAGATATTTTACGGCACCTTTTAAGGCAAAGTGCAGATGTTATCGGTATAGGAGAAATTCGTGATAGTTCTCTTCTGAATTTAGCTGTCAATACCGCCATTACGGGACACTGCGTTCTGGCAACTTTGCATGCCAGTAATTTGGGAACGACTCGCAAACGCCTTGAAAATTTAGGTTATTCGCAGGAAACGCATGGCAGTTTTTTAGAAGGTATTCTTTTTCAGCGTCTGATGCCGGTTGCTTGCCCATACTGCATTCCCAATACCCATTGCATGCGGTGTAATGGAACGCACGTTTTTGAACGAAAGGCGCAGTTTGAATTTGCATGAAATTAGAAATTTTAAAAAAATATTGACACTTTTTTGATTTTGTTCTTAAAGAAATATTGTAAGTTCTTACTTATATTTTGCCGCATGACGGATAGAGAGCAACCCTTACGATGACACAAAACTTAGTATCCGTCGGCGGTAAGTTTATTTTTGAGCTTGGGGCTATTTTTAATGTTTCCTCTTTTGGCAATGCGTAATGCGGCCCCATGCTTTCTCGATGAAAATAATGAGCAAGTTATTTGCGGTTACGTTGCCTGAAGTTGTCAGAGGGTCAATTAACATATAGCACGCGGTAATTAAAGCTAACATCTCTTCGTTGAATCCCAAATAAGTTTGCAAAATAGGTAATGAAATCATGATACTTCCGCCGGGAATGCCGGCGCCGGCAAATTTGTTCAGCACGAAACAACATCCAAAGCCGATGAAAGTTAGCACATTTGGCATGGGACACGAAAAGCTATTCAAAATGATCATGGCTAAGACGGGGATACAAATGGTGTCTCCAACCATGTGAAAATTGAGGGAAATGGGCATAACCGCATTGGCTAAGGTAGGATCTTTTGTATTTTTAGCGGCCGCTTCAATGGAGAAAGGTAAAGCGGCCGCGCTTGACATAGTTGTTGCACCCGTCAGGATGGCGGGGAAGATGTTTTTAAACAGGGTCAATGGAGGTAATTTTGAGCATCTTTGGGCCAGCATGAACCAAATGCACAGGTAAAAGAATAAGAAGCTGACCATAAGTAAACAGGACTTTGCGTTTGTTTGCACGAAATATGTCAGCTGTCCTTCCATAAGCAATTTTAATACAAATCCCATGAGGAAGAGTGGGAGTGTTGGAATAAACCCTTTTAGCATCAGCTGCATGATTGTACGGTGCAATGCTCGGATGCATGCCTGTGTCTTGGATAAATGAAACAATGTGCTGCAAATACCTATGCCGATACCTCCCACCAAAGCCCATGTATTTGATAAAAGCGAAGGTAGTTTTAGGAGGAAAAGGGGCGTTATCGTTTTCTCTGGATCCACGATGGGGATGGTTTGTCCAACGGCGGCTGTCCATGGAATTAAGTAGCAGCCTACGCATCCGGAGAACATTAGATTCAAAAAATTTGAAAAGACAATGATGCTCATGAGGGTAATGACAAATCGTAAGCCATTATCCTTTAGAGAAGAAAATGCGGTGGCGGTTCCGCTGAAGATTAGAAATGGGATAAAAAACAGCAACAGATTCTTAAGGGCGATGCTTATGGTGAGGGCAAAGCGTACGAAGGGTGTGGGTAAGATGGGATATGCGGTGGTACAAAACAGGAGGACGCCGGCAATCCAAACGATGGGCTCTTTAAATAACTTTTTTGCTTTTACCTTCATAAAGAGTGATAAAGGAAACAAAACAAAGCATTTGTTTATGTTTTACAAGTTAATTCATGGTGTTTTGAAGCGACAAAATGCTTGCAATATTTTTGGAGATATTTTGATTAAAAATGGGGGATTCAACTGAAGGGAACGCGAATTCCATTGCACGTGAGATTATCCTGAGACTATTAAAGAAGGGAATTCGGAATGCAGAATGACTGTTAGACCTCTCTTTTTACAAGGAAACAAAAGTTTTGCAACGATTACCCACGTTTACATAACAGAGGCATAATCTTTACTGCTTAACGTCTTTTTCGGTTGAAGCCAACTCCCCCACTTACGTATGCCGAATAAGCAGGTTAGATCCAAAATTTGTAGGACTGCAAAAAATCGTGAAAACATACATGGAGCCGGCTATCAGACTTGAACTGATGACCGTCCGCTTACAAGGCGGGTGCTCTACCACTGAGCTAAGCCGGCTTTGGTACCCGACCAGGGACTCGAACCCTGAACCCATTGATTAAGAGTCAATTGCTCTACCGATTGAGCTAGCCGGGCAATTTTAACATTCTACAGTGTGGAATGTCTTCTAAAAAAGCAAGTTTTTACGCAAGTTTTTTGCTACGGTACAATTTTTTATTGACTATAAAAAGAAACCTTTGTAGAATTTAGAAATGAGTTCTATTAATTTAAATAATAATCCCGTAGGGGCTCCAGATGTGGGTGCTCCAGCCACGCCACCGGTTGGCACAGATCCACAAGGTCGTTCTGTTGCAGTTGGTACACCACTTTCTGGTGCGCCAAGTGCAGGTTCCTCTAGTCTAGCCAGTCAGCAGGGAGCCCAAGCACCAAGAACAGTAAAGCTGGGGAAAGCCGGTCCATTACAAGCTCAGCTTAAGGATAATCGTGAGCAACTTGCTGCGGCAGCACACTTACGATCATATCGTATCGATGCCGCTAAATGCAACAAAGCTTTTAAATCAGACGGAACATTTCAAGGCTTTGTAAACGGATTTGTCGGAGGCCTCAAGGGAGCAGATGGAATTGGGAAGGTAAATGCGGCTTATGGTGCTTACCAAGCCTGTGGTTTAGCGGCTGCATCTGCGGATGAAATCCGGAAAGGCATTAGTGATTTTGCTAGAAACATGTCGGACCCGTTTGCAAATATAGGGCATATGGATAACATTCAGTCGAGGAGCCAGGAATATTTTACAAAAGCTTTGAGGGCCTACCCGGGCCTATTTACGGGTGATGAACAAAAAGCCTTGCAACAAGATATTGTACAAAGGTCTGTTGATTTAATTAAGCAGATGGATCCACCGGTAAGTCCGCAGGATGCTGCCAACCTAATCAAGGAAAATTTGGATAAGATCCTCTACCAGCAATTTAGGGATCAGTCGATGATTACGGGTAGCGATCACGGCATACATCACATCGTGATGGGAAACATTCACAATTCTCTGGCCATTTTGGATGGCTGTGGAGTTTCACCTCGAGAGAAGTTGATGGTACTGCAGACGATGGTGGATCACGATTTGGGTTACACGACGTACGCGGCACAGGCAGATTTTGGTGCCGCCAAAGATCATCCACTCGCCAGCCGAGCCTACGTGGAGGGCAATATAAACTCAATCTTTACACCTGCTGAACAAACTTTCATAAAAGATTCCATCCTGAGCCACTCGTACCCGGCGGGTCTGGATCAACCTCTAGACTTCAATGCCAATAGAAACCAAAGTCTCAGAAACGTTGTGGCCGTCGTGGATGCCATGGGTACCACGCAGGATACAAAACTCCCCAGCGCCTTCCGGCAAAAAGAAATTCAAGATCAGCTGTTCCAAGTGGGAGGGGAACAGGTGAAATTAAATTCACTGATCAATGAACAAAAAGAATTGCAAAAATTGCAAACGGAAGGCACCATCAGTCGGAAACAAGAAGATCGGCTTAGGAAATTGCCACAATTAATCGAGGACCAAAAAGGGGAAGTTAAGTCTGTGGAAGGTCCATGTAAGCAGGCTATGCTGAAAGCTCTTGATGACGATAAATCGATGCCTCCAGAACTCAAAGCACGTTACCGGCAGGCCATTACGGTGGATTTCAACGCTTTTGGCGCGGGAGGTATTGTACCTCAATTTGCGGGTAGTCTTTCGGAGGCTAAAGCGGTTCCTCAAGGCGTGGGAGGATCGGGCCCATACAAAATGACCATAAGGATGGAAGTTTCCTTACCTGAAAAACTTACCCACACCGTCGCCTCAAATGCTGACATAGCCATTAAAGATGCGCTGGTTGCCTTCAACAAGATGGCCAGCGACATTGCTCCGGATCAAAATTTAGGTGCTGCAATTGATCGAGAACTTTACGGTGATGGTGATGTAACTAAAGCAAAAGATACATGCCAAGTTTCCACATCTTTAGTTGATTTCACATTTGTACGGTCTGAGGCAGATACAAGAAGGTTACCCCAATTGGTTGCCCTCCACGCTTGACATTTAGCCTATTTTAACTTAAGGATGAGCATATGGCATTGAATGTAGACACAACGGCGGGTGAATTATCCCCCGCGGTGCACGTGCAGATACACGAGGAGATTTCACGGATGGAGATAGCGAACAGATGTGCGGAACTGGGTGGACGGGCGTCCATCAGCAGCATTCGCGAGGGCATTCAAACCTACGTGGGCTTGGCACTGAGAGATCCGGCCTTGGCCGCAAAATTGGTCTGCGATGGCAATTTCCTCGGCTTCGTGAACGGTTTTGTGGGCGATCAACACGGCGAAGAGGCCGTGCACGCCGTAAGGGAAGCCCTGGTAGCTTACCGAGCCTGCGGTTTGGCGGATGCGGTCACCCAAGAACTAAAAAATAAATTGGATCGATTCACCGCGGAAAATTTCACTCGGCCCATAGCCGATTTAACCGTCGACGAGATCTCGAATAAAATTAGTACCCTCACTTGGGGGCCTTGTAACTATCGGTGGGGTCCAACGTTTGAACCCTACCGCAATTATTTCCTGGAAATTGGATCGGATGTACCCGAAGACCTGTTGAAGGAAAATTTGATCAAAATCGTTTGGGCATCGGGCGAAGCTGACAAAATTTTAATGGGAGAAGACGTGTCTCTGTATGTTCTCAATAACCTAAAACGGGCACTGGAGTCGTTTAGCGGGATCTCGGCGGTGACACCCAGGCAGAAGCTCATGATTGCGCAGGTGTTTACCGATCTGTACCTGGGGAATGCGCTGGAAGCCGCCCAGGGAAGTTTCGAAATTCTGCAGGACGGTCCTCTGGCCAGTTATTGCTTTGTACTTAAGCATACGAATCCCTATTTCTCCGAAGAGGAAAGGCAGTGGATTGCGGATACCATCCTGCGGTGCAGGTATCCAAGTCCCGAAACGCTTCGGGCCCCTCTAAACTTTTCGGATGAGGCGCATGGTCTGGAATCCATCGCGTCCACAATAGCCGTTGTGAATACCCTCGGATCATTTTTTAATCTTATGTGGGTTGCGCAGGTCGGTTGCAACGTGAATCGCTTTGCGGAAGATTATTATTTGGGTATTGACCTGGCGAATAGACTCCTCCAAAAAAGAAATCCCGAGTTGGAGTGGTTATCCAGTGTGGAAAAAAGGCAACACCGTAAGAATTGTTGGCAGTCTTTTATAAGAAATTATCCCAAAGCGTATGGGGAATATGAGGAAACGGACGAAGAAACCGGTTGGCCAACGGGCAAGATGGTGCGGTATTCCAACGAAGGAATCCTCCTATATCGGTTAGGGCAGCTTTATCCGAAAGCTAAAGAAAATATACTGAGATTTTTCGATGAAAGGTCAATGAGTGATGCTCCCGCTTCTTTCACCAACACCCCCATCATGGGAGCAGGTCTTTCAAAATTGCAATTCCTTAGAATCCCGGGAGAATCAGATTTATTATACCGCATGCACCTGACCATGGATGTGTGCAAAACGGGCACCTATGCGGTAGCGGTGGGACTACTTGCCGAGGCCCCTTACGCGTTCTCCAACGCAACCTATGCGGCGGGAACCTTGAATTGGGTTAGAAATTACAATTGGCTCATGCATCAGCTGTGGCCCGAAGGCATCACCGAAATTCCCATCACCGCAAGACATGTCTTTTTCGATAAAAAAACCAAGAAATTGGCAGAAGTGGAGTTCAACAAATTGCCTCCCTACGAACACACGAAATGGGATCTATTAAGCGTCGATGCCGAACTTCACGGCAAGGCCGTGAATCTCAAAACGTTGACTTCGGATCCCAATGCACCCGACATAACCTTCGTTCCTATTCGAGGAGATATATTCATAGATATGGGAATAATGCGATCCAGAGGTGGCTACAATGTATATATCGAAGAACATTAATCTTTTTTTCATAGTTCCTTGCAAAAAAACTCACCTAAAGTGAGTTTTTTTGTTGCCGGATACAGCAATGTTGCAAGCCCAATTACCGGTTTCTCGCACTTGACACTTGAACTATTTTAACTTAAGGATGAGCATATGGCATTGAATGTAGACTCCAGGCGCATAAACTAATCGAATTCATTGAGCATCTTATCGGCGTACGAAACGAGTGCATCTGCCGGCAAGTCTGGTAAAGTCTCGCAGTAGGTAGCCCGAATGGTAATTTTCGAAAAAGGTTTTGGAATTTGAAAACGATCCCAAGAATGCAATGTCCATGCATTGGAGGCTTTAAAGGATAAAAAAATAACCGGCAATTGCGCTTCGGCAGCAAATTTCAAAGAACCTGCCTTGCACCGATGACGCGGCCCCCGAGGTCCATCGGGGGTTACGATGATGTCACAGACACATTGGTTGCAAATCCGTTTCAATTCCATCAACGCATTTCCTCCCCTCCAACTGCTGGATCCGCGAATCGCCTTGATGCCAAAGAAAGACATCAATCCTTCCAACCATGCCCCGTCCCGACTTGCACTGATAAGCCCATGGAGCGTTCGACCCCTGCGATATCGAATCAACTTGGGCGCCGCAAACAACCAATTGTGCCAAAAATAAAATACGCAAGACGCCTGCGGATCCATTTGCAAAATACGTTCGCATGCTTCCGCCATTTGCAAACGTAACGTGCTGTACCATATTCTTAAACCAAAATGTATAAACCATAAAAAAATCTTTTGAAAAATGTTTAAATGGTGGATTTTTCTACCGATAACCATGATTTAACAATTGTTTATTTAACAACATATATCTTCCACCTGTTAAAGCCCGTGATAATATTTTTCCAATTTATGATACCTTTGCAACGCTATTAAATTTACAAAACAAAAATGTGCAGGGTTTTATTTATAGAGAAAGCAGAAGAAAAACCCTGAGCCAACCAACGATGCTTCTAGTCATTAATAGTACCGATTTTCCCAAGTCGTGTTGCTGTTAGGCTCTGTAGAGCCCGGACATTCGGGTAGGAGGCAACACATGCGTACGCACCAGGAAAAATTAGTTATATATCTTTCTCCTA
>JAITAV010000001.1 GCA_031283895.1 Puniceicoccales bacterium | reverse complement strand
TACGCTTGCAGTGCTTCAATAGATTTATTTTCTAAAGTTTTAAGTTGAATGGCCTGATGGACAGAAAACAATCCGCTTTGCGTACGTCTCAAACCGGTTAAATGGGCTCCACATCCAATCTTTCGTCCTAGGTCGAATGCTAAAGATCGTACATAGGTACCTTTTGAACATTGCAATTGGAAGCGAATGATCGCATCCGTATATTCAACGCAATGAAATTGGAATACCGTAATTGAGTGGGGGTTACGTGCAACTTCTTTGCCTTTGCGAGCTAGTTTATAAAGGGGAGTCCCATTCAACTTTTTGGCTGAAAACATAGGCGGTATTTGATGCTGATCGCCCAGGAAACTGTCCATCGCTTTTACAACGTGGGATAATTGAATGCCTTCCGCGGAAGAACGTCTTGTAATTTCACCTTCAAGGTCGTAGGTGTTTGTTTCTTCTCCCAATTTGATGGTACCTTCATAAGTCTTATGCAAGCACATTAAGGATTGAAAGAGGCGGGTTGCTTTTCCGAGTAAAATGATTAAGAGTCCGGTAGCCGTCGGATCCAAAGTCCCCGCATGACCAATTTTTGCGATACAAAATTGCCTACGCAGGTATCGAATGACGTCAAACGAAGTCCAATGCCACGGCTTATCGATGAGCAAAATGCCATCCAATGAATTTGAGCCATTGGATTTAAGGGTCATGGTTGTTCAATAAGTTTAGCTAAAGATTGAATCAGCTGATCGCGATTAAATGCCTGAGAAGGACATTGAAAGCCTGCAGCACAAATATGTCCAAATCCTCCGAATTGGAGGGCGACCTGATTAACGGCAAGGTGAGGTGATTTTGAACGTAAACTCCCTTTAACGAAGTTTTCATTGTATTCGATAAAGGCAGCGATTTTTACATTTTGCATTGTGAGGGCATGAGCAATGAACCCTTCCGTGTCGCTGTGCTGCGTGTTGGTTTTGATGTAATCATCCTGGGTCAATTCAATACAGGCAATTTGTTCATTGCAACATAATTGGATTTTCGATAAAAATAAGCTAAGTAGACGTATTTGGGCCAGTGTCTTTTGCTCGAAGAGAGACTGGATGATTGTGTAAGGCTGTAAATGGGTACATTGCAGTAAATGTGCGGCACACACAAACGTGTTTGCGCTTACATTACTGTGAGAAAAATTCCCGGTATCGGTGATCAGCCCCGCATACAAGGCTTGGGCGGTAATCGGGTCGAAATTCCAGCGAATTTCTTTCAATAAAGTGATTAAAATTTCACACGTAGAAGAAAAACTTTCCTGTACGTAATTATGCTTGGCAAAATTTGGATTGTTGGGATGGTGATCAATATTGAGAAAGTAGGTAAGATTTTTAAACGATGCCGGCAGTCGCGTTAAATCGGCACAATCGAGGGCGATTAAAGCACCCACGTTATCTTCAATATCTTCCAAGCAAATACAGGGGGTATCTTTGATCAAAATTTGCAAGTTACGCGGTATATCGTGCGTTAAAACATAAAAAGCTTTGATCTTTAGACTGTTGAGATAACGCGTAAATGCAATTTGTGAACCTACGGCATCTCCATCGGGACGGACATGTGTACAGATGTAATAAGGGATAGAGGTCTGTAGTTCATCCGCAATAATAGCTAAAAAAGGCATGCAGCAATTCATGCGTATTATGGGTGAAAAAACAACGTTGTTTTTGATAAAAATCTGAAAACACCCTACGTATTATAGGAGCCTCCATAGGATGTTTCAATTTTTTATATGGATCATTTCTAAAAGGTCGTAAGCCAGTTGGCATATAAGCTGCTTGGTAAAAGAGAAATTTTATGAGCTTTGATTCTGATGTGGATATGATTGATTTCTCGCAAGGAGTAAATCCTGCACGGCAATTGGCTTCCGGAATAGATATATCGGATATTAGTAAAATTAATACTATTCAATCGTTCTATGGTGTTTTTTATCCGTTGTTTAATCAAGTTTATAAAACAATACTGAGTAATTTATTAACGGAATTTAATTCTGTCCTTAATTTGGGGAAAACCGGACCGGCAATTCACACTTATACGCTTAACGGAGATGATCAACATCTTTCTGCAGATCAGATTTTAAAAGAAAATGACCTCGAAAACATCAATTGTAAAGAAGGAGAATATTCATATCAATATTACGTTGAGTGTGCCGTCAGCAAATTAAATGAACTCAATCGATATATCTATCAAGCTAACAACGCTTTGGCCGCAATTGAACAACTCATAACCAGCGGCACCATGTTGGCAACACAAAAGATAGAAGATCAAGCACAAGTTTTATTTGATCAATTAAAGATATACGATGCGCTTGCTTTTGAACTTGTGAAAGATTTTAGCAGTTATTACGCGTTCAAAACGGATCCAAACAAAGAAGAATGTGCGGAATATTGGGAAGAACAGTTCGTAGACTTTTCACAAAGTTCGTACGTTTCTCAATCAAAGATAGGCCCTCTTTCTTCTTATTGTGACCTAGAGGCCCTACGGCAACTGAACGTTAAGTCTTACATTTACGATGATTCAAGTGATACTTGGTCGATATCTGATAAAGCATTGACTTCATTTAACGAATTAACGTTGTTTGACAAATTAAAATACATATACGTATATTATACACTCGATTTAAGTGCGAGTGGAGAAAACAGAATCGTTTTCCCCAACGATGCAAGGTTCGGGTACCCTTGTGTGCCCAATGTGGTCAGCACAAGTGCTACCGAAGAGACGAAAGAATTGGGGGCTCTCGAATTATTTTACGTTGGCTATCTCATCGATCGTGACGGCCCCATCAATGCCCTGTCTTCATTTTTGGAAATAAAAGCTCAGGCTTTGAGAGAAAATATTGGTATGGTTATGAGAAAAATTTCTGCCCTACGACAATATTTATCCTTCATTCGACGTGCTTTGGAATTATTAAACACAAGTCAAGCCTCATCTGGAAATAGATTACCCGATGCGGCTTACTTGGCACTCACGTACATAAGCGCTAGCGTTATGCGTAGTCTCATGGAGTTAAAAGACGCTCAGGGTAATTATTTGAAAGACAGTCGAGGAAACGAAATTAGAGATCCTTTCATCGTTATTCAAATCAAGGATACCACAACGGATGATGGACATCATTTAACGAACACAAACAGATATTTGCTGGTTAAGGCAACCGAAGGGGGTCTCAAGGCTTTCTTTGGAGATGGCATTGTGGGCTCTGGCAATGATGCAAATTCTAATGGGAAGGATTGGGGATTTGATAGAACATTTATAGGGATTGCTAATGATACAATTAATACAAGTCAATCAACAACTCTAGCCAACGCGCCTTATACCGTCTACGATAAATTTACGTACACACGTAACGGAGATTCGAAAAATGTAGATACTCACAATGCGGATGGGAACATTTATCTGCTGCAGTTTAATGACCAGGCACAAGCTAAACAGTGGTTGCCCAAAGAAATAGAGACGACGCCTATCACTCCAAGTTCGGCGGTGGGGTATAATGAGTCAGGTGAACAAACGAATGAGAAAGATTATAGATGCTATTGGAGACGATACAATAGCAATACGCAAACGTCCGTTGTAAATAGTTGGACTACAGTCATTGATACGTCGATTGAAAATGTAAAAAGTGCAATTGAGGGCATTAACAACGAAGTGTCTACGATGCGCAGCAAGGTAGATACGTTCAATTCTACCAGTTCAACGTTTAGGAATCGTGCTTACAGTACCTATAGTACGATTGTAAACAATATGGGATAATTTTACATAAAAAAGGAAAAATATATGACAGATACATCCGTTGCAGAAAAAATTAAAGAAGAGCTTATAAGCGTTATGGGGTCGCAAGTTGAAAACCTGGATCCAGAAATGATCCAATTGAGCCTAGACCTAGGAGAGAAATTGGCTAAAGGTGAAATACGTTTGGCTGATGCGTTCAGCATTCCTAAAGATAAACTGAATGTTATGTACGCCATCGCTTACGATCTTTACAGTAACGATAAATATGAAAAGGCCGTTGGTATATTCAATATGTTATGCCTTTACGATCCACTGAATGTGGACTATTGGCAAGGTGCGGGAGCAGCACACAAGATGTTGAAACAGTACGAGATGGCCGCTTTAGCGTATAGTACATTAATACAATTGAGAAGCACGCAAATGTCGTATTATCTGGATTTGGCAGAATGTTTCCTGCAAATGAAGCAAATTGAAAATGCTAAAAATTGTTTGGAAGGCGTAATTTTAATGGGAGAAGCCGATAACCTCAAAAACCGCGGTAGCAATTGTGAAGCGCACGTTCAAAGAGCAAAAGCTTTATTGGATTTACTGGAAAAGAAATCAAAATAACCTTTTAGCATACTATTTTTATGACGATAGATACACCATCAGCAACAAACTCAAATATCAATAACTTACCATCAGACAGTCCTGAAGAAACATTTGAAACAAAGCTAAAATCAAGTCCTAACCCATTAGGTGGAGGAGGTGTGGTATTCGAAGAATCTACAGCAGAAGACTTATACAAACAATTGAGTCAGGCTTTTGGCCTAGGGGCTGGGAAACCTGTTCTACCAAATCCACCAGATCTAAGCGCCTTGGAATCTTATTCGCAGGTTTCCAAAGAAACTTTAGCGCACATCCAGCGGCTAAAGGATTCTGGCGTTTGGGATGGCTATGCCGACCTTTCTAAACTGGATGGAGATGGATTAGCTTTGCTTTGCATGTTATTTACGCAGCAATCTAAAGCTGAGTTAATAAAGGGGCTAAAAGCAGCCTTAGCCGCTAAAGTGCAAGAGAGGGCTTCAGTTCAAAATGAATACTTGGCGCAACAAAAAGAGGTTCTCGACGAGCAAATCGAGATGCAAAAAGCATACGAAACGCAAAAGAAAGCAGCTGAGGAAGCAGCTAAAGCCAAAAGTATTTTTGGAATTATTGGCGCTATAATTGGCGCTGTAGTAGCGGTTGTAGCCGCTGTAGCATGTCCAAATCCGTTGACTATTGCGGCTGCCACGTTTGCAGTTGCGGGTGCTTGTTGTTCAGTCGCTGCGTCGGCTTGCACTTTAGCGGCCATGGACAATCCAGAATTAGCAGAAAAACTGGCTCCGCATATTAAAAATTTAGGTATTGCATCGGCGGTTTTGGGACTTGCCGCAGCCATATGCTCCGTTGGTTCTGTCGCTAACGCGGCTACCACCATTTCTTCCTTTGCGAAAGCAGTCCAAATAGGTGGAGCAGTTGTAAGTGGCCTGTGTACGATAGCTGGAGGAATAACAGACGTTGTAATCGGTTCTAAACAATTAGAACTGGCGGAAAAACAGAAGGAGTTGGATGAGCAAAAAATAAAATTGGAGAAATTGGATAGTGATGTTGAGTTTCTGCAAAAATTAATTGATGCGTTGATGAAATCTGTAGAAGAATTTCTAGACTTATTTTTAAATGCAGAACAGACGGCCGCTCAAGAAATGACGCGAATGGCTGATGCTCAATTGGCAATAACAGACGAAATACCTAGAACTGCTTAGTTCAGTAAACTGGGGAAAACAACGGACCTCTTCGACGTGGACGCCCGTTGTTTCCCATAAATGTTATTTCTTCTTTCAATTATTCCGGTCATTTGAGCACCCAACTATGTCTTACTGTTTAAATCCAAAAAATCCTGTAAGATGATACTGGCTGCACGTGAGTCAACAATCCCTAAACGTTTTTGTTGTTTTTCTTTTTTGATCGATACTTTTTTCAAACCAACGAGGCCTTTGGCCGTGTATGTCGAAAGACGCTCGTCGACAAAATGAATCGGCAAGTTAAAATGCCGATGCAATAATACCGAAAAGCGCTCAACGGTCTTGACGCGCGTACCCGCTTGACCGTTCATGTGTAAGGGTAAGCCTATCACAAAAGCATCGCATCCTTTTTCATCCATGATACGCCTTAATTGCGTAAGTACCTGATTTAAGGATACATAGTCCGTAATGGCCTTAAGGGGAACCGCTACCCCCAAATCCAATGTACCCCAGCTCAATCCTATGCGTTTGGATCCGTAATCAATACCTATAAAAGCGGTCATGCTGCAGCTGAAATCTTTAGGTCACCCCATCTTGCCCGTGTTATTAACCTTCATCCGCGTTCACGCCGCAACACTTTTTAAATTTTTTCCCACTGCCACACGGACAAAGATCATTGCGTCCAACTTTGGGTAACGTTCGCTTCATAGGTTTTGGCAGATCCATGTCGTCTTCACGTATTGCTGGATCTTGAGCGCCGCTTAAGCGAATGTTGCGATGAATCGTTTGCAAGGTTTTTTGCAAATTTTCAGCGCGCGTGGATGCCCGAAACAATTGAAAACAAATCGCCTGTCGAATATTGGCAATCATTAATTCAAAATAGTGATACGCTTCGTTTTTATACTCAATGAGTGGATCTTTTTGCCCGTATCCACGCAAATTGACGCTTTGGCGCAAATCTTCCATTTCCGTCAACTGATCTTGCCAATTTTTATCGATGGCGCTTACCAACACCCAGCGTTCCAATTGCCTGGAAGATGTTTCACCTTCGATTTCCTGTTTTGCAGCGTAATTATTTTTCAGCGTATCGATAATGTTTTGCCGCAACGCTGCTTTCGTTTTGTCAACGCACATCTCTTCGGTTAAGAAAATCGGAAATTGCAAATTAAGCCAGCCGAGAAAGTTGCGTAAAACCTCCGTACGTTTGATCGGCTCTTCTTCAAAAACCTCCAGGCGGTGATCGATTTCGTCTTCGACCAACTCCCAAATGAGCAATAAAGGTTGTTCGGCAGAAAGTGCCTCGTTGCGCAATCCATAAATAATCTCTCGTTGACGATTAAGGACGTCATCGTACTGCAGCAAACGTTTGCGAATGGTGTAATTGTGTTGTTCAACTTTCTTTTGCGCAGATTGAATGGAGCGATTTAAGAATGGATGGGTTAATTCTTCATCCTCGCTCATCGATTTTTCTAAAAATGCGCCAATGGGGCCTGCATTGGCAAATAACCGCATCAAATCATCTTCCAGAGAGACAAAGAATTTAGAACGCCCCGGATCTCCTTGGCGTGAGCAACGCCCCCGTAACTGTCGATCGATACGCCTCGATTCATGCCGTTCTGTCCCCAAAACGAACAATCCACCCAAAGCACTTACACCTTCCCCCAATTTAATATCTGTACCGCGTCCAGCCATATTGGTGGCAATGGTGACTGCACTGCGTTGTCCAGCGTACTCAACAATTTCTGCCTCTTGCTGATGATACTTGGCATTCAAAACATTGTGAGGAATGTGCAAGTGTTTGAGCATTTTACTCAAAACTTCAGAAGCTTCCACGGAAGCAGTCCCAACTAATATGGGCTGTCCCCTGCCGTGAGCTTCCTCGATATCTTGAATAACAGCGCGATATTTAGCACGACGTGTCTTATAGATGACATCATTGTCGTCGTGACGAATGCACGGGCGATGCGTCGGTATCGACATGACTTTTAATTTGTAAATATCGAAAAATTCTTGCGCTTCTGTTTCGGCAGTCCCAGTCATGCCAGCCAGCTTTTCGTACATCCGAAAATAATTTTGCAAGGTGATCGTTGCGTAGGTTTTGGATTCTTTTTCTAGGTGAACTCCTTCTTTGGCTTCAATGGCTTGATGCAACCCTTCACTCCAACGACGTCCTGGCATGGCACGTCCCGTATTTTCATCAATAATGACCACCTTGCCATCCATAACAACGTATTGATCATCTTTTTCGTACAATGTGTAGGCACGTAACAATTGACTTAAACAGTGGATAACTTCACTTCGCTTCGAAAAAATGTTTTCTGCCTCTTGCCTTAATCCTTGTTTTTGTATGTCCGTTGTGTCTTTATGAGCATCGATTTCACTAAAAATGGCAGGCAAATCGGGTAACGTAAAAGCATGGGGATCATTAGGTTGCAGCGTATTACGTCCTTTTTCGGTTAAATCCGCTTGCTGATTTCTTTCGTCAATCGTATAGTATAGGTTTTCCTTTAATTTATAAGCACGATCACGATTGAAATCGGCAACCATTTGCGTTTCAAATTTGTCGAATGCCCTTCGAATTTTCCCACTTTCCAATAAATGCAACAATTGTCGATTCTTGGGACTTCCCGCTTTGACTTGGTAAAGCTTTTCCAAAGCCAATTCAAAATCAGGGTCTTTATCCGACGCTTCCAACTTTGGTTTTGCTTCCTCTACTAAATCCGAACACAGATCATTTTGCAGACGAAATAAACGCTGAACCCCCGGTTTTAACTTTAAAAAGGCTTCTTCACCGGACTCTTCGTCGGAAATTCCAGAAATGATGAGAGGAGTACGTGCCTCATCGATAAGGATGGAGTCCACTTCGTCAACAATGCAGAAATAGTGTTTCCGCTGCACTTGATCTTCGGCTCGAAATGCCATGCCATTATCCCGAAGATAATCGAAACCAAATTCGGATGCCGTACCGTAAGTAATGTCTTGTTTGTATGCTTCTGAACGTTCCACAGGAGCCATGTCATGTTGGATACAGCCCACGCTAACTCCCAAATATTCAAATAAAATGCCCATCCATTCGGAGTCACGTTTAGCTAAGTAATCGTTGACGGTAACCAGCTGGCAATTTTTCCCCGTTAGGGCATTTAAGTAAAGCGGTAACGTAGCCACCAAAGTTTTACCTTCACCGGTGGCCATTTCTGCAATATAACCTCGATGTAGGGCGATACCTCCGATGAGTTGAACATCGTAATGTATCATATTCCATGTTAAGTTATGACCGCACACCGTAGCCTGTTTTCCCATCAGTCGACGCGCTGCATTTTTGACGGTTGCAAAAGTTTCCGGCAGTAACTGATCTAGGCTTTCCCCATTCCTGTAACGTGTTTTAAACCGTTCTGTGGCAGATTTTAAAGCTTCTTCCGGTAATTGTCGATATTGTTCTTCAAGCGTATTAATCTTTTTTACGATGGGATCACATTCCTTCCAAAACTTGCGATAATGTCTTCCCGCAAAACGCTTAAAAAGTTGATTTAACATACGTTCTAATTTGAAATGCATAATCTATAAGTATTTTAGGGAAAATCCATCTTTTTTAAGAATTTTATGCACGCACCTGCAGAAATGGTTGAAAATTCTTAAAACGACTTGTTTTGAAAAAATTCTGTTGTAGTATTAACTTATAAGTTGGTTTTTATCATCAAAATGGCCTTACGAAATAAAAAATCCCCTACTTTTTACACTCTACCGGATGATTGCGTTTGAAAAATGGAAAATTTAAAATTCTTATTCATCTACGAATGCGCTGCGTACTTTCCTGCTTAAGTTGCGATTTTCACAACTGAAATTTATGTTACAGTTTATCCGATTATTCTTTTCCCCCATTTTAAGCTATTTTATTTTTATGACGGGCAGTAGCTTACTTTTAACCGTCCTAGCACTTGTATTTCACGATCGTAATATCTCTGTTTATTGGACTGCTGGACTAACGTGTGCCTACTATGCTGGCTATGTTATAAGCGCTATTCATGTAGAAAAATTCATTGTTCGGGTTGGGTTTATTAGAGCGCACACAACATTTGCAGCCTTGGCGACCTTATCTACCCTATTGCACATATTTTGGTTCAATCCGTTTTTGTGGATTCTGTGGCGTTTTACGTATGGCGTAGGCCTAGCAGGCCTATGTCTGGTAACGCAAAATTGGTTTCTACATTCCGATAGCACGGGACATTTGCGAGGTCGAATGCTTGCCATTTACATGATCACGATGTACGCATCTCAATCGTTGGGACAATATCTTTTGCGCTTTATGGAAATACATACGCTGATGTCATTTTGCATGGTTGCCTTCTGTACTTCACTCTGCGTCATCCCCGTCAGTACAACTAAAATAACTGCACCTGCCTGTGCACACTACACTATTTTTGGCCTTAAAAAAGTCTTTGAAATTTCACCTTCGGGGACCTTTGGAGGCCTTTGTTCAGGTGTGTTATTGGGATGTATTTACGGTATGTATCCCAACGCTTTAAAATCCTGGGAACATTCCTTAAATGAAATTTCAACTTTTATGACGACGGTTATTATCGGTGGTATGTTATTGCAGTATCCCATCGGCAAATTGGCCGATTACTACGAACGCAGATGCGTTTTAATGATGCTTGTTGTCGCTTGTTTAGCATGTACCCTGCTTGCGCTCATCGCGCATCAGTTGGACTGTCGCAATGTTTTTCTCTTGTTAACACTTTTATGGGGGGGGCTCACGTTTACAATTTACCCGGTCAGTCTCAATTTAACGTGCGATTTGGTGCAACCCAACGATCTTTTATCGACCACGGGAGGACTCATGGTTGCGTACAGTGTGGGAGCCAGCATTGGCCCTTTTTTAGGAGCCGGTTTTATGCATTTGTGGGGACCGCAAGGATTTTACATTCTATTTATGTTGATTCTTGTTGTGTTGGGATGCTTTGTATTTTACCGCACACATCAGCGTGTTGGATTGCCGGTGCAGCATCAAAAAGCATTTACCTCTCTTCCTGCGGGTGCAGCTCTAACCATTTCGCGCATCTTCGCACGTATTAAATACAGAAAGCATGCCGGAAAGTCTACCATCAAGGTTTCCGGTGAGCAAAAAAATATTTAAAAGTGGTACCTCCGTTATCTGCGACATCTTCCTTTTACTGCCACAAATGGTTTTCTGGCGTTGTACGAATGCCATCCGTTTTACACATATCGTTCAATGGTGACACGTTTTAGTCCCATCAGCATTAAACTCGTTACGATGCACAGGAAATAAAATACGCATTGGTAGGAAGAAATGGATCTTAAGTAGCTGAAAAATAAAGGTCCTAAAGAACTTCCGATGCAAACAAAGGCACTTACGAAACCGTTGATGGTACCAATATTTTGGGTTCCAAAGATGTAGGGCCATGTCATGTACATGAGCGAGTGATTCATCCCCCAAGAGAAACCGCAAGCCACGATGAACGCGCACTGAGATAATTTGCAAGACAAGAGTAATATAGAAACACTACACAATAGATTACTGAGGCAGAAGCATACGAATAATCGTTTGGGTCCCCATTTGTCGAAAAAATCACTCGCCACAAAGCTTATAATAATGCTCAAGACGGAAATTCCCATAATACTTTTCAGAATACTTTCGGGATTTACTTTTAATTCTTTGCAAACCGGGACCAAATGGAAAGCCAAGCCTGTGTTTTGCAGAGCTTGCAAAAACAAGATGGCCATAAAAATCCAGAATGCATACGTTTTTAAAAAACTAAAGTTCCTGTCGTTTGTAAGGCGTATATGCTGTTTGCGAATGGGGACGTGTTTTTTCTTTATAAAAAGGCAAAAAGGTAACAGAAAAAGAATAAAGAAGCCACCTTGCAACATCCACAATACCTGCCAAGGGTAATATTGGTTAAGTTTGTAAACGGTCCAAGGAATTGCGGAGGCAATAACCGCCAAGATTAAGCAAGCCAGTGAGGTAGCCCACTTGCGTTGTTTGTCAAACCAAATGGCCACCATGGAGCGATCTAAAACTTCAAACCCACGTATGCAGGTACGTACACCCGAAAATCCAACCCACAATATCCAAGGACAAGAGACACCTAAAAAAATTGCGATTTCTTTACAATGGCCGAGAATTATAAATAGTGTTCCGAAGGTAACCACCAAAAGACTACTAAACAAACATCCCGGTAACCCGTCGAACAATTTGCCTATGCAAGGTAACAGCAAACTGGCGGTTAAATTGGCTAACGTGTAGGCAGCGCTGATGGTATTTTGAGAGACTTGTAAATCTTTTCCAAGTTGTTCCAAGAAGGGACTGAAAGCTGAAGTTCTTCCCAAAGAACTTAAAGCTTCCATAAAGGTAACGATAACCAACAGGATCCATCCATAGCGGGATTTAACCGACATCATTCGAAAAATAAGCGTTTCTGCATCGATGACAATGGAAAAGCAATACATTGTTGCGTAGCGCAAAGAAAGTGTGCAAAAAATTTTGACAGCATGACGTTTATTACCTCTAATAGAAACATACATTAATTTTTGGTATCCCGTTACGAATCTAAGATACATGAATCCAGTTCCATCGTATAAAAAATCCAATACAAGGTTTCCTTATAAGAAGAATTTTTCCAATTTACCTCGCAAAAATAAGCAAATTCGGGCACGTGAAGTGAGGGTAATTGGGGTTGATGGTAAGCAAGTGGGGATTTTATCCGCACAAGAGGCACTTGCATTGGCGCAAAGTTGTGGGTTAGATTTGGTTGAAATTTCCCCCAAGGCGCAACCTCCCGTATGTAAAATACTAGACTTTGGTAAATACATGTACGAGGAGAGCAAAAAAAATAAGTCCCAAAAAACAACGGCCACCAAACTAAAAGAGATTAAGTTAGGCGTAAGTATAGAACTTAACGATTACCAAACAAAATTAAGGCAGGCGGAAAATTTTTTATTTAAAGGCAACAAAGTTAAGTTGTACATCAACCTCAAAGGACGTCAAATGGGAAATCCACAGATGGGTGTTGAAGTGGTAGAGCGCATGGTAGAAAACTTAAAGCAAATAGGTACCGCCGATGCTGCCGTGGTTCGCAGTGGCCGAAACATTTTTGTTTTAATGACACCTTTACCGACGGCCAAACGTACTTTAATCTACAATCGAAAAGATGACATTGCCGGGCTTCAAGAAAGTTAATATGCTTTAATTTTCTTGTTCCACAAAAAGTAGGCGTCCGCAGTTTTCACAGCATTGCGGCTGCATGTTATGCATAGCCTTTGCAAGGGTATCACCGGAAACACGTAAGTGACAGCCGGAACACTGATTGCCCTTGATAATAGGGACAATAATGGGAAATGTTTTTCCGCAACGACGTAAAACGGTGTAAGCTTCGTAAAAGGGGCCCTGTAAGTGGGTTTCGAAATTGTTTACGTCGACACATTGCTGTGCGTAGGTTGTTTGTAAGCTTTGCTTTTCGGACAGTAACTGCTTTTCACGAAGTTGCCATTGTTCAAGATCTCGTTGTGTGGCGACAACCTCTTGCGTGTAAGCCTTTTTTTCAACTTCGAGATAATCTAAATCTGCAAGTATTTGATTTTCCAGATCTTCAATTTTACCTTTTAAGTCAGCATTGGCATTTTCTAATGCCTGATATTCCTCCATTTTTTTGGTGGAAAGTTGCCTTATTTTTTGTTTTTTGAGCGTTGCTTCCAAAGATTGGAGTTGTGAAGCGTTGCTGTGGTATTGCAATTCCTGCCGTTGCATGGATTGTTGTTTTTGTGTTAAGTACGTTTCTAATTGAGAAGCTTTTTTTTGTATACGCTCAATCTCCGCGTGGATATTTTCGATTTGTTTTTTTGAATCTAATGCCATTTGATCCAGAGACTGTAATTTTAATAACTGTTGTAAAAATAAGTGCACGTAACCATCTGAAGCAAAGCTGGGAAAATTGTAAAAGAAAATCGACGTATTTTACCTTAAAATCGTGGATTGGCTTGAAATTTGCTTGCATTAGGCTGTGAATATGAATCTGTACGACGCATATAAAGAACCTGGGGAATCCACAATGGATGAGCTAAGGAAGCTCGATGAACGGTTGAAGCTTTTACAAAAAAGGTTTGCAGCCTCTAAAACTGGGAACGTAAAAGACAGTTTATTAACGCCTGAAAACTTAAAAAGTACGATAGGTTTATTGAGAACCATTAATCCCGGTGAAAAGAACATGGTTCGAACGTTGGAAACATTGATTCCTTTGGCGGGAGAATCGGATGAAGCATTGAGTCATTTGGATTCTAAAAAAGCCTCAACGGCACACCATCGAAAACCCGTTTGCACGCCTTTTACGAAACAATTGAAGTGCAAGCTGCCTCAAAATAGGTTAATTTAGTTATGTCATTTAGCAACTTACCCGCTGTTGGTAATTATACGTATCCGACCGCTGTATCTCCTGACACAGGAAAGTCCATTCCCCAGACTAAACCTTTGCGGACGATTTGCAATGACTACAAAAGCTTATTTAGGAACCAATATACGGCTATAGCGAATAAGCTCTTGCAGGAATTAAACGGTATTTTAGGGCTTACGGGAGGAAACGCATTGTCGGTCTCGATGAATGATACAACATTCAACGTAACAATGCCTACAACATGGCCAAATGCAAGTCTAGGCGATAGGGTTTGTCAAGAAGGCAACAAGGCATATAAGTATTATTTGCAGGAGGTTGTGGGCGATTTAAAGACTTTTTGTGAATACATTGAGGCTGCAGGTAAGACTTTCAAGGAGCTCGGCGAACTAAGGGGTAACATTGACGATCAAGCGCATGTCTTGTTGGATAAATTGCAATGCTACGATCAGTTGTGTGGGGAAATGGTTAAAGAATTCAGTAAGCATTTCAAATACAACATGGATAGTGATACTTGGGAAGAAGCATGCGATGCCATAGGTTCCAGTTCCCCTTATAATTTAAACTCCCAGTTGACTGGTACCTATACTTCCTTGGATGCTTTGAGAAAAATAAACGTGACTTGTATCAATTCTTCGGGCCCAACCAGCAAAGAAATCAATACATTCAATGAACTAAGCAAGCTGGATAAATTAAAGTTCATTAGGTTGTATTACAACCTAATACTCAACAATAACCAACCGCAGACTGTTTTTCCGGATGATCTAAAGACAGGTTATCCATGTTTACCCAATGAAGTCAGTACAAGTGGCACCGAAGATACGAAGGAATTGGGAGCGTTAGAGTTGTTCTATATTGGGTATTTAATTGATCGCGATGGCCCCATTAATGCTTTATCTTCATTTTTGGAAATTAAAACGCAAGCTTTACGGAAAAACATATCGCTTATGATGGATAAAATCGAAGCGCTCAATCAGTGTTTAACATTCATCAACAGAGGACTCGATTTATTAAATGCCAGCCAGTCTGGTGGTGAAAAAAAGAATCGTATTCCGGATGCTGCTCACGTTGCTTTAGTACTGTTTTGTGATGGTGTTGTACGTGGACTAAAAGAGTTAACCATCAATGGTAAGAAAGAACGATACTTTGTGTTACAGAGCAGTACAACCACCGCAAACGGATATAGTTTGACTGAAAGTGGAAAATATTTGCTTGTAAAAGCCGATACAACAGGATTAAACGCTCTTTTAGGAACTAGTATTACTGGCAATGGAAATAGTGCCACATCGAATGGCTGTGAACATAGAATATCATTTGTATGTGAAAATAGTCCTGAGGCCAATACCTCCGATTCAAATGTTATAGAAAGCTCATCCGCGTATACGATATACAATGGTTTCTCGTGGACTGGCTACTTTAGTTATGGGATACGGGATTGTAAAAATTTGGGTACAATTTTGCTAGCTAATTTTTCTTCATGGAATAGTGATGTCGTAAAAGATTGGTTACCCAAGGAGATATCAGTGGATAGAGTCCTAAGGGATAGTGTACTTGGGTATAATGGTTCTTGGGTACAGTCAGGTAGTGTTGATGCAAACATGGCGAGTTCTTGGACGACCGCATTTACCAATAAGTCGGAATACATCAACACGGCCATTGAGTCCATCAACAACGATGTATCCACGATGCGAACCAAAATTGACACTTTTGATTCCGCAAGTTCTACATTCCGTAACCGTGCACACGATACCTACAGCGGCATTGTAGGCCGTATAGGCGGATAACGTAACTTAGTCATCATCTTTTGGTCTTTGCTGGCCTGATAACCATGCAAGCATATTAATAATGATCATGCAACTGTTTACGGCCATATAGCCATGACTCAATGAAGCTAAAACACTGTACAAGTAGGGCCCGATGGCACTGCACAGACTGGTCCATCCGATGAGAGTTGCGAAACCTAGCGGCATTTGCTCTTTTGGCAGTAACAGTGGCGGCAAACTGTAGGAAAGTACATGGTTAAAACTCCAACTGAGTGCGCAGCATATTACGATGGCACAACGACCTGACAGACATGAAAAGTAGGATATACTGATGCTTAGTAAAACAAGTATTAGAAAAAATACATGCACAGCTTGGACTTTAATTTTATGGACTACCCACGAACATATGGGATTAAATATAAGTTCAAGGATAGCTATGGGCAAAAATAATTTGTAAATGTCCGACAAAGGAATGCTTTGTTCAACGGCAAAGTCAGACAGGTGAAATGAAATGGCGGTGGCTTGAAAACTGTGCAGTGCAATCGCCAGCAACCCCCATTTAAATTGGTGCGGAAGATTGTTTAATCCCCAAGCACATTTACATACAGATTTTATGCCGCACGACAACATCGAAGGCAGTTGTCGAGGAACACACAACGTTACGAGTATTAAGAAAATAATTTCGCCCCACCATATTGGGTGCCATTGATGCAATGCGTCGGTATGAGCCAACAGATAAGTCACAACGCCCACGGATAAAATAAGAAAAGTCGTGTGCAAAGAGGCCATCCAGGTGCATACCTTTGAATCGTACAAAGTAGCTGTAAGTGTCCTAATACAGAGCGGCAGTCCACCTTGGCCGCATAAGCGTATACCCGTAAAAATACCACAGAGTATCAAAAATGTTAACGCAATCGAACAAGGGTAAGCGGTGATTGCAATAAGGCATAAAAAACAGCCTGCAAGCAGGCAATACATACATTGAAAAATCTTACGCAAAGAAAATTGATTTTTCCAACCACATACCACATAAGGTACAAATAAACTCGCCAAAAAAGTTCCTATCGTGTAAGCCAACGATACCTGCGCATCGTCTAAATGAGTTTTCGCCTGTAGGTAAGGTTTAAAGCAGGAAATGAACGGCGTACGTCCAAGAATTGACGGGCACAAAAGTAAAGTACTTACGCATGAAAACTTTAGCAAGCTAAACCTTGCATAAAGATGACTTTGTCTCTCATCCATAATTGTTATTAACGCTTCAAAACGGTAACAGGCCAAACGTTACAGTTTACTTCATCGTACAATTATTACATTCACAAATCGCACGCAACTTTCATGGCATGGAATTACCACCTTGATAGCTTTATGCATACAGAAGCATTTATGAATGCAAGCATATTTGGTGTAAATATTGCTATAAATGCAAGCATGAAATCATTGAATTGTATTATCGCCACCAGTGTCGTAGGTTGTTGCTTAAATAATATTTGTCTTGGCAGTGAAGAAGCGTATAAGCATCCAGACCAAGTTTTATCAAGCAATCATATCAAATTGCTCTACCAAATGAAAACCGTTGATAGAATGTTTGATTGGAATACCGAGCGGAAGCACTACGTATTAACACCATTTGGGCAACCCATCTATCGGTCTATACAAGATTGGGCAAATGAATGTGTGGCTGCATTACCTTCCGGTATAAGACCTATTCGTCCCGACCAGCGATCTTTGGCAGTCAATGCGTTTTTGAAAAAATATATTTCGTCTTGTTGTCGAAGAGATCATGTGGGCGTTTTTCTCGATTTTCTCTCCAGCCAACTGTCGCTCACCGCTTTGGTACCCGCACCCGAAACGATCATACCCGTAGAAGACGAAATGGAACAAGATTTTCTTAACGATAAGTCCTTTGTGCAAATTTTTGGAGAATGCATGCGGACGGCTTCCATGGGCATGATTATGCGTGA
>JAITAV010000018.1 GCA_031283895.1 Puniceicoccales bacterium | reverse complement strand
ATAATAAAACCTTTTTTTACTTCTGTATCAAAGCTCAAGACGTCATCGATCATGCTGCTTAGCAGGTATGGCAAAAATCAAAAATACAGAACTCTCTTAAATCATGAAACGGGAGAATTAAACTTTATTGTATTGACATAAAAAGGTCTTAACGGACTCTTATTCGGTAAGCCATAAAATAAACCACAAACAAAGCGGACAAAAATTCAATCGACGTTACGAAACGGTGCGCATCAATTTGTAGCAACTGAGATCGTGGTGAAAAGGGGAGCAATCGTCTACTGTACAACAAATGCAGAAGTAAGCTCTTTAAAGGTGAAACGTTGTAGCCAAACGATTGAAATAAAATCTTGTGAAATAGGCTACAGGTAGTTATCTTATCGTTTGTGAACGTTCTCTCTCGTTAAACAATTGCTATTTGCAACATGTTTGAAGTTGCCTGCAGAGAAGATATAAGCATTACCAGCAGGTCCTGAAAAATGTCTGCGTATTTTGCACCGTCATTTCGCAAAATGCTTGAAAGTCCATTTGTTTTAAACTTGCAATGTGTCTTGCGGTATAGGGCAATAATGCAGGTGTATTGGTTTTACCTCGGTAGGGTACGGGGGCCAAATACGGACAATCGGTTTCGACCAAAATGCGATCCAAGGGTGTCGCGAGAATCGTATTTTGAATGGCTTGTGCATTTTTAAAAGTGACAACGCCTGCGTAGGATAAGAAAGCGCCTGCAGCCAGTAAATATTCGGCTTCTTGCGGTGTACCCGTAAAACAATGAAAGAGTACGTTATGGAGATCAAATCGGGTATATTTTAAAACTTCACCAACAATCTCGAAGGCATCTCGACAATGGATTACAACCGGCATATTATGCTTTTGTGCCAGACGCAGTTGTTTTTCAAAGACGACGATTTGCCTCTTTGCATATACGATTTGTTCACTTTTATCGTGGGGCAGCTGATGGAAATCTAAACCAATTTCTCCCATGGCGATGGCGTGGGATAAAAATGTAGGTAATTGTTCCAGTTGTACTTCAAAATTTTCCTGAATGTTGAGTGGATGTAATCCGGCACAAAATTGAATGCAGTTGTAGCGCGAGGCCAGTGAGGCATAAATGTGCCAATCTTCCGGTTGCGTCCCAACGGTCACAAATTTTTGTACGTCTTGCTCATGAGCTTCCGCTAAAATCTTTTCGATTTGATTTGTTTTTACCCAGTCTTCCAAATGACAGTGCGAATCAATAAGCATCTTAGTGTTCTAATCGTGCAAGTTTTGAAACTGTGTAATGGAAACGTCTTTGGGAGGCAAATGGATATTTTGTTTCATTTGCAAGGCGAGTAACATTTTTTCATTTTCTTGATCTAGCATGAAGATTTTCATAAGCTTTTGCTGTAATCGCTGCGCTTGCTTCTTATCTTCAACACCCGCTTTCTCTACCTGTTTACATTGCTCTGTGAAAAATTCTAGTTTGGACAATAAAGTACGTTTTGTGTTTAGTAAGTTTTGATGTGGGACTTGTTCTTGTTTCAACAGATTGTTTTCTTGAGATAATAGAAGATAAATCTCTTCGCATAATTGCTGATACCGATTTAACAAATCCATACGTTTACTTTTAATTAGATTTTTTTAGAAATCGAATACATTTTTTGTGAATTAAAGGATCAACGCTGGAGTGTTAAAGCCATGTAGCATTGAAACACGTTTATTTAAGTTTATCGTAACTTGAGCGTCATCAATCCCAACAAAGCGCAAAGCAGAGAAACGATCCAAAAACGAACAATAATTTTTGATTCTGGGATACGCATAAGTTCAAAGTGGTGATGCAGTGGACTCATTTTAAAAATTCTTTTTTGGCATAATTTAAAGCTGAGTACCTGCAATATGACGGATAACGCTTCTATGACAAAAACGAATCCTACGATGATAAGCGTTATGGACTGTTGCGTCATGAGTGCCACGCAACCAATCCATGCGCCCAAAGGTAAGGATCCCGTATCTCCCATAAAAATTTCTGCAGGATGGGCGTTAAACCATAGAAAACCGATGCAAGCACCTGCGATGGCTGCGCATAAAACGCATAATTCCTCGGTCCCAGCAAGGTAGGGCAGATGCAAGTAAGCGCTTAATTGCGAGTGTCCCGTGATATAGGCAAAAATTGCATAGGTTAAAGTGACGATGATGCTGCATCCGATCGCTAGGCCATCGATGCCGTCCGTTAAGTTAAGGGCATTGCTCGTCCCCGATAAAACTGCAAACCAGTAGAGAAATAGAAAAATTGCGGGAAGAGAACTAACAAGTGGTGTTTTTAGGCATGGAACATACAGCCCGTCAATTTTTGTTCCCACCCCGGGCGTTTGTAGTAAAAAATAGAGTACAAGCCATGTGGCAAGACCTTGAATGAGCCATTTCCAATGGCTTTTTATACCTCTGCTATGCCTATGCTTGATTTTCGTCCAATCGTCCGCCATACCTGTGATGGCGAGCAATAAACCTACACACAAAGTGCTTTGCCCATAGCAGTTGAAGCGTAACCATAATAGGCAAGCAACCAACACACCTGAAAGAATGGCAAGGCCGCCCATGGTTGGAATTGAGGTTTTACCGGAATGCATTTGCGCAATATCGCGGATTTCGTTGGAAGAACGCACCACATCCTTGCAATTTTTTTTACGCAACCAGGCAAAAATCCTGGGACCCACAATAAATAACCACAATAAAGCGGTGATAAGCGCCATGGTACTTCGAAATGTAATGTATCGAAATAGACGCAAAGGCCCCCATACATCTTCTAGGCGACACAAATAATAAAGCATGTATGGCTATTATAGAGATATTTGGGGGATGCAAAAGCTTTTTGTAAAAATTATGGTAAAACGCCAATGTGTAAGAAATAGGTAAATAATACAATAAATGGTATTAATTAGCAGATATCGTGCAACTAAAGGTCAATGTTGATTCATGGAGCAAAAGCATTCACATGTGGATTGCCGTCAACAATGGTTTTATTTTATGAAGATTTGACTTGCGATGTAAGGCAGGCCTTATTTGGCTGAAATTGTTATAACTATTGATTCTGATGGACGTGTTGTCATAAGTTTACCTGCGCCACCATCAATAGGCGTTGTAAATGTACCCATTTTAGTATGCACAAATAACGGATCTTCATATACCACAAAAGACATTAATGTTCCTTGTTTTATTGGAATGGGTCATGAGTTAATACATTTTATACACAAAGCAGAAGCGTTTCAACAAGAGACCTCCATACAGGATATTAATAATTGGGCTGCTCACAGAGGTCATTGCCGTGCGATTGCTGCGCAATGTTATGGATTTGTCCCTCAGATCTCTGAGGATAGTACCGCTGATAATAGCGATTCAGATAGCTCCGTAGGTTTAATGGAATTTGAAAGTGAAGATTTCAATAAAAATTTTACGCAAGCATGGGGAGGAACGAAAGCGTACGAAGAATTCCGAACAATTGTTGGTAAAGAAACCAGCACTCTAACGAGAAACGAGCAGCAACCTTTTTCTACTCATAATACAGAGATATCGGAAAGGCATTTGTTGAGTGATTATTTTTCATCCCATCCTTTAGAAGAAGGGATAATTTATGATGGTCCACCGTTCGTTACTCGATGGACCCACGCACTTCAGTTTAGCGAAATTTCCCAGGAATGTTATACATTAGTAAATTCTGTCTTAAGCGAAGATGATAGAAACCATTTACCAAGAATAGCATAACAACCATCTTGATCATGAGTCTCACATGTTAGAGTCGTGTCACCAAAAGCTACTAATTATGGAATTATTAAAGAGATTTCAAGTTCTGTACTTAATTTACCATGAAAAATTTGGTGTAACTTATGAAGAAGCACGCAAAGCTGAGCAATCATTTCGAGAAACAATGAAATTGGTGGATCCGTCATATCATTAATTATCTTGTTCCCATACTATCGTTGCTTGGTACAGGCCGAAAGAAGAAGTTATATTGAAAAGCAGACAAGTGGTACAACATTTGTACTTGCCTACAACAAGAGACAGGGTTGTTGCTGAACGTGATTAGATGGCGGACGTGTGCTGCTATTCCCCGATGTATCAACGGACTGAAACGTTAAACCTCTGAAAGCTTTGTCAACTTCTTGAGGGTCGAATGTACCCCAAGCACAGTGATATTGTAAGTCTTTTTCCAATGTCACTAGAAGTCTTTCCACGCATTGTTTGCATACTTCATTCATTGGTATCGCACTTTCTTTCAGGTAAACTAACCAGAAAGCCATACGGTAATAATCTTCAAACCCTCGATCGTTATGGTACAAAAACCGATCCATGCAATCGAGGGCATGTCCTAAAATAAATCTGGTAGCACTTGAGCCATATAAACGCTTAGTTTTGTCCTGTACCATAGATCGATTGAGTGACATTCACATCTTAAATATTTGGATTTTAATAAATCAAAGAAGCTGACACTTTCTTCATTTAGGTAAAGTTTGTAAAAATCTCTCCCGAACATGAGAGAATATTAATTCCCAAAGAAAAGATCAAAAGAAGTTTGTATATTTTCATAAAATTGAGGAGGTATACTGTCAAAAGATTTATGTCAAGATCAATTCCTTAATTTTTGGAAGAGTAAAGAACTGAAAAGAGATTCATCGAAGTATTATAGACATAATTAAAATAATTTTTACAATTATGGTACGATAATTGTTTTACGAGAGTAAAAAAGTATGGTTATTTCTCGTTCATCATCGCTTCCGTCTTTTTCAACAATACAGCATTCAGATTTACCGGCGTCAAACCAAAGACCTCTACAGAGGTCTGCCTCTAATCCCAATCTTCGGATACTGGACGAATTAAATCAGATCTTTGCAGGAGAATCGCTACAATTGCTTTGTGAGTTGGCAAATCGATTTGATCGGATGCGTGTGACGCCAGATCAAGTTCAACAAATAGTACAAATGTTAACCCTACCAGGAGGCATTCAGCCTCCAATATGTCTTACGGGGCGACCCTACGATACAGTATCGATGGCTCGATTGCTTGACATTATATCGCACGTTGCCATGTTTGATTGCGGTGTTCAACAACTGATAGATCTAGCAGCGTTATGCGCACGTAATGATTGGCATCTGTGTTTTTTAGCAGATGATCGTTATCACAATATATCCGAGTCTTTAACCTCTGGTGACCATTATAACTACAATATAATATGTTATATGTGTGCATACCCAATACGGCAGACAATCCTCGAGTCCAGAATCAGGCACTCAATGTAGCTATGCTGGACCAAAGTGGACAATTCACAATTCAGCGGATAAAACTGTTAGAATTGTTAGGGAATAGTCATGAAAAGGCGGATTGTATTGGACACGAGTTGTCGCATGCAAACGCTCATGCAGACTGGCATGCAAATCATCTGGGTGTTCCAATAGGTACGATAGATAGTATAAATCATTTTCCCAATGCAATGATAAGACAAATACAACTTTGTTTACCTAATGCAGATATTTCAGAAATTACAAGCATTAATTATACACTACTGACCACTGTAATAGAAAATCGATCAGAAGCTATGAATTTATTGAAATTAGGACAAGATTGGAATTTTAATGGTTCTATTATTGGTGAATTTGACTTTTTACGCGAGGCTAAAGGTACATTTTGTATCCGAATGCCATATTGGTCCGGGAGAGTCGATTCTAACAATCAAGTAGCAGTCAATAAACTTTGTATACTCATTTTTAAACTCAAAGCACAATCGATTAATCCTTCATTGCAATTGCAGAACGATGAAATACAAGCTCTTGCATTGGCTTTGCAGGACTACAATATGGCTGGACAGAATATGCCTAACATTCAACTCCAATTAACCAGAGCCCATTATGCAGTACACCCTATTCGAGGTGATGGAAATTGTGGTTTTTATGCTATTCTGCAAGCGTTACATCCAGATCAAGACTATGCTCGTGTTCAGCAGAATGATCAACAATGGCAGGCAGCAGCAGGTCTACGCCACGCGATTGCTGGTGCGGATCCCAGTCTCGGGCATCTTAGAGAAATGGTTACGACGCCACTGGGTACGGAGGATCAACAGATGGGATTTAATGCTCTGCCGGCTGTTGCACGACATTTAAATAGACCTTTGGTTGTGATTAATACAACAGCCACCGACCCTAATAATGTGTTTGCCTATTATGATCAAAATGGTAATCAACATGGAACA
>JAITAV010000017.1 GCA_031283895.1 Puniceicoccales bacterium | reverse complement strand
CCAAGACCCAAGACCCAAGACCCAAGACCCAAGACCCAAGACCCAAGACCCAAGACCCAAGACCCAAGACCCAAGACCCAAGACCCAAGACATTTAAGCATTTAGTTTCCGAGATCATTTCGGGGGTCGGGACCCCAGGGCAAAGGTGGGAGCCGAGCCGGAATCCGAATTCAGAACCCGGTCGAAGGCTAGGACTCAATCGGGAAGTAGAATCTCATCGAGGATTGAAGTCGGTCCAACAGTCGGTACCCGGTCGAACATTGTGTCCAAGATTGGAGCAAAGCGGGGACCTGAGATCAAACCCGAGCCGGGATTTGAAGCCAGGTCAAAGGTTGGGACCAATCCAGAGATTAGAATCTCGTCGAGGATTGGACCCGAATCGAACATTGGAACCGGTCCGTGGATTGAAACCCGAGCAAAGGTTAAAAATCAGTCCAGAATCGGCCCCAGATCGAAAATGGGACTGGAAATCGAAGCTGAACCGGGTATTGGAACCGGAACAAAGGTTAAATCCGGAACGACGGTTGGGATCCAGCTGGGAATTGGACCCAAACCAAGATCCGAAGCCGGCCCTGGAATTTGGAACGAGCCGGAGATTAGAATCCCGTCAAGAGTTAGAACCCAATCAATGGTTGGGACCCGGTCGAGGATTGGAACAGAACTGGGAATTAGAATCTCATCGAGGATCGGAGCTGGTCCAAGGGTTGAAACCCGTTTTGCGACCAATCCAAAGGTTGGAACCAAGTCGAAGATCGGATGGAGGATTAACTCGAAGATCCAAACCAACCCGGGAATTGAGGCCGAACCGGAGTTCAGAACCCAACCAAAGCTTAAGACTCCATCGAAGATTTGAGTTGAGCCGGAACCTAGAATTGGTCTGGAAATCAAAACCGAATCGGGAATTAAAACCGGATCGAGGATTGAGGCCGGTCCATGAATTAAAATGTCCCTCCGTAAGCCGTAACGGCTTCACCCTCATCGAAATCGTCGTCGCCCTGTGCATTGTGGCCATCCTCTCCGCCATTGCCATTCCGGGCTTTAAAAAGGCTACGGAAGATTTTCGCCTCAATTCCACCCTGGAAGATACCTTGGATATCATGAAAGCCTGCCGTGCCTACTACCTCATCTTTAATGAATGGCCAGCAGATACAAATTGTGATGATATTCCCGATCGTTTACTTCCGTTTGTACCTAGGCATTTAATTAATCCCGAGCGAGGGCGAGGCGATTTAGATCACAGCTGGAATTGCAAGCCACTATGGAACCAATCCTACTGTTATGACATAGATAATTGGGATGGCCGTACTGTAGCTGTAACATTATTAGGTATCGGAGAAGGTGCCGACTGGGATAAAATTTACTATAAATTGCGTTCGATTATTGGAGAACGGTATGTGTTGCAGGCTTATTATGGCGGCATGTGGTGTTTATTTCCCGATTGTCCTGGTTCCATCGATCTTAAGGCAGATATAACATGTGAAAATCGCTACTACTAAACTTACTTACCTTCAGTTTAAGTGCTTTGCATTGTATTTGCTGTAAGTCACAACAAATGCAAATTAAATATGAGGAAAAATGTACCATGGTAGCAGTTGCGTGCGCTATCTCTTTTATTAGGATATATTTTGGTTTGTGGGTGATAGCGTTGTGTTATGTCGGCTTTAGAATGCTAGCTGAGTACGATTGTTGGGGAGGTTTGGTTGTATAGGAGGCACTTGTCAAAAGCTATTGGAAATAGCTAAATTTTAATCTTTCTGGACACTTCTGGTGTCTGTAATTCTGAGTAAGGAGCTTACATAAAAGCGGACACGTCGCAATGAAGTGGTAAAACGGAAAGTGTGTTGTATTTTCGAATAGCCTAAATTGGTAGTGTATGCGGCCTAAACGATGCTCACAACCATGCATTTCTTTGAAGGTTTTTAATATGAGGCCCGTTTACGGACAACTTCCATGGGCATCACATATCAATTTGTCCATCGTGGTATAGTAGTACTTGTGGTACTTGGGCGTTGCTCGCCACAGGTTTTTGAGAGTAAGCCAGTTGCAATGTTTTTATATGTCGTTCTCTATGACGCACCCCAATGCGTGCCAGGTCCCTTGTAATATGTTTTTTTAGATTGTTTTACTAGATGCCCTGGATCCTATCGACCTTAAGGGTGGTATTTAATTATTTAAAGGTAAGTATCACAATGACATTTTAATTGCCTCTGGCGCTGTATAACGTGGTATCTTTTACACGTATTCCTCCGGGTTTGGCGCACTACAAGATAACCAAACAGACATTGCCATCGATTGTGCTACCTTTTATAATTTTGTTCGATCGTATATATTCGCCTGCGAGTTTAATGGTATCCTTGACGTCTCTACTGGGGTGTCTCCCGTAAAACTAGCGTAGGTTGTACGCTTTAATGAAGTAGGGTATCCTCAAGTTCTAGCTGAATAGGAGCGTGATCGGAACCGAGTACGTCTTTTAAAATT
The DNA here is from genome assembly GCA_031283895.1 of Puniceicoccales bacterium. Taxonomy (GTDB): domain Bacteria; phylum Verrucomicrobiota; class Verrucomicrobiia; order Opitutales; family UBA9783; genus CABUVL01. Next base: position 104,404 of record JAITAV010000017.1, on the reverse strand, counting down.
GTGCACGTACGCACGTAGGGTAGTAGAGATTGGGATGTTAAGAAATAATCGAGACGCCATCCTACATTTCTTTCACGTGCCCGTGTTCTGTAGGACCACCACGTATATTGTTGGGTAAGTTTGGGATGCAGATGCCTGAAAACATCCACCAGGCCGACTGATAAATGCGAATCGAAGGAGGCACGTTCTTGATCGGTAAATCCTGCGTGAAAATGATGCATTTCAGGGTTGGCTAGATCAATGGCTTGATGGGCGACATTGAAATCGCCGCAAATGATTAGGGGTTTACTTTTTTGTAAGTTGTCGAAAAAACGTCTAAAGCTTGGGTCCCAGATTTGAGTTCTGTAGGGAAGGCGCTGCAGCGCGTCCTGGGAATTGGGTACGTAAACGTTGAGTAGGTGGAAATTTTTGAATTCCATGGATAAAATGCGACCTTCGGGGTGTTGTGAATCCACATCAATGCACCGCACATCCATGGGCGTAATTTGGGAAAAAATGGCAGTCCCCGAGTATCCTTTTTTTTGTTCGCTGTGATGAAAATAAGTATGATTAAATGTTTTCATGTGGGGGCAAACCTGTGCGTGTAATTTTGTTTCTTGTAAGCATAAGATGTCCGGTTGAAAGCTTGCGATGAATGGGTAAAAATTATTTTTTAAGACAGCTCTCAGTCCATTTACATTCCAACTGATTAATTTAAATGACATGCGTTTATGTTTTAATAAAACCTGTGAATTGTAAAATGAATTTGCAAGATTTGAAGGTCTTGCGCTACAATAGCTTTTTAATTTATGTCTTTGGAAATTGAAAAATTAATTCCCATCGAAAGGTTGATGGAAGCTCGACAGACGTTACGCCAACAGGGCAAATCTTTGGTTTTTACAAACGGATGCTTTGATTTATTGCACGTTGGGCACGTCTATTTTTTGAAAGAAGCGGCGGTGCAAGCAGATGTTTTATGGGTGGCCGTCAATTCGGATGCAAGTGTACGCCTGTTGAAGGGGTCTACACGCCCTATTTATCCTCAGGAAGCGCGATTGTATTTGCTCAATGCTTTGCAATGCGTGAATGGATTATTTACATTTGACGGACTTCATCTGGCGCAAGAAATGGAACTCATTGCTCCCGATATTTACGTAAAAGCGGGAGATTACACGCTCGAAACCATGCACCCTTTAGAGCGTGCTGCATTGGAAAAGAATCATTCACAAATTCTTTTTTTAAATTTTGTATCCGGATGGAGTACTTCGGATATCATTCAATCAATTACCCAGCAACCAAAATCGAATGTGTAGCATTTGATCCCAAAATGCTTTGCCTAATTGGGAGGCAAAAGTAAACGGTTGCCTTTGATGCTCATTCACCGTAACATGTTGCCTTTGAGGTGATGTGCAACGGACTTTGAGAAATCTGTTGGGTAAGCTCGTGAGAACTCCTTTAATGTTCGTGCAGTAGCTATTGTGGCTTTTGTGTTAAATAGTCGATGAAACAAATCTCTCGTGATCGTATGCAATGTGTTCACAACGCCCTCTATACGGGAAAGATATTTTTAATGGCTGCCCGACAAAGATTCGAACTTCGATTCAATGAGCCAGAGTCATTTGTGCTGCCATTACACCATCGGGCACCGTCCATGAGAAAGGGATAGATTCCCATGGCTTTATTGTCAAACACATTTGTTCGCTTGGATCAATATTACAATTGTTTTGTGGCGGTTTGTTTATGAAATTTGTGAGTCGCTGCATACATTGGTTTAAGATAAATCTGACAAGAATCAGTCTGTGAGGAAATTTTCAGCTAGGTTTATGGGTTGCATATTACCGGCATTTGTTGCTTTAATTTTCAACTAAAACTTCATTTTGCGTATTTTATGTATCTCTGAAGTTTTATACCGTTACGTGCCCAAGAGTGCATGCTCATGGATGTTTATGGTATTGTTAAAATTACCCATTAAAGCATGAAATGCAACGGTGACGTAGGAGAGTTTTTATACTTGAAATTTCATCCTAAAGCGATTTGAAAATGTCATGAACTTTTGTTGCAAAGAAGATCGGCAGTGAGCGGAATGCTGAAATGCTCCATTCAAAATTTTGTCTCCACAAGTCAAGTAGACAAAGACCCTGAATTTAGAGCAGATTTAGAGGAGGCGTGTCGAGAGCTTACAACAATTATCCGTCATTTTTTCTTCCATGCCGTCAATCTTGGAATCCAGCGTGGTACGTTGTGTTTGTATTGCAAATAATTCTCGCCAAATCTTTTCTTCAAATCTTTCTCTTCGAAAAATGGGAAATAAACAATGTTCCCCAGAAAAAATACGATAAACCAGCCAAAAATGTACCAAGATCCCAGCAATAGCGATTCGGCAATCAGCATGATTAATACGCTTGTTATCATTGGATTCCTAACATAACAATAGGGACCAACAACGACTAATTTTTGAGGAGGATCCCAGGGGGCCGCAGTTCCTTTTCCTATTTTTACAAAAAGCCGCATAGTCCAGCCAGCCAGGAATAATCCGATGATCAGCAGCAACGTTCCCGTCACCATTCCAAGGATGTCCTGCATTGCCCAATTATAGTCTGAAAAGTAGAGAACAATGGCCGGAACGATGACTAAAACATTGAATGGAAGTAAAATAACAGTCTTTGTCCATCTCCAAAGCATTTTTCTTGTATTGTGCACGATGGTACATTTTTTCCAACTTTTCAAGCATTTTCAGAATATCAATGCTTATCGACGTTAAACCCGGCGTTTCGATATTTGCGCGATGCATTTCGTCTTCTTACCCAAAAACCGTTTGAGATTTTCTTTGGTCATGACGCTTCTGCAGCCGATTGTGCCTCGTGTATTTCGAACTTAAATGGGCGAACTATAATTTTACCTCGTTGACGAGCGGTTGATGCGTCAAAAAGGCTTGTATGTTTTCCAGTGTCGTCGTAGCAATGTTTATGAGAGCTTCTTGCGTAAAAAATGCTTGGTGTGAGGTAACAATGACATTATTGAAAGATAATAAACGTGCCAACAAGTCATCTTTGATGCATTGATCAGAATGATCTTGGTAGAAGTATTTACCTTCGTTTTCGTAAACGTCTAGAGCAATAGAACCTACGTGATGTTTTTTTAGGCTGTTGATGAGTGCTCGTGTGTCAATTAATTGTCCGCGTCCTGTGTTGATGAGCATCACGCCCGGTTTCATTTTTTGGAGAGTTTTGGCATTAATGATGTGATGGGTTTCCGGTGTTAGTGGACAGTGCAAAGAAATGATGTCCGATTCGGATAATAAGTGATCCAGCGTTGTGTATTGTACGTGATGTTCTTGAGCAAAAGCTTTATCGGGAAAAACATCGTAGGCCAATATGTTGACACCGAATCCGCCCAGTAAGTTGATGAGTACTTTGGCTATTTTCCCGGTACCCACAATGCCAATGGTTTTTTGATGCATATCGAAACCAAGTAAGCCGTTAAGTGAAAAATTGCCTTCATGCGTTCGGTTAACGGCTCGGTGAATTTTCCTATTTAACGCTAGCATCAATCCGAGCGTATATTCGGCTACCGCATAAGGTGAGTACGCCGGGACACGAACCACTTTAATTTTACCTTTGGCTGCTTCAAGATCAACGTTGTTAAAACCTGCGCAACGCAACGCCAAGAGTCGTACTCCGTGTTTATGGAGGGTATCTACGACATTTGCACTCACGATGTCGTTGACAAATACGCAGACAATGTGTGTACCGTCTGCCAAAGCAGCCGTGTGTTGTGTGAGGTTTTCTTTAAAAAATTTGAAAGTGTACCCGAATTTTCTCTCCTCATTTATCTTTTTAAAAAAGTGTTCGTCGTAGGGTTGCGTTCCAAAGAGTGTAATTGTTTCCATAACAAAATTTTACAGGATTCTTAATCAGGAGTCCAGACGTAAGTTACTCATTTCATGGGTAAAATAATACATTCGGTATTAAATGTTGCCGGTCATTTGGAGATATGATGCCTTTTTTAGGAAACCTTAGGCGGGTACGTATCGAAATACATTTGAAAAGGTTTATAAAAATGTTCCTGCAAAGATGCCTTTTGTTGTTTTACATATTGCGTATTCGATTGATAGGTAAGGTATTCTTTAAAAAATGCTTCCGGTGATACGACCACACAGTTATAGGCAAAAAGTGTATCGCGTAGCATACGGTCGCGTGTCACAATGGTTAAATGCGAACGTGTTTCTGGGTTCGCTTGTCGTACGTACGTTAAAATGGTTCCATCGGCATTGAAACCTTGCGGACTGTAAATAACACGAATGTGTGGGTGCGTCGCTTGAGGTCCTTCGAAGGTTGTATTGGAATCAAAAATGACCGTGATAAGCTTATCGCCTTGGCTTTGAAATTGTCCAAGCCATGTTAGGAAAAGTTCTCTAGCCATCTCAAAGGAATGAATCCCGCGTATTTTATCAAGCGCATGCATTACGTTATATCCGTCTAAAATCCAATGATTTTGCTGAGTTACTCCCATCACACTTATATGTCGGATATTTGAGTGAGTTGTTCAAAAAAATTTTAAAAACTTGCGGTAAGGTGAATCATAGCAATAAGTGGATTCAGAAGTAAAGGGTCAGGAAAAGCAGCACCGCAGCGTTACAAGGGATTAAGTCATCTTTTTACAGATTTCTTGCAGAGCCTTTTTACGTAAGAAGCGATTGTTTTTGGAAGTAAATGGGCTGAAGATAGCTGGTCAAATGCAAGCCATCGAAAGTTTAACCCCGTTTCTATATGTGGTAATGGGAGCAGCAAGGACAGCCGTTCGCATTGAACGAGAAATAGGAAATTGTATTCGTGGTGACGTTGTTGACGGTTATCAATGAAGTGTTCTTCGAAGAAGTTTAGGGATTTGCTTATGTGGCACGGACATCCCAATTCTTCTCTCCATTCTCTCTGCAATGCTTGCGTAAGTGTTTCTCCAAATTCCACATGTCCACCTGGCAAGTAAGTGTAATCTTGGTGCGTAGGGTAACACACCAATAAGTGATGGGATTGGATAAAAATGCCACGGGCAATGATTTCAATGGTGCGCATGCGTACTCTATTGCGTTAACGTTTGATCGGAAAGTTTTTTTAAATATTTTTGTGGCAGTGGGAATTTGAGGTAAATAATGGTGCCAAAACCCATTTTGCTTTCCAGGGCTACGAGTCCTCTGTGCTCTTGCATGATACGTCGAACAATGAGCATACCGATGCCATGTCCTTGAGGTTTTGAAGTTATTTTTTGCGTGCCAAATAAATGAGCCGCTTGTGTTTCGGACATCCCTGTACCGGAGTCGGCAAAAGCAACCACAAGGTTACTGGAATCTGTGAAAAAAGAAATTCGGATCCAACCATCTGTTCCGATGGCCTCAATGGCGTTTTTGAGCAAATTGAAGAAAGCTTGATGTATACGTGCTTTATCCACTTTAACATTTGGAAGAGATACTTCTTGGGCATCTAATTCAACGTTAATGTTTAAGTTAGACAATTGGGGTGCTAGAGTGGACAAAACGCTTTCAACGAGTTTTACCAGATTTTCTTCTCTAAGTTGAATTTTTTGCGGTCGTACCGCCTGTAAAAAGTATTTGATAATTTCGTTGAGACGATTTACTTCGGATGTACACACTTGCAGAGAGCGTGTTAGTGCTTCCGGTAGGACGATGGAATGTATTCTGCGTTCAATTAACTGCAGGTGGATTGCAATGGAATTAAGCGGATTACCCAATTCATGCGCCACTTCCGAAGCTAACTGTACGACGGAATCAAGGCGTTCTTGGACGAGCCGTTCTTCGTTGGCAATGGTTTCTTGAGTAATATCATACAAAATGATGATAAAATGTTTTTCATTTTCATTGGGTTCCGGGAAAACTTGTAAATGTAGGCGGACGAATCTTTTTTCCGGATACAATAAATCGACTTCCTGTTCTATGATATCTGGTTTTAAGGCATTTTCTCGGACTGAGAACACTTTTTTTATGCTTGGAATCCATTTCCATAAGGGCATATTATGCTTTTTATTTTCTTTTAATCCAAGTAAGTTAAGTGCAGCCTGGTTGCAAAATTCTATCGTGCCGTTTGCACTGGCGAGTATAATGGCCTCTTGTAAAACATTAAAGATAGCATCCAACAGTTGTCGTTCTCGATCAACATGTTGGATAAAGCTGTTGAGTTCGACTTTATTGAAGGCTTCTAGTCGGGCGCAAATTTTATCGCTTATACTCTTTTTCACGGAGCTTTAAAAATAAAGCATTTGCCTGTGCTTGTCTCGAAGAAAAAGTGTCCGTTAATTTTTTTTTGAATCAAATCGTTTTTGAGAGATGCATTTGTAGGGCATTGCAAGCGGATGTATACGGCATCCAGTGTATTGGACGTTGCGCCTACCCAATAACACCCTTTTAAATTGGAATTACCCGGATTAAATGGGTACCAGTGAGGTTTTATTTTTTCGAATGCCGCATCGGCAAGAGCCTTTTCCGAAATTGTCGGAAATGACCTGTAGGTTTCCCAGTAACCAATAAACGCGTTACGTAATAGCGTTGCTTCTTGTACAAAGATTTCTGCCCGCTGCGATTGCTTGTGGTAACGGAACCCGGATACGCAACCAATTACAAGAGTACTGATGCAGATGAGTACGATGCATACTTCGATGAAAGTAAAACCACGCCTATTGGGTTCCATAATTTATGTATTCATTTTCCCTTGATTGGCAACCGCCTTTTGGGCTTGCGCAAGGGTATCCTGATTGCCCAAGTAATAATGTCGTATCGGCTTTAAGTTGTCATCGAGCTCATAGACAAGCGGAATGCCTGTTGGAATATTCAGCTCTAGTATATCTTGGTTGGATATTTGATCCAAATGTTGAACGAGGGCCCTCAAGGAATTGCCGTGTGCAACGATTAACAATTTTTGATTGGATTTTATTTTAGGTACTAAATTGGAATGCCAAAATGGCAGTAGACGTTTTGAAGTATCTTGTAAGCATTCGGTCAAAGGCAGTCGTTCTCGACTCAGGGAACGATACTTTGGATCGTGACCGGGATGCCGCATATCATTAGGATCTAAGGCAGGCGGTTGCACATCGTAACTTCGTCGCCAAATACGTACCTGTTCTTCACCATACCTTTGAGCTGTTTCTGCTTTATTGAGTCCTTGCAAAGCACCATAATGCCGCTCGTTTAATTCCCAAGCACATTGCACGGGAAGCCACATTAGATCCATTTTATCCAATACGGTCCATAACGTTCGTATGGCACGCTTCAAAACCGATGTATAGGCTTTGTCGAAAGTAAAATTCTCTTGTTTTAACGATTGAGCCGCTCTAAAAGCCTCTTCTTGCCCTCGATCTGATAAATCTATATCCGTCCATCCCGTAAAGCGATTTTCTTTATTCCAAGCACTTTCCCCATGACGTAACAACACCAATCGTTTCATATTTTTTAATCTTAAATCGCATCATTGAGCTGACAAGCTTTTATGGTCTCCACTTATTTTTTTATTCAGGCACTTTGTGGGCCTCTCGAATTTGCAATAATGGCGAGAAGTCTTTCTGGCACACTTGTTAAATTTAACAAGGAAAGTAAATAGGTTACCATGTCTGCCTCTGTATCTAATTGTTGGATAACATTACGTATGCCGTTATCGGCAAGTAATTGTTCAATGTCAGCATTGGGGAGTAGTAATTGTTGAATTGTTTCGAGTATACGTTGTTCGCGTGTTTTTACGTCGTGCGTTGCGTCGGATTTTTCAGCCAAAGACGCGGTTGGTTGCGATATAGTTCCGGTATCCTCTGTAACAGACACCCGATGTTCATTCGTTTGTCTTTGTTCTGCAGAGAGAATAACAGCTGTTTGACCAACTTTAAAAGTCACTATTGTTTCAAAATCTTGCTTTAAATTTGTCAACCATTCTTGAATAGTTGCATTCTTAAGAACTACTTGATTAATGATTACCAACCAGCCTAGTATCTTGGTGCACGCTAGGGCTAAACCGTAAAGTTCTTTCCCAGTGGCCCAGTGAAACATGTTGCCAAGTGCTTTAAAAAACTCTACTGCACCATTTGCTTCACCGAATTTTTTAAAAATTTCCGAAGCATTCGTATGACCTTTGACGATGGCATTGAATATACGTTCCTTTAAATGTAAAATATCTTTTTCTATCAAAAGTTTTAGCGCTTTAGAAGCTACGTCGCTGATTGCTTTGGGGACTATAGGTGGTATGAGTTTGACAATTAATTCGGACAAAGCTACGCAAGCTTTACCAATCGTAGGTAGATCGGGATACGTGACAGATGCAGCAGCTTGCACCTCAGCACTTGGCAATCCGGTTACAGAATTTGATATGGACATACGTAAAGTTTAAAACTATTTCCAACGGTAATCAAGTACATTTTGACGGTATTGTTTGTCCATTCCCTTAGGTGGATATACATCTTTTATGTTGACCGTATTGTTGAAAGATTTACCCTTAAAGTATTCACTATGAGATGGATGATCCGCCAGAAATAAGTTTGGATAAAGAAGATACGTTGGCAGAACAGTCTGCGGCTGAAGATCGCCTTTGGATCGGTAGAGTAAGATCGGGTAACACACGTGCATTTAACTTTTTAATCCGTAAATATCAGCGACGGTTGTACAGCGTTGTCTACAATATAACTTCCAATAAGGTAGATGCTGCGGATTTAACACAGGAAATATTGGTAAAAGCATTTAAAGGTCTCCATACATTTAAAGGGGAGTCTCATTTTTATACATGGTTATATCGCATTGCGCTCAATACAACCTTTTCTTTTATTAAAAAATCTAAAAAAGATTCTCATTACAGTTTAGAGAATTGGGACGATGCGGAAGTTCACGCAAATATCCTGAGTCGTTCAAATGATTTAGAAATGGGAGACAGGGCAACTTTATTGAAAGAATTACAAGAAAAATTGAACGAAGCTTTGCAAAAATTGTCTTTAAATCATAGAACGGTTGTTGTTTTATTTGAAATTGAAGGCATGAGTCATACGGAAATAGCCCAAATGTTACATTGTTCGGAAGGGACCGTACGTTCACGGTTGCATTATGCAAAAGAACAATTAAAACAATTATTGAAGGATTATTTGAAAGATTATGAAGCCTAAGAAGTTGAATTTTAGTTTGGAGGAACTCTTGCACCTGAAGCGATGTGAAATGCCGCGTGAAGAGTTTTGGGAAGCTTTTGAAAAACAATTGCAGTGTAGGTTGGCTTTGGAGATAAAGAGGAAGCGTTCTTTTTCTTGGATGAATATGTTGGATGTTTTATACAAAAACTGGGTTCGGTGGTTCCCTTTAGCAACGTGTTTGTGCGTATTTGGTTTTGTAGTTTACACCCCATATTTTCGGGTAGGCAAATTATCGAGTCGTTTTGTTGTCATGACCGAAGATGTTATTTGCCACCGAGCGTTAAAGCAATTTGTTTTATCTGTAGATCAACAGCTTTCTTCTGTCCCTGTAAGAAGCTTAGTCAGTGGATCTCAAAAAATAGTTGCAACGGATGCGTGTAAGTGTTTTTCTTTCTAGGTGATGCGTCATTGGATAGCGAAGTCTCTATTCCTTGTAGGTTTGTTGGGTTTCAATCGATGTGGTTTAACGGTTGTTCAAGCATCCGAGCATGTTAGTGCGGGTATACAATTTTTACAGGATGTGTATGAAAAAAACCGTGCAAGTATTGTGTTGGTTCGCTATCAGACGAAAAAAAAAGAACCTCAATTGGCGACAGGGTTTTTTGTGAGCCCCCAAGGTCATTTGTTGACAACGGCTTCGGAAGGTGAGGATTACTGCATTGAGATCGATAAGCGAATTTATGCGGTAACCAAATTGGGGAGCGACGTCATTGCCAATGTAGCCTTATTAAAACTTGACTGTGTGACCGAACAAATTTCGTATTTAAACATACCTGATACGTGCAAATATCCAGATGTAGGGGAAGGGGTTGCAAGTTTGTCCTATAAGTTAGCTTTAAACGTTTCACCTCAGTTGGGACATGTGACAGGGTTGAACGATCGTTACCTGGGTATTGAATGGCCTACGACGCTTATTCGAAGTACCCTGGGGGTTGATGGTGGGGATTGTGGTGGACCCGTTTTTGATATGTCCGGACACTTGGCCGGGATGTTGTTGTACGCTTTGTCTGAAACAAGAGAAACCTATTTTATGCCCGCATGCGCACTCAATAAAATTTATCACGATTTACTTTTATTTGGTCGTGTACGTTATGGTTATGTAGGTATGACGGTGGAAGTTGTGTTGGATCAAGAGCAACAACAACTGTATTTACAAGTGGTTGCGATACAAGATAATTCACCGGCACAAAAAGCGGGTATGCGCGTTGGGGATGTATTGCTCGAATTTGATGCAGTGCCTGTAAATTCACGTGAGATTTTTAAAAACTTTGTCTTTTTTGCTCAGCCTAAACAAAAATTACACATCAAAATACTTCGAAATCAGAAAGCAACATCGATTACGGTTGTGGTTGAAGAAACAGATCGTTCATAAGAGGCATAAAGGATGCAGCAGCCCAATCCCAACGTCGTTTTTCCTATTCGGGATGTCAAGACGGTTACCTATGTCAAACCTACCCTCAAAAATAAAAACATATGTGTGGGTGATTTTACTTACTTTTCAGATATTAATTTTGAAAAGCACGTAACCCACCATTATGATTTTTATGGCGACAAATTGATCGTAGGAAAATTCTGTCAGATAGGAAAAGGGGTAGAATTTATAATGAACGGTGCCAATCATCAAATGAATGCGGTTTCTACGTTTCCATTCTACATTTTTCAAGGTTGGAACCAATCTGTCCCCGCTCTTGAACGTATGCCTTTAAAGGGTAATACGGAAGTGGGTAATGATGTTTGGATAGGTCAAAATGTGACGATTCTGCCGGGCGTACACATTGGCAGTGGGGCAATTATTGGCGCCAACAGTGTTGTTGCGAATAATGTGGAACCCTATGCGATCGTCGTTGGAAATCCTGCAAGATTGGTTAAAAAGCGTTTCGATGAGGCATTCATTCATATGCTTTTGCAATTAAAATGGTGGGACATGCCGGTTGATAAAATCAATGAACTCATTCCAATATTAACGGATGCGCGTTTAGACAAAGTTAAGGAACATCTGAAACATTTAGTAAAGTCGTTTGAAGCAGGTGTTGAATAATAAAGTTAATTGCCTTTGCAATACATGCCCTAAAGAAACTTGTCCGTGCCTATTAAATTCCAATGTGTGTCGACATCCGTGTTGCAAAAGCTCAATGGGATTGCAATGAAGCACGTACACGGCATTTGCGGGAAGTTTTAACCCGTACAGTGGAGTCCATCGTAAGGGGCAGCCAAGCCAATTGAAGGCGATTTCCCATCCCTGAAGCGTTTTTTCAATCTGCAAAGGTGTTGTAAGTAAGGCCTGATTTTGTTGGATAAAATGGGGTATGATGGAAGTCGCTACTTGTAAAGTGAACGCGATAGGTTGGCTTCTGACAAAAGTTAAGAAGTCGGTCCCCGATTTAAAAAATGCTAAGGGATCCAGGCCTACTAAATTCATTCCATTCCATTCGCCGTGGAAGTTAGGTTCTTTGAATCCTTGCCTAGAGTACCATGCATGAAAGGTATCTTTGGATCCAAGCGATAAGCCGATTTCAAAATGCAAATGTGCGCGACTCAACGGAATTTTTGAACAAGACGTATTTCCCATGATACCCAGTGTAGTACCTTGTTGTACCGTTTGGTTTAGCTGGACGTGAATTTCATTCAAATGCGCGTATAAAGAGTAATAGCTAAAAGAGTTTAGGGTATGTTGTAAGACAACATAGCGCCCATAAGTACTCTTACCCGCACTTGTGTTCACGTAGACAACATGGCCGGGCAAAATGGCGTGAACGAGGTCTAGGGGACGATTCCGGCGGTTTCGGTGAATGGATTTTAGGTCAATTCCTTCATGAAAACGCGTTTCACGATTACGTACGCAGCCGAAGGTCCCTGACGCAATGAGGCCGCTTGCCGTAGGTTGTATGTACGCGTCCATAGGTTCATTCTGGAAGAAGGCTGGATTGTCGGTGGGCCAACAAGGGAGCGAACCTAAAGTTATGGAATAATAAATTATGAAAAGCCAGATTGACGTAAGGCATTTTTTTAGCGAAAAACAGTACATAGGGTCAAAATCATGGCATCGTTGCAAAGAAGTCAAATGAATAATCTCTTACAAAAAATACGGCATTTAAAGATATTGGTTGTGGGTGATTGTATGTTGGATCATTACATTTTTGGCGATGTTCATCGCATTTCTCCCGAAGCCCCGGTCCCTATTGTCAATGTTGAGCGCGAAACGTATCGTTTGGGAGGAGCATGCAATGTGGCCATCAATGTGCATCAGTTGGGAGCTCAGGTAGAGCTTGTGGGGTGGGTAGGTCAAGATAAGGCGGGAATGCAGGTGGGGCAATTGTTGCAAGATGCGCACATTGCGTTTCCAGAAGCGTGCACGCAGTCAACGATTGAAACGATCGTCAAAACACGTGTGGTCGTCAGAAATCAACAACTATGTCGTTTGGATAGAGAGTCTGCATTTCCATTGAAATGGGCCGATAAACTCAATATTTTAATAGCAGAAAAAATAATGGATGTGAATGGTGTCATCGTATCCGATTACGGTAAAGGATCTGTAGCCCAGTCCGTTTTTGATTATTTAGTCCAATTAAAGCGTAAGAAAAATTTCTTTTTGGCCGTAGATCCTAAGCCGATCAGGGATCTCGTTTACAAAGACGTTGATTTACTGACGCCCAATCGGATGGAAGCTTTACAATTGGCATCTTTGGGGTCAGAATGTTTGAGGCCTTTCCCTTTGAAGGATGTGACTGCGCGTATTCAGGCAATTCACGCAACGCGTTACTTGGCCATTACTTTGGGAGAGGAAGGTATTGTCATGGTAGATCCCGAGCGACGTATAGAACTGTTTCCAACGTTGGCCAAGGAAGTTTTTGACGTATCGGGTGCAGGCGATACTGCAATTGCAGCCTTAACGCTTGCATTGTGTGCCGAAAAAAATGTGCCCCAAGCTGCTTATTTTGCCAACATAGCTGCCGGTATCGTGGTCGGCAAGGTAGGTACGGCAACCGTTTCAGCACAGGAAATTTTATCGTATGCCGAATCCCTTACAGCCTAAGAGAAAAGCACTTTTTTTGGATAGAGATGGTACTCTCGTCGTCGATGAGGGGTACGTGTGTGATCCGAATAGAATTCGACTTTTGCCGCGTGTAAGAGAAGCATTACGGTACTTTCTGGAAGAACAATGGTTGTTTTTCTTATTTTCCAATCAAAGTGGTGTTGGATACGGTTATTACACCTTGGAACAGGCGCAAGCGTGCAATCGAAAATTGATACAATTATTGGATTTCGGTGAACATTTTTTCACAAAAGTATGTCTGGCCACCGAAACCGCTGAGCAAGAGCAGGTTTATAGAAAACCGTCACCTAGGTTTATTTTAGAATGTATACAGACGTTTAATTTGGATTGCCAACAGTGTTGGATGATTGGTGATAAAATTTCAGATGTGCAGGCTGGACTAGCTGCGAATATTCATGCGGCTTTGCTAACTTCCAACCCCGTACAGACAGAAACTTATAAATGCTTCGAAGATCTTTATCAGTTTAAGGAATTTTTGGCACGCCAGACGGATTAAATAAGCGTGGTGTATAATCCTTAGTCGATGCATGCAATATATCTTACTATAGATGCGTAATTCATTCTATGGGAGGAGGTATATAATAAAGTTAATAAACTTAAAGAAAGCAAGATACGGTGTAATATCTTTTCATTTGTTAATTTAGATTTGGATGTATTTGAATATTTATAATGATTAATGATTGTAGCCATTAACTTTTCCAAAATGGAAAGATTTGTCTCAAAAAGGATTTTTCTGTTTCTTTAACTTCCACAAAAATTTTATCTACTGAAAGCTTATCTAAGGCATCTTTGTCTTCCGGTTTACCTTCATGGGAAATCATCCATTTCATAATAGCGAGTACTCTTTCAATAATTGAAAGCTCTTCCTTTAGAAGTAATATTTTATTATTTTGCAAGTATTGCAAGTAGTAGGACATTTGCCAACAATCAACCAAATCACGATCGTTGTGCAAAATAAAACCAGAACCCATCCGACTTAAAATATGCTCCTTCAAATCTAGTTTTTTACCTTTATGATACTCGATATCCTCTTCTGCAGATTTCAATACCGTCGGATAAAAAGATTCTAGTAATTTATGTTTTTGGATAAGAAAACTTTGAAAATCTTCCTCAAATTGCAGATGGTATTGAGCGAAAATTATCCCTGAGGTAAGGCATAGCGGTAATAAAAAATATAAGACCTTTCGATATGCTTTCATGGTAAGCCTAAAAAACAAAACGGAAAAATTTGTCAAGTGTTAGTTTGGGTAATTAACTAAATTTTATTTATACTCTAACCTTACCACGAAAGGTTATGTCAGTACTTTTATCAATACCAACAGACTCTTCATCATCAATAACAGACGCTAGTGATTCACCTTCAACACCTCCATCCACAACAACAACCACTAATACTGATCAGGTATTGGCAGATGCTTTCGCCACTGTTGGAATTCTAGATGATACCCTAAAAGTCTCTTTAATAGAACAATTTAGCGATCATATAGATGGTCTTATTAGTATACTACAGGTGTTAGCTCCTACGGCTACGGCGGCACCTGATGATTACACACTCGTCGATAACCAAAGACTCGGCAATATTTTGAGGGGTGTTGCTGAATTTGATTGTGGGAAACAGCAGCTTTTAGAGTTTGCCAAAAGTTGTAAAACTAATAATCTAACATTATCCTTTGTAACACCCAATGTAATAACTACTGAAATTCCCGATTATTATGCCTTAAAATCCTCAAAACTCCTTGCCCAGAATAGGGTAATTTATGTATCGGTCAATCCAGAGCCGCCAATAACAGATGAACGCTATATTGGAAAATTGAATTTAACTACGGGAAAAATTTTAATCACAAAGCTTCAAATACATGAACGAATACAGTCAGAGTCGATATCGGTGACCCTGGAAGGTTACAAGGTTGACCACGAACTTTCCCATGCGACGGCTTGGATAAAACATTTTGAAAAGATGAAGCAAACATGGAACACATTTATATCAAGAAACGAAGGTCAAATAAGAACAATTTTTAATGAAATAAATAACAATCCAAATATTGGATCTATTCCTGGGGTAGACGAATTAAAACTTGGCCGTAGAGATTTACCTCTTAAATTTTGGAGAGACATGTTTAGGAGATTTTACGATTCAGCACTACCAAACCCAATGGCTGCCGCTATCGACAAAATGAAAGGAAATGTTCCAGAACATTCCCTTATGGCGCAGTGCTTAAACGATTCATGGCAAGGAGAAAAGGATAAGCTTTTAGAAGGATTGAGTGAAAGTTCACGTCTTCTTGTTAGAAGCTTATTTAATAACCCAGAAGAAGCTCGCAATTTATTGGGACTTGGGTTAGGAAAATGTCTTTCTGACCGACAGGATGTTATAATCGGTGAATTCCAATTCCTTAATGAATTAGTACAACGCTTTGAAGGTACGAATACTGTTTGTGTCCGTATGCCCTATGGAATATTGGCCAATAGTTCTACTGAAGAACAGAAGGCACTTAATGCTGTGTTGACAAAACCCGGCAAACTAAAATATTTGCAATGAAATTCAACATACAGGGTCCTTTAACTTTAGAAAACCTAGAACAAATTGATGAACCAAATTCTTGTTGTGTTGTGTGTTAGCCATTAACTAAGAGTACAAACAATAATATTGGGGTAATGTAAGCTGAAATTTTCTTTCTATCATAAATGAGAAAGTTCTATGATTTTATAAAAGAAATTATTCTCATAAGGGAGGACTTACACATCCTATACAAGAACATTATGGCCGTGTAAGGGGTATGATTGTGCCACTGGCATAAAGATTGCTAAGTATGAAATCAAGTAAACGATTTTATGCAACTCGGCATCCAGAAAAACGCATCTACACCGCATCTACCAGAACAATGGCGAAATTTTGAGTTTTGGCTTGCAAGCGTGTGCAAGGTTGTCGAATTCGAACGACCCGATTTGAAGGATGTAACCATCGAACGCAGATACGAGCAACCTTTTTGCACAAATTGATTGGCAGTATAATCATGAAAAAACAACCTACCGCAAACGACACTTTACATTACGACCAATTTGCGAATGCTTTTCGCAAAGAGATCGAGGAATACGGTGCGTTGCTCAACTTGATTTACGAACAACAAAATTGTCTGATGAAACATAATCCCATTTCATTACTTCAGGCGACATCAAAAATTGAAGCCCAGCTGCCTGCCAATCATTCTGCAACGGCCAATCGTAGTGCTTTTGTCCAGCAATTAGCCGAAGAGCATGGTAAAGAGGCTTTGATGCTCAATGAAATCCCTAAATATGTACCTGAAAATTTAAAATCCCTATTTGAGGCGCTTGTGGAAGAGGTGATTACACTTAGGTACCGCATAAAAGCGAAGACTCAAATGCAGCAAAAGTTGCTCGGACAGGCGCAATTCATTAATAATTCGGTGTTACAACAAATTTTACCCAATGCGCAAACATGCAATAAATTGGGTACACAGATTGTACCCTCTAGTCATAAAAGGTGATTATGATAAACGCTTTTTGGCAACCATTGTCTTTGAGATCTTTTTTATGTCAGATATGTGGCTTCGATAGGTATCGAGAAGATTGCATTGTAAAAAAAGAATATTTACCTGCGTACCTGGGTTTATAAAGGAGTGAAAATGCTTATCTTGACACGTAAACGCGATGAATCTATCCTCATTCTTTGTCCCAGCGGAGAATGCGTGGAGATTCTGGTCTCTAAAATAGAAAACGAGCGTGTTAAGTTGGGCGTAAATGCTCCGCAAAGTGTTCGCATTTTTAGGAAAGAAGTATACGATACGATGGGAGCAGTAAGACCCAAGGTCCATACAATGCCAGAGATTACAAAGACTTCATCCACGGATGCGAAACAGGTTTAATGTAACTTTTCTTTTAGTCCTTGGAAAGAGTTATGTGCGTTTTGGGTGTTTGGAAGCGTAGAATGCTTTGTAGGCATTTAAAAGCGCGATTGTCCATGAAAAATAGACTGAATCCGTAGATAAGTGCACCTAGAATGACGATGATGGACAATAAAAAACAGGCTTCAATTTTGGTACTTTCGATGGGCAACCATCGAGATGTGGTGTAAACAAATATACTTAATAGCAATAAGCAGGGTATTTTTTTTGCAATTAAGGGTATCAATTTGAGTTGGTAATGCACGTATCGTTTAGCCAAAATATGCCAAAGGAATAGAAATTGTACGATTGTACTTAATATGGAGGCTAATGCGAGGCCAGCTGCTTTATAGCAAGGGATGCATGAGAGGGCGGTAATAAGGTATAAAATAAGTGCGTAAATGGCGATGCAAACGGGTGTTTTTGTGTCTTTGTGAGCGTAAAATACGCGTGTTAGCAATGCGGTTAATCCAAAGAAAGGAAGTCCGATGGCAAAAATTTTTAACAAAGGTACAGCCGATTGGACATCTTTGGCAGAAAATTTACCCCAGCAAAAAAATAAATTCAAAATAGGTTCTGCCAGTAAAAATAATCCTACGCTTGCCGATAAAAGAAGTGTAAGTAGTAGATGTAGGCTGTTTTGCAAAATGGTGTTAGCTTCCATTGACTTACATTGCGCTTCGTACAGAGATAGTTGGGGTAATAATACGGAGATGATGGCAAAAGCGAATAGGCCTAAAGGTAATTCTAAAAATCGATTGGACAAATATAGGAGCGATACGGCCTGTTCGTCAATTGAAAATGCCAATAAACGTCCCAAGAGTGTATTGATTTGAAATATAGCCGCCCCCAATACACTGGGAATAAATAGCCACCAAATGCGCTGCAGATCTTTATCCGACTGCCAGCAGAATTTGGGCTGCCATGCCTTTAGGTTTTTCAGTTGATTTCTTGGAAAATACCATTGAAAAAATCCTCCGACAATAACCCCGAAAGATACGATTAAAATGCGTGTCTGATCGTTTTCGAAACGTGTGCTTATACCCAAACTTAGGAGCATAAAGATGTTGAGTAAAACGGGAGAAAATGCCGTCAAAGAAAATGCGTTCAAAACATTGAGGGCCCCGTTGTACAATGCTGCCAAGCAAATGAACCACAGATACGGTAACATGATGCACGTTAGGTTTATAACCGTTTCCCATCGATGATGAATCTGCACATAGGTTTGTAGACAGTACAAAAAGCCCATGCTTGCTACAATGCCTATCCCCAAGTAAATATTAACCCGTGAAAAAAAAAGGTTAAGGAAATGTCCCGAAGAAGATTTTTGATGAACGAGTCTTTGGGCAAATACGGGAATAAAGGCGGAATTAAGGGCACCTTCCCCGCACAAACGCCGGAACAAATTGGGAATTGCAAATGCAATTAAAAAAGCAGAAGCTTGCATCCCTGAGCCCAAAATGGCAAAAAATACGGTATCTCTCAACAATCCCAAGATGCGAGAACAAAGCGTACCCGTAATCATTTTCAAAATGGGATGTAGGGTATAAATCACGTAGTTAAATTAAATTGCACATCGTTTTTTTCAAGTAAATCTGTAGCAGAACTGTTACGTATAGTTTGATTGAAATTTCTGCTGCATCGTTTAAACGTGTGGAGTGATTGCGTATGGATGGAAGGTTTTTGGAGAACCTATTTTTGGATGTGAGATCCGTTTCTGCATGTCTTTATGGTTGATTCAAATAGATTTCTCTCAATGCTAAAACACGTATTTGCATCGTATGTTTTGTACGTTTAACCGTTGACTTTCCACGTAAAATCCATTCTTTTGGACAAGCATTTGCTTTAGAGGAGAGATGGCTGAGTGGTCTAAAGCGCCTTCCTGCTAAGAAGGTAAGTTCTCAAAAGGGGCTTCGAGGGTTCAAATCCCTCTCTCTCCGCCATTAAACTGTTTTTTAATGCTGCCGTGTTTAGTAACATAAATTTAAATGTGTTTTTTAAAAAGAGCATGATACTGGTTGAGGGTGATATTTTTAAAGTGTGCATTCACTTTTTTTTGAGGTTCAATTTACCATCTAAATGTAAATATAAAATCTACCTCCTACAAAATTGACCTTGAATTACGGATAGAGAATGAAAAATTACTGGTAGAGATTTAATATAATACCATGTTACACAATGATCTGCCTATAAAAACGACCATAGAAGCTAATTATAAGATAAATCTTTTATATAATTTTTCTTTTTTTAAATCTTCTCGTAGATTTTACTAAAATCCAATATCAATCTTATTTACGTTTTTCCACGATCTTCTTTCTGATTACATGCTCGTAGATAGATAGTAATAGTATGCTGAAACAACCATTTTTCACAATTGTTGATTCAAACATAGATGAAGCAAATAATCCCTGGCATAAAGTAAAAAACAAACAAAAATATAAAGAATACGAAATTGTTGCTATTCTTTGAGAATACCAATAATCCAATAATCCAATAATCAGTCCGAGCAATAAAAAGCAAAGCATACCCCACCAACTAAAATACAAATCTGCCTGTCCTATGTAATTGATGGATGCTGAAGTTTTATCGTTTCTGGCAACATATAATTCTTTAGTTGGCGTCATTAAACCACGTTGGAAACTAGTACAATACATCCCAAGAGAAGGAAGCTGCGTATCTTGATGGATCAATCTTTTAAGTGCGCGTTGTGTAAAAAATAACCCAAATTTGGGTTTATCTTCAATTTTCAAGCATCCCAATGTTGAAGCACAACTCACCGAAAATCTTTGAAATCCACTGATGTGAGTTGAATGTGTAATTTTTCGTTGTTGATTTGCTAAATATATAAAAAATAATACAAAACTGATTGTTAGACAAAGTGATTTAATTTTAAGTTGTGGGCGAAATAAGAAATAATAACCCGATGGGAGAATTACATAGCAGATTACTAAGGCCAATAAAAATGTCCTAGATAATGGGCAAAAAAGAACCGAAATTAATAACATCAATGAGGTTACACATAGCACGCGCCAGTTCTTGCCAATCAGGCTTTTAAGAAAGAGAATTTTTAATAATCCTGATGCCCCTTGGAAAAACATTATATGGAAAACTTTTGGAATATCACTTGTGGTTGTCTGTAACAAATTCGGTCTCCTAAAAAACATCATGACGTCAGGTACAAATTTGTAATATTGTACAATACATATTAACATATAAATACCTATCAACCCGATTAACCAATGATAATAATAGGGCCATTCAAGAGCTTTCCATTTTATAATAGTCTCTTTTTGTGGCAAGTTATTACCTTTAGCAATAAAGCAAATAATTTCTTGTCCTAAAATGATAAGTACAACGCTAGCGTAAATCCAACACATTCCACGCCAAGAAAATAATCTGCCGAATTTTATAAATGGATATACATTGGGATTATTATTGTAATAGGCTAGCATCAATATGGAGGCGACAAACCATAGTCCAAGGCCTACCATCCACCCTACTTTCAGTAAATGAAGTCCATTACGTTTTAGGCAAAATATAATGTACATTAATATTAAGAATTCCAACAACACAATACTACAAACTTCTAAAAACATGCTAATAAACTGTTTAATAAATTGTTGGCGGGATAGACGAGACTCGAACTCGCGACCTCCTGCGTGACAGGCAGGCGTTCTAACCAACTGAACTACTACCCCGCTAATGATGTTTAAGGTAAATGGGAGCATTGAAAAGTCAACCGTTTTTGTTATTTTTGAGATGTATGGAAGCATCCCTTCATTTCGATTGCAGCGTATGATAGTTGACCATGGAAATACCACTCAGTAAAGCGCCCACAATTCCCAAAAACCCTTGATCGGTGCCGCAGATGAAGAGGTTTGTTAGGCCGATGTTCCCATCTCGTATTTTGTTGGGATGGCCGTAAACGGCGCCCTTAATATGTCCCGTGTAGCGTTCCACCGTTAGGGGGGTAAATATGTCTTCTGCGATGGGCTTTATTTTCGAGGGTTGCCCCAGAATAGTAAAAGCTTTTTGGCGTGACTGCAGAAGATAATGTTGTTTACGGGTAGAGTATGCGGCATGAGAAAGTGATTTCCAAGCGTCGTAGTTGGCCAAATGGGTGGTACGCAATGTGGTATTGGCTTGGGGAGTATCGTCTTGATAGTTTTCGGGAATGCACACAACACCGCTGTGTAGGTCAACGCATGTTTCGGGTATTGCGTAATTAACGGACTCGAAATCGTTGTAAAAAACGATCGTATTATGCCAGTGATGCGTCCAGGGTGGCCCCGGCAGGGTTGCTATGGTTTCCAAAAAGCTTAACGTTTGTGCATTGCTTGGAATTATGTTATCGCTGTGGAGCACCCGCAAAGTTTCGCGATGGCCGATCGAAGAAAATATTTGGTGGGCTCGTAACATTTCTCCCGTTTGCAAATGTACTGCCGAAGCGTGGCCGTTCTCGATGGTAACGGATACAACAGGGGTTTTTACGCGTAAGATACCTCCCAATTTGCGGTAATGTTCTCTGAGTAAATGCAGAATGGTGCGTACACCACCGCGAGGGCGCGTAAATCCTTCCAAATAAATGGCCTTAAATAAAATGGCAAATTGGCGCCAATCGATGTCGTTTACATGGGCGCTTCCGTAGTAAAGGAGAGGCAATAACAACATTTCACGCAGCGTGCTATCTTTTATAAAATCTTTTAAATGTGCGCGTGTTGAAATAAATTTTGTGCCACTTAGTGCGGTATCATTCAATCCGATAACGGTCTTTGTCAGCTGATCAAAGGCATCGATGTAGGATGGAAATTTTTGAGAAATCTCGGAACGCAGAAGCTCAAAATCGTTGTTGAAATATAGTTTGGTATGTGGAAAATGAATGCACGATCGTATTTGTTCGGTCAATTGGAATGCCTCGTAGGGCAATCTTAGTTGACGGCACAATTTTGCAAAAGGTTTGCTTCCACCGCCTCGGGAAACGAAGTTGGTCATGGCGTGCAGGCCAACATCGTATCTGCAACCATGCCGATAATAGTATCCATTAAGTCCACCTACGGTGTTGTGTTTTTCCAGTAAAATCACTTTTTTGCCGGCTAAGGCGAGGCGTATACCGGCGCCTAATCCCGACATACCTGCACCTATGACGATTGCATCCCAATTTTCGCTCAATGTATGGCCTTTTTAATTCCCACTATTGAAAATTTTGTGTATAAGGCAAGGTAAGAATACGTTTAATGTATAGGTAAAAAGGCGGAGATTCTATTGCGAATGAGGGGACATGTATGCAATATAGGTGCAGCATAAGGGTTGCTTTTTAAATTTTTGGAATGTTTTTTAATACGGACATAATACCTAGGGTATGAAAAGTTTTTTGCGTGAGCGGTGCGTACGTTTGCATTCGTTAAAACCGGTTGCCGTTTTGGGGAAAGGTGTTTCCGGACTTGCCTGTGCGCGTCTGCTAGAACACCTCCATATACCTTACGAAATATTTGACCAAAATGGATCGCAGCTGCCTAAAAACATCCAACAATTCGCTTTGTGCATTTTTAGTCCGGGATTCTCTCCCTATCATCCTTGGCTAAAATCTTTTTACAAAGCGCGTATTTTATGCGTGAATGAATTAGATTTTGCGGTCACCTATCTCGAAAATCCGTTGATAGCCGTGACGGGTACGAACGGAAAAACGTCCGTAACGGAATGCCTAAGTCAAATTTTTCTGCAACAGGGGCAACCCGTTTTGGCGGTGGGGAATAATGGAGATGCGTTGTCCAATGTTGTGCTGCAAGGCATTTCCTGGGATACTTATCTCCTGTGTGAAGTTAGTTCTTTTCAAGCTTGGGGGTTAAAATATCTGGTTCCCTCGCAGGTTCTTTGGACCAATTTATCTTCCGATCATCTCAATTACCATCGAAGTTTTTCTCATTATCTCCGCTCCAAAGCGCATTTGGCGAGACGTTGTTTAGAGGGTGGAGGGCGTGTGTTTTTAGGCCCCTCTTTGCAAAAGCTCCTGCGTGCCGGCTTGCATCACCCACATGCTCATTTTATACCGGTCCCTACCGCAAACGACCGGCATTGGGTACAACAATTCCCATTGAAATTTTCCGTTGGGCAATTGGAAAATTTTCATATGTTGAAATACTTTTGTGAATTTAACAAAATTCCGCTTCGGGTACTTGAGTATTGCCTACATCGTTTTAAGCAACCGTCGCATCGATTGCACAAAGTGCGAACGATACGACGCGTTGAATTTTGGGAAGATTCAAAGGCAACCAATTTACACGCCCTGCAAGCTGCTCTGGACAGTTTCAAAAATTGTCCCAACGTCCATTGGATTTTGGGAGGTCAATCCAAGGGAGAGTTTCTTGACGATTATGTAAAAATTTTTGAAAAGTACCCTAACGTTCAAAAAATTTACTTGATTGGAGCAACAGGGCCTCATTTGTACACGCTGTTCCTAAAACATACGTCCATTCGTGCCGCATGTATTTTATCCGCTAGCCTTGAAAATATTTTCAAGGCGCTTCGAGTTGGCGACGAAAAGGCTGCAATCGTTTTTAGTCCGGGTTTTGCAAGTTGGGATCAATTCGAAAATTACGCCGAGCGCGGTGCTTATTTTGAAACACTGGTTGCTCAAATGCGCGAGTCGGAAAACGTAATGAGGCCGTAGTAGGCATAACCTTTAAAGCCTGGAGCCGTTTGTGGGGTGAAAAACATGCCGATAAGTGATATTAGACTTCTGCGAAAGATATAATTTGATAAAAATAAGTTGAAATTTTAGAAAAGGTTGTTGAAACCCAGTACGTTGGCCTTTTAATTAATATCTTCCGCAGAATCTAGTATGCACGTAGAGCTTATTGGGCTTTCTTGTGGAGCAGGGAACAACCCTCCGTTGTTATGAAAAAGCGAGCTTTCCCGATACGGGAGAACGTTGAGCGCAAAGTGCCGGGGCAATAATGATTAACCTATAGAGAGAAGCGTATTCCGAATTTTCGAGATATAAAAACCAACCTTAATAATGAAGCTGTCAGGACAATAATGTTTGCTTGCGTCTTTGACGGCTCATCCAAAGGTTTTTCTAAAAAATGGCATTATTTCAAGCACACTCTTCGTGGCAGTTTTATGGCTATGTCGAGAACGGCGAGATATTTGGCATTTGTAGGTTTTGAAGTCCACATCAACTATGTAGAAATATTGCATGTCGCCGTTACTGAACACGCTCGGTATCGTGGCGTTGGCAGGACTGATGGTAACCGCTTTACAAAACCGATACGAACTGCCAATTGAGGCGGAAACTGACGACAACGCGGATTTAAAACTACCGCCAAACAGAGATATGGTGTTCGTCGGTGGACATGTGTATTCTACTCTTGGTATCACCTTTGATACAAGCAGCCTCTAGGCACACCCACAATTGCAATGTGGCATGTATTGAGTAAATGGTTTAGAATTCGACTTCTGTTTCGGGAAGCCATTTGTGGAGTACGGACGGAATTTTTACACGCCCGTTGCTTTGAAAATTATTTTCCAAAATAGCTGCCAAAACGCGTGGAACAGCCAATGCGGATCCATTTAACGTGTGTACAAACCGCAAATCACCCTGTTGCCTACGGTATCGAATATTGGCGCGACGGGCTTGAAAGTCTGTAAAATTGCTGCAACTGGATACCTCGAGCCAACGTTTTTGTCCGGCGGCCCACACTTCTAGGTCGTATTGTTTTGCATGAGAAAACCCCATGTCACCCGTGCAAATGGACAAGATGCGGTAGGGGAGATCCAATTTTTGTAAAAGAATTTCTGCATCTTTTTTTAGGGATTCTAGGCAATCGAAACTCGTTTCAGGTAGGGTCCATTGAACCAATTCAACCTTATCAAACTGGTGCAGGCGATTGAGACCACGCACTTCCTTTCCCCAGCTGCCGGCTTCTCTTCGGAAACAAGCCGAGTAGGCGCAACATTTTTTTGGCAGCTCAGCTTCATCTAAAATTTCGTCGCGAACGAAGTTTGTAACGGGAACTTCGGCGGTTGGGATCAGATACCCTTCTTGGGTAGCGTACATCATGCCCTCTTTGTCAGGTAGTTGGCCGGTGGCCGTTGCGCTTGCGGCATTAACCATAAGAGGTGTTAAGAGTTCAAGGTACCCATGGGCATACGCTTCTTCCAAGAAAAATGCGATAAGCGCACGTACAAGCCTGGCTACGGGACCGATGTAAAATGGAAATCCGGCTCCCATAACCTGCGTTCCTCGGCGGAAATTGAGCCAACGTTCGAAATTGGGAATATCGAAATGGGGATATGCATCGTTGGATGGATTTTGGGAAGGTTGCCACTGGTATATTTCTTGATTATCTTGCGCATCTTTTCCAATGGGAACCGATGTGTGAGGTACATTGGGAACGGCCAACCATTCTTTAAGAAAAAGTTGTTCGGCACAATGGTAGGTTTCTTCCAGCTGCTTTACGTGCACAGACAAAGGTTTTAACGACTGGACTAAGGTTTGAAATTCTTCCGATTGCTTATCTAAACTTGCCATGCGTTTGTTGGCCAATTGTTGCTCTGCACGTGCGGATTCATAGGCTTTTAGATGAACGATGCGTTCAGTATCCAATTGACGCACTTTTTCCAAGTTACACGCAAAGTGTTTTTTTGCAACGCCACGTTGAACTTCGTCGAACGCGCTTCGAAACCAATGAATATCTAACATAGATAAATAGAAAATTTGGTGCTTAGAAGGGGACTCAAACCCCTATACCTTTCGGCACACGCCCCTCAAGCGTGCGTGTCTACCATTCCACCACCTAAGCAAGTTTTATTACAATGAAAAAAGTTCATTGCATCCGAGGCAATGTCAAAGTATGGGATTTTTGCGAAGAAATGTTAAAAGTGTAATCTTTTAATAATAAACTATCGGTGCCTAAAATAAGCATCCTGTATTATTAAAAATATGTTGAATTTCTCCAGTTTTCAAAAATACAAGCAAGCTTCGTTTAATTTTTACAAGTCTGTAGGTATTTTTATTTATTTGCCCGATTAACTTTTCTTTAAGATAAAAGTAAATTGCCAAGCCAGTCTCTGAATGTAAGGAATTTTCAGAAAAATACTGTCCAATATATTACCAAACGCTAACAATGGTTTGAAAACAAATGGAATTTTTACAAAAAAAGCAGCTGGTATTGCAAATAAATGCCAAAATCTAACGGATTCAATTGTAAAACCACAACTTTTTGCCACATCAAAAGCTTTTAAAGTAAGAATGTGTTCTCGCTCAAAGACTGTTCTACTTTGCGGTGTATGTTTTCGATACCACTGAATAAGTGGATTAATGCCCAATGCTTCCACGCATAAAACGCATTCACCGGGAGCCAAAATGCGATGGAGCTCCCTAAAAGTATTTTCAAGTTCCAAGTGATGCAACATTTCACTGCATAAAATGACGTCGAAAGCATTGCCTGGAAATTCTGTATGCTCGCAATCTCCTTGTACAAAGTAAGCTTGTGAGAAGCCACTACTTTTGGCTTTCTCTGTAACTTGCCTTATGGCTTCTGCACTGATATCAATGCCTACTACCATTGCAGGTTTGGAATGTTCTAAAATATCTGTCGAGTGTCGACCCTCTCCGCAAGCGTGATCAAGAAATATTTTCCCTAGAATATTACGACGTAACCAATCGCGAACGTAAGATTTACTTTTGCCAACAATTTTGTAAAATTTTAAATTATCATTAACGTGCAGGTCTTTTTGGTGTTGTAAATCGTCCCCCTCTGAAAGTCATGAAAATGGGCTTCTTCCTTTTTACGATTATCTAAACTATTAAGCCTGCATCATCTTTAAAAGGATACCTGTTTTTTAAATGCTCTAGTAAATTCATGCTTGTTTTTATGTGTATTCTTTTAGGATATGGCAACATAAAAGTAGAAACTTTTTCACTTAGCAGACGATTGTTAAGATCACAGCTGCTAAATAGAAATGGCAAGTATCGTTGAGCGTTCTTGGGGTGCTTGTACAAGTTTTTGGGAAAGTACAAAGGTAACTTCGAAGGGATAGTAATGAAAAGCATTGTATAAGTTAGAATGGGGGCTAAAGGTTAAATTGTTTTTATCACATGTTTTATTTTTTTCTTGCCAAAATATTTTTTTGTTCATACAATTGCCTTATGATGGAAAGAAACAGGTTTTTAAATAAGTTGCGAGGTTTCACGTTGGTTGAAATCATGATTGTTGTAACGATTATTGGTATTTTGGCTTCGTTGGCGGTGCCTGCCTTTCAACGAGCAAGATGGAAAGCCCTTGAAACTTCTATTCGGAATAATTTGCGTCAAATTTGGGGTGCGGCGCAACAATATATGTTGGAGAATGGTGTGGATCAGATAGATTTTACAACGATTGTTCAATATGAAACTAAAAAAGGGGAAAAAACAGGGACCAATGCTGGGTATACAAGTATCATCAAGCAAGTATCTACGGAAGATTATGCGACTTTGAAGAGCTATCGTTCAGCCGATACTTTTACGGAGGGTGAATCAACTGCAGATAATGTAAGTGGGGCAGTAAAAATGATGTATGAAGACACGCAGGGAATCATTGTAACGGTTAAGGGCGCTGGATCGGATGATCGTTATGTAAAGTTGAAGCTTTAATTTTGTATTTCTTTAAAGAAGCCTCGAAAGATTTTTGAGGCTTCTTTTTTTATGTGAATGCAAAGCAGGTACTTTTTTAGGGTGTAAAGATCGGATAGAATTAAGTGCGCAAAAAGCTATGAAAAAATAAATGAAAAAATATTAAAAAAATATTGACTGGTTTTGGAGAAGATGAATTGATTAAAAGAATGGGGCGCTTTTTATGATTCTTAATAAAGAATAAAAGTGTTCGTGATCTTTGAGAGTTACTTTGTGCAAGGGTTCTAGGTCAATTAGAACAAAAAACATAAGTTTTGATGCGTTTGTTTCAATGGAAGTGAATGTGAGACGATAGAACAGAAAAAACAGAAAGAATCCAAAAAGAAATAAAGAGAAGGATAAGCACTCTGTATGAAGTGCAAAGATTTTGTACGGAGAGTTTGATCCTGGCTCAGAGTGAACGCTGGCGGCGTGGCTAAGACATGCAAGTCGAGCGAGAAGTTCTCTTCGGAGAACGGAAAGCGGCAAACGGGTGAGTAACACGTAAGTAACCTGCCCTTTAGACGGGGATAGCCTACTGAAAGGTGGATTAATACCGGATGTGGGGGCCCACGGCATAGTGGGTAACCTAAAGCTTGAGATGGTGCTAAAGGAGGGGCTTGCGGCCTATCAGCTAGTTGGCGGGGTAATGGCCCACCAAGGCGAAGACGGGTAGCCGATCTAAGAGGATGAACGGCCACATTGGAACTGAGACACGGTCCAAACATCTACGGATGGCAGCAGTTTCGAATCATTCACAATGGGCGAAAGCCTGATGGTGCGACGTCGCGTGGAGGAAGAAGGTCTTCGGATTGTAAACTCCTGTCATTAGGGAGCAAAAGATGAGTTTATAGCTCAAGTTGAGTTAACCTAAAGAGGAAGCAGTGGCAAACTCCGTGCCAGCAGCCGCGGTAATACGGAGACTGCGAGCGTTACTCGGATTCACTGGGCGTAAAGGGTGCGCAGGCGGTTGGATGTGTTGAGTGTGAAATTCTAGGGCTTAACTCTAGAGCTGCGTTCAAAACTATCCGACTAGAGTTCCGGAGAGGTGAGCGGAATTCCAGGTGTAGCGGTGAAATGCGTAGATATCTGGAAGAACACCAAAGGCGAAGGCAGCTTACTGGAAGGGAACTGACGCTCAGGCACGAAAGCGTGGGGAGCAAAAGGGATTAGATACCCCTGTAGTCCACGCCCTAAATGTTGTACACTAGGTCTTGGAATGTCGATCGTTCCAGGATCCAAGCTAACGTGATAAGTGTACCGCCTGAGGACTACGGCCGCAAGGCTAAAACTTAAAGGAATTGACGGGGACCCGCACAAGCGGTGGAGCATGTGGCTTAATTCGATGCAACGCGAAGAACCTTACCTAGGCTTGACATGTGGGAGACAGTACGTGAAAGCGTATCTTCCTTCGGGACTGCCACACAGGTGCTGCATGGCTGTCGTCAGCTCGTGTCGTGAGATGTTCGGTTAAGTCCGGTAACGAGCGCAACCCTCGTTTTTAGTTACCAGCGGGTAAAGCCGGGGACTCTAGAAAGACAAACTCAAATTTAGAGTGGGAAGGTGGGGATGACGTCAAGTCCGTATGGCCCTTACGTCTAGGGCTGCACACGTGCTACAATGCCCGGTACAAAGGGAAGCAAGACCGCGAGGTGGAGCAAATCCTAAAAGCCGGGCCCAGTTCGGATTGAAGTCTGCAATTCGACTTCATGAAGCCGGAATCGCTAGTAATGGTACATCAGCTACGGTACCGTGAATACGTTCCCGGGTCTTGTACACACCGCCCGTCAAGTCATGAAAGCCGGTCTCACCCAAAGTATGCCAAGCTAACCGCAAGGAGGCAGCATCCTAAGGTGAGGTTGGTGATTGGGACTAAGTCGTAACAAGGTAGCCCTAGGGGAACCTGGGGCTGGATCACCTCCTTTCTATGGGGGAATTTCTTGACGAAAAGTTGAGAAATAAGGTCGAATGATTGACTGGAACGCTTGCACAAAGTAATTTTCCAAAAAAGCTTGACTCTATGAGGCTAAGCAAGGTGAGATAAATTACGATGGAAGGGGTCGTAGCTTAGCTGGAAGAGCGCCTGCTTTGCATGCAGGAGGTCGTCGGTTCAAATCCGATCGACTCCACCAAGGGAGAGTTGAGTACTTAAGAAAAGGGCTCATAGCTCAGTTGGTTAGAGCACACGCTTGATAAGCGTGGGGTCGATGGTTCAAGTCCATCTGGGCCCACCAAAAGAATTTTTTGATCTTTGACAGTTTAATGAATATTGTGGAAAAGACTACAATAATAGCGTTTTTAGAAAATACGTAGATATACGGTGATTTTAAATAAATAAAGGGCAATAGGTGGATGCCTAGGCGATATCAGGCGAAGAAGGACGTGATTACCTGCGAAAAGCCTCGGGGAGCTGGAAGTAAGCTTTGATCCGGGGATGTCCGAATGGGGCAACCCGTTTGAGTAACAATCAAACAGTCTCAACTGAATACATAGGGTGAGATGGCAAACCTGCAGAAATGAAACATCTAAGTAAGCAGAGGAAAAGAAAGCGAAAGCGATTCTCTAAGTAGTGGCGAGCGAAAGGGGAAGAGCCCAAACCATTGGGATTTATCCCAGTGGGGTTGTAGGACTCACATAAAAGGATGGAATGAATAGCTTAACTTTGTTGGAAAGCAAGACCCAAGAGGGTGATGGTCCCGTGAGCGAAATTTGTGAAATTCGAGTGAGTATCCTGAGTAGCACGAGGTAAGTGGAATCTTGTGTGAATTTGCGCGAACTACTGCGTAAGGCTAAATACTTGATATCGACCGATAGTGGACAAGTACCGTGAGGGAAAGGTGAAAAGAACCCCTGTTAGGGGAGTGAAATAGAAACTGAAACCAATTGCCTACAAGCGGTCGGAGCCTCTTTATGAGGTGACGGCGTACCTTTTGCATTATGGGTCTGGGAGTTATTGTTTAAGGCAAGCTTAAGATTTTATGGATCGGAGGCGTAGCGAAAGCGAGTCTGAATAGGGCGATAGTCGTAGGCAATAGACCCGAAGCGGAGATGATCTACCCATGGCCAGGTTGAAGCTTTGGTAACACAAAGTGGAGGACCGAACCCGTGAACCTTGAGAAGTTTTGGGATGAGCTGTGGGTTGGAGTGAAAGGCTAATCAAATTCCGTGATAGCTGGTTCTCTTCGAAATATATTTAGGTATAGCCTCGTATGCTGATTATGGGAGGTAGAGCACTGAAAAGACTAGGGCCCATACCCGGGTACCAAACCTTATCAAACTACGAATACCCATGAAAGAAATACGGGAGTCAGGCAGTGGGGGATAAGCTTCATTGCCAAGAGGGAAAGAGCCCAGATCACCAATTAAGGCCCCAAAATCATTGCTAAGTGGAAGTAAGGAGGTGGATTTACATAAACAATAGGAATGTTGGCTTAGAGGCAGCCATCATTTAAACAGTGCGTAACAGCTGACCTATCGAGTGAATTTGCGCCGAAAAAGATCGGGACTAAGCAATGTGCCGAAGTTGTGAACTTGCGAAAGCAAGTGGTAGAAGAGCGTTCTAATCGGGTAGAAGTTTAAGGGATAACCGAGAATGGACTGATTGGAAGTGAGAATCCAGACATGAGTAACGATAAGTACGGTGGAAATCCGTACCGCCGTAAGGACAAGGTTTCCTTGGGAAGGTTCGTCCGCCAAGGGTTAGTCGGGAGCTAAAATGAGGCCGTAAGGAGTAATTGATGCACAACAGGTTAATATTCCTGTACCGACTTGTGAGCGTATGTATTCAAGGAGTAACAAAAGAAGCTATTTCAGCATTCGGTTGAAAGAGAATGTCGAAGCCAACAAGGCTGTCTGATAGGAAAATCCGTCGGACGTAAGGCTGAGTGGTGATAGGACATGGAGGCTACGGCCAAAGTGGATTGAAAGAGGCTATATTTTCAAGAAAAACTTCGTGAAGAGCTTACAGGTTGCCCGTACCGGAAACCGACACAGGTGTCCGAGATGAGTATTCTAAGGCGCGTGAGTTAACCCTCCCCAAGGAACTCGGCAAATTAATCCTGTATCTTTGGTAGAAAGGATGCCTCGCAAGAGGCCGCAGAGAAATGGCCCAGCCGACTGTTTAGCAAAAACACAGCTCTCTGCTAAGTCGTAAGACGACGTATAGGGAGTGACACGTGACCCATGCGGAAAGGTGAAACTCGGAGGTGCAAGCTTCTGAACTAAGCCCCCGTTAATGTCGGCCGTAACTATAACGGTCCTAAGGTAGCGAAATTCCTTGTCGGGTAAGTTCCGACCTGCACGAAACGTGTAACGAGTTGGGCGCTGTCTCAGGGAGGTGCTCAGTGAAATTGTAGTCGCGGTGAAAATGCCGCGTACCCGCAGTAGGACGGAAAGACCCTATGGACCTTTACTGTAACCTGGTATGGGTGACTGATTTTTAATGCGTAGGATAGGTGGGAGACTTTGAGTCCGTGCTTCAGGGCATGGGTGAGTCGACGGTGAAATACCACTCTTTAATAATCAGTGATCTAACGTTGTCCCATTATCTGGGCAATGGACAGTGCTAGGGGGTCAGTTTGACTGGGGCGGTCTCCTCCCAAAAAGTAACGGAGGATTACGAAGGTCTCCTCAGGCCGGTTGGCAACCGGTTGTAGAGCATATGAGTAGAAGGAGGCTTTACTGTGAGACTTACAAGTCGAGCAGTTGCGAAAGCAGGTTCAAGTGATCCGGTAGTGGCACGTAGAAGCCCTATCGCTTATAGGATAAAAGGTACCCTAGGGATAACAGGCTGATAACGCCCAAGCGTTCATAGCGACGGCGTTGTTTGGCACCTCGATGTCGACTCATCACATCCTGGGGCTGGAGAAGGTCCCAAGGGTTTGGCTGTTCGCCAATTAAAGTGGTACGTGAGTTGGGTTCAGAACGTCGCGAGACAGTTCGGTCCTCTATCCTCTGTGGCGTTGGAAATTTGAAGGATTCATTCTCTAGTACGAGAGGACCGAGAATGACGAGCCGCTGGTGTTCCGGTTATCGTGTCAACGGTAGTGCCGGGTAGCTATGCTCGGAAAAGATAAGCGCTGAAAGCATCTAAGCGCCAAGCTTGTCCAAAGATAAGATTTCCCAAGAGCAATCTTGTAAGAATCCTGGAAGACGACCAGGTTGATAGGGCAGATGTGTAAGTATAGTAATATATTGAGCTAACTGCTACTAATGATTCGAGTGAATTTAAAATATAATCTATGTGTATTTACGGTTATTTTAGCAATTATTGTTCTTTTTGCAGTATTCATTGAACATCAAAAATAAAATTTGATGAACAATTTGCCTGGTGATCATAAAGTAGTGGGAAACACACGTATCCATTCCGAACACGCTCGTTAAGCCTTTACTTGCCAATGGTAGTGCTGTATTATGCAGTGTGAGAGTAGGTTGTTGCCAGGCTTTTTTATGGAAATATCTTTGTGTTTCCAATGCTTTGTTATTGGAAAATTTTTCAGCCGTTCGACATTAAATTGTTTTATAAGTAATGGAAAGTGGTACTGTAAAATAAAGTATATATTTCGTTTCTTGACCAAGTAAAATGGCTTGAGAATGAGGCATTTTATTTTTTATGAAGGGGGCCGTTCATTGTTTGCTTTCTTTCAATTCTCGTGAACAAGTCGGTGTTTTATTGTACCTCATGGAGGTAAAATGCTTGCATCTTCGCATTGGGCTATCGATTTATTAAGGTTAGCGTATGCGTCTTACCCCAGAGCTTTTCGTCGTTGACCAAGACTAAATGTTGACTGGCACGCGTGCAGGTTACGTACAATAGCCTTTCGAGTTCTCGTTTGCGCTCCAATTCTTTGTTTTGAGCATAGGGGGAATGTGCGTTCCAGATAACTCTTCGATTTAAAATATACGGATAATGTATGGGTTTGGGATAAATGGGGCGATGTAAAAAGGGAACTACGATGATGGGCCACTCTAGTCCCTTTGCCTTGTGGCAAGAATAGGCTTGAATTGCATTTTTGTCAATCATCTGTGGATAGTCAAAGGGAGTATTTAAGTTTTCTTTCAAGCGTCTTGCAAAATCAAACCAAGAAGCGCACTGTTCTGCGCATTCAAGCGCTGTTTGCTGAAAAAACAATTTTATGTAGTCAGATGTTTGCTCGTTTGGCTTGTCTAGATTTTCGACGGCATTCCAACGAATGCTTTCTTGAACGAGCATATATGCACCCGCGTATAAATTTTTTTGAATTATGGCAGCACGTAGTGTGTAAAGATGATGGAGCGCACTTGAAATTTCATCTTTTCCGGAAATAGGTTCAAGAATTTGAATTTCTTTCCCTTGTTTTACAAAACTCGTGATGGTTTGTTCCTCTATTTGCAAGCAAGCTCTTAAAAAGCCGACAATTTCGAAACTATCCTCGGGGTAGGCTATCATGTGAACGCATGCTGTAAGCCACACGTACAAAGCTTGTTCACGCCAAATTTGTTTGGATGAGTGAATTTGTATCGGCAGGTG
The DNA here is from genome assembly GCA_031283895.1 of Puniceicoccales bacterium. GTDB lineage: Bacteria > Verrucomicrobiota > Verrucomicrobiia > Opitutales > UBA9783 > CABUVL01. The sequence continues at coordinate 70,148 of JAITAV010000017.1, read as the reverse complement.
AGTTAAATTGAAGTATTTTTGAATTTCTTGTAGCCAGGCATTTCGGGGGCACAGTATACAAATGTTACTTGGAAGTGTTGATTGTTGAACGATGAGCGATTTCAAATGATGGCTTAAGCAAGTGCACTCGTGCTCGACAGCGTTATCGGAGGTTGTATCGGCAAGATCAAGTATTTCAAAAACGCCAATATTTTGTTTGTTGCTAACCTCTAATGGAACAAAGTCAACTTGCAGCGAATCTTTTTTTGCATTTAGAATGGATGGAAAAGTTTTGTTTAGGTAGGTGACAATGGCAACAGGACAACGAAAAGTTTTGTTAAAAACGAGCGGTTTTAAGAAATTTTCTTGGACAAGTTTTTTGTGAATCTGCAAATAATTTTGAACGTTTGTTCTTGACCCATAAATGGATTGTTGTGGGTCTCCAACCATGGAAAATTGGTTCTGTGGATTGAGATTTAATAGAGATAATATGAGTTGAAATTGTTGTGCATCGGTATCTTGAGCTTCATCTAAAAGTAAGCGAATTGGATGTGTTTTGAAGTAGTTTTGTACCTGAATGCCATTGAGTAAGGTGCGAAATAATTGTACAAGGTCTTCGTGCTTTAATTGCCCTTTTTGAATGCGAAAATTGAAATAATGTTGCGACAATTCGGCAACGCAATCAAATGCGTGTATGCTGAGCCAATTTTCCAACGGTTGAAACGTTTCATTAAAAAGTGTTTTGAAGACTTCCCCTCCTTGATCACATTTGGGAATGGCTAAAAAATGATTGCTTTGATTTTTGTCTTCGTTCCACTGTTTCGCAATTGCCTGATAATTGGCAACCGTGGCCTGATTACGCGCATTGGGAATGTAATTAAGAATTTTCTCAACGGATATTTTGGGATAAGGTAACGCTGGGCACGGTGGTAGAGCTTCAAAATCAGAAAATTCGGCGGCCAAATGAACGAGTTGTTCAATTTCAATGTGCCTCAATACATCGCGTCCTATTTCACATTTTAGGGAAATGGTTGCATTTAATTCTCTTAAAAAATCAAAGCGTAGTTTTTCGTCATTTTCGTTGATGGTCCAATGATTGGGTAACGCGGTAAGCGTTTTAAACTTTTGTATGTAGTAAAGACACAATCCATGGATCGTTCCAAAAAAGCTTTGATTGAATAGCGACCGAATGTATTGAAAGTCATTTGAATTGTTAAGTATTTCTAAAGTGCGATTTCTTAAGGCTTCTGCAGCCTTTTTGGTATAGGTAACAACGTGTAAATTTTTTAGAAAAGTTGGTTTTTTTTGAGCGATGCATTGAATGCGTCCTACGATGGAGTAAGTTTTTCCAACGCCTGCAGGTGCTATGACGGAGAAATTTTGATCAATTTTCTGACAAAAATCAAAACGTGCCGCTTCGTCGGGGCATAGGCATGTTTGCATGAGTTAAAGCAGCATTTAAAAAAATTCCAATTCAAAGTGGCGCCCCCACCCAGACTCGAACTGGGATTAACGGTTTAGGAAACCGCGGTTCTGTCCCTTGAACTATGAGGACCTCCATGCTTACTGTGGAATTTTTACAGTACATTAACAATACAATTTACGACAAAAATGCGCGTTTACTTTTTGTTTTAACTAATCAAATCTGCAGACTTTTGCCAAAAATATTAGTATTTTAGGTGAGCAATAAGCATTCCTATCCAGTTTGTAGAACAATCTGTAGATTTCAGTTATGGTTCTAGCTGTTCAAATTCACCGCATGTTGTCGGTATCATATTCTTTCAATCATTAAATCATTGATGTTGACGTGGTGAAGACGCCATAGATGGGCAGCAATACTTTGATGCGGTGACTACCTTACCGTATCCGCAATGCTAAAAGGCAATGTTATGCGAAAATTTTAAGCACCCACATCTGTTGCTATCACGCTTCAAATTTTGAAAATCTTTTTAACCGATATGTCTAAGTATGTATATGTTGCATGTTAGGCTTTATAAACAGCGCAAACATAACACTCAATGGGATAAGATAAAGCACCTTTCTTTTGGACTTATAAATAAATGCCTCTTAAATAAGTTGCGTTATTTATCGCCGTCATTGCCAATGGCATCTACGGGACAACTTTCCAAAGCTTCCATGCAAAGATCTTCTTCTTGCGCATTGGAAGGCTGTTTTTTTACGAATGAACACCCTTTGTCATCCAAGCGGCCGAAGAAATTTGGAGCCATGTCTCGACAAAGATCACAGTCGATGCATTGGTCATCAACGTAAAACTTACCAGGTACATTTTCGGGTGTTCTCTTATTTTTTACTGCCATGCCTTCAAGATAATAAGAGTTCGATGCGTAAGTCAAAGAAAAAATGTAAGATTGATATAAGCAAGTCATTCATTCTGCATGAATTTGATAAATGCCGGCTGGTAAATGTAGGAGAGCGGTTTCTTTGCGTACAATCGCTTGTAAAAGTTTGTCTTGTTGAGTGGGTAAAGTTTGGATCTGTGGTAAGTAAGTGCATTTGAAATTTCTGATCCATAATAAGCTGTCATATTGGAATGCAGTGCTTCCATTGTTTTCAATAGAGAATGGTGTCGTGATGACTTTTTGATGTATGGTGGCTTGATTTTTTAACCATGTAATTTTTATGGAAGAAGTGTTTCTTGTACATAATTTCGAAGGTATAACCGGTGGAGTGAATAACGTACTCGTATTCCGCGTTTTTTGATAATATGCAAACAAATCTTCAGTATTTGGCGTTAAGTAGTTATCGTAGTGGCTTATGTTGGTTAATTTTTGAAACACCACCATCTTGAGTTGTTTTGCATATTGTGCATGCAAGATAGGTGTATGTACTTTAATCGGTATCGAATAGTTCCAAGAAGTACATGCACATAGAGGTTTTTCATCATTCCAATCTATGCCTGTCGTGTTTGTTTGTGTCAGTGTACAAGGTGCATTTGCAACGGGGAATAAGAGTGTTGGAACATGTTTTAAAGGTAAAAACTTTTGAAACATGCAGAGCAAGCAGATGAACCATAGCAGAGTAACACCGATGCGTAACATATTTAGTTTTGAAAATTGACTGCTATTTGAATGCGTTGACAACCGTGCTGATAGGCGTTAGCGATAACTTGCATCATGATTTCCAAAGAAGCCCTTACATCCACTTTGAAAAGCAATGCGGAGGATTGAAAGTGTTTTGTAAATAGCTGAGAAACCGTCTCTTGGGTATACAATTTTCGGTTAAAAAAAATTCTACCTTCTGCATCTAAGGTCATCGTAGTGGCTGTGGGATAAGTTTCCGTAAAAGCAATACTCTGCGATGTTTTTGGAAGATTTAAGCTTAGACTTGGTGGACATAACCAGTGAGAACTGAGTAAAGTGATACCCAGTGCAAGCGTAAGGAGATTGACGAAAGGTACCCAATGGAGAGCAATTTTATTGGTTTCGGCCAATTCAAATTGCGGTAACAATCCGAGTATTTCAAAAGAATTATGCATTTTCATCGATTTTTTGTTTTTGTTCTAAAAAAAGCAGCAGTGTATGCACCGTCCATTCCATGTCGAATAGGATGGCTTTAAGTCGTCCCACGAGGAAGTGGTAGGCTGCGTAAGAAAGCATAGAACATGTGAGCCCTAAAAAAGTTAAGGAAAGTGCCGAGACAATATACGGTGATAAACTGGTTACAGACGTATAAGCTTCCAGGGATCCTAGAGTCCAAAAACCTTTCAGAAGGGCAAAAACGGTACCTGTGAGCCCTAACAAGGGAGATAATTGTGCGATCACACGAATAGAATCAATGTGTTTTCTTAGGATAGGAAGTTCTAAAAGCGCTTGTTTTTTTAGTTCTTCCGTTAAAATGGTCGTAGGTTCTTGCAAATACACAAGGGCGATTTTTACAATATGCGCAACGGGTCCTGGCGTTTCTTCACATAAAGTAATAGCTTCAAGTCGCCTGCCTTTGTGGAGTAAATTTTGAATACCATTTAAAAAAGGTTCAGGCTTTATATGCCCCTTGTGAAGATAAATAAGGCGTTCAAAGAAAAACAGGCACGACAAAAACCCCATTAAAGCAAGTGGGTACAAAAAGTAGCCTGCTTGTTTAAATAATCCAATTATGGTCATGTAAAGATTTGTAATGTGCTCATTGGCGAGAGAGAAGCTTTTTTGAATAAAAAATTTTTCAGGCAATTAAGTTTAAAGGTATTCTGAGATAAGCTCCTTTTTCAACAAAAGGCAATTTCCCCTTGGGAACAACTTTCCCATTTACCGACTGAGACTATGAAATTGCGTGTTATGTGGATAAATTTAGAATCATCGCGTGATTGAAAAAATAACGTGACGTGTGAAATCTTTAATTTCATTGACGCGCAGAAAAGTGAACGTTTCCACAAAACACAAGTATGTTTTTGGAGGGATGATTGCTAATCAAATTGGCAAAGGCGCATGTCCCCCATCTTTAAGAATGCGTTGTGGAATGAAAATGCATGATTGAGGTCATGTCTTATGTGTCCCGATTGGCCTAATCGTAAGTAGTCTCTCAATAGCGGTTTATAGTCCGGGTGTGCACAATTTTCTACGATACAGGCTGCACGTTGTGTTGGCGATTTTCCTCGTAAATCTGCAACCCCTTGTTCCGTAACGATGATTTGTACGTCGTGTTCCGTGTGATCAATGTGTGAACAAAAAGGAACAATGCCAGAAATGGTGCCATTTTTGGTTGTGGAAGGTAAGACAAAAATTGAGATGTATGCGTTGCGTGTAAAATCTCCGGAACCGCCAATACCGTTCACGATGGAATTACCGCATATATGTGTACTATTCACATTTCCGAAGCAATCTACCTCCAACGCAGTATTTAAACTGAGTAAACCAATACGTCGAACAATTTCTGGATGATTCGTGATCTCTTCAGGGCGCAAAACAAGTTTATTTTTATAGAAGTCCCAGTGATTGTAAATGTGCTGAAACCATGTGTTAGTCACCGTCAAGGCGGTTGCACTCGCGAAATGAATGCTTTCTTTTTGAATCAATTCAATGACAGCATTTTGAGCTACTTCCGAATACATCGCAAACGGAGGGATTTTTGTCTGTTCTCCCATCGTTTTTAAGACGGCGTTGGCTATATTCCCAACACCTGATTGAACGGGAAGAAATGAAGACGGAATTCGGCCGCTTTCCATTTCTTGTACAAAAAATTCAGCCGTAAGCTCTCCGATGCGTTGATAAATGGGATTTGATTCTTTAAAATCTAATACGTTATCAGGCTCATACGTATGCACAACGCCGACGACTTTTTGTGGATCTACCTTAACAACGCACGTCCCTATGCGGTCATTCACGTTTTCCAAAGGAATTATTTTACGATGAGGCGGATTGTGTAACGCATAGATGTCGTGCAATCCGTGAATGAACGTTGGGTGGTAGGTGTTGTGCTCTAAAATAATTTTTTCCGCATGTTGACAAAAAGTAGGTGTAGCGCCCACAGATCCTGTCAGTAGGAGGTCGCCCTCTTGCGTGTAGTTTGCAACTTCAACAATAGCCCAATGGATGGGACCCCAAAGTCCCTGATGGATGAATGGACATAAATGAGACAAATGTAAATCGATGTAGGCCACATGCCCTGCATTAATCAGTGCTCGTAAATCTTTATTCGATTGATAAGGAATTTTACATTCAATCGCGTGGGCACGGCTTAAAACGCCGTCCACATTGTCGCTTGTTGAAGCACCCGCCAGTAATTTTATGCGGAAATTTTCTCCAGATTTATGTAAAAGTTCCGCGCGTTCTCCTAAGGCTCTGGGTACAGCCTTGACGCAACCTGCAGATGTAAAACCACTGCACGCCACGCATTGACCATTTTGAATAAGCGTAGCAGCCTCATGGGCTACTAAATCTGGAAAACGTTTGTCCATGTGTGATGTCTATGGCGATTGTGCAATTTGCGCAACATTTTTTTTGAGTACATTTACAAGAAATAAGATTGAAAATTATTCAAGAATACCTTTTTGATGAAGGCATGTTTTTGTTTAAATTAAGCAAATTTGTTTGCATATTTGTGGGTGGGGTCATTTTTATTCCTTTATTGCTCGGAGAAAACAAAGTATTGGATAAAATTGTAGCACGTGTAGGCGACGAAATTATCACACAACAAGATTTAGACAATCAAATGTACCAACTTTCGTATCAATCACAGGATGAGGAAAAAATTCGAGCCTTTTGTTTGAATCATTTAATTGAACAAGCATTGCTTTTACAGGATTTTAATACCCGAAAAGGAAATGTTGTTACAAGCCAGTTGGACAATCAAATGAATGCCGTTGTTCAAAACAACTTTCAGGGCAATTACCGTGCATTTATGAGTTATTTAAAAGACAAAGAGCAAAGTTTTGTCGGATTCCGAAATGATTTGAAAAGGTCTATCATTATCCACGCGATGCGCCAGCAGACTTTAAAAAATGTATTCAACATAAGCCCCCAAGCTGTTATCGATTATTATCGCGTTCATTTAAGCGATTTCACGCAACCTGTCTCTATTTTACTGGAACAAAAGTGCTTTAAGGTAGATTCGCTTCTTTCGGGTGGTGCAATGAAAAAAATTGATTACTACCATGAGGGGTTAAAAAAGGGCAAGAGTGTGGCTGCTTTAGCTGATGAATTGGATGAGTTTAATTTATCGCATACATGGTATACGACGTCTGAATTGGCGCCGTGTTTGGTAGAAAAAGCCTTTTTATTACCTGTGGGTGGATATTCAGAAATCATCGAACACAACAATCTTTATTTCATCTTGCACCTCTTGGATAAACGAAATGCGCATGTCCAACCGCTTGTGGAAGTGCAGTCGGTTATCGAAGAATGTTTACTGAAGGCAATGAATGAGCGAGCTTTTCAACAATGGATTCAAGTACTCAAATCAAGAATACCTGTTGAAACATGATTACGTTGTGGTTAAGAAGTCTGCGTTTATACGACCCCCATATGCATATGAAGCCCTTGAAGAAATTAAATACTATTGTAGGTTTTTTGATCAAAATAAGGACTTGTCAATAGCAGGTTTTACAGGATAGCATGGCATATTTGAACCCAAAATTCATACAATTGATCGATATAGAAAATGAACCCAGGGATGTTGAACGGTTTTTTAGACAAACATAACCATGCATCTTTTTTCTTATCCCGTGTTCATTACGTACAAATCGATGGTTTTACGGATGCTGTTTCTCTCACAACGGCAAGTTTGATTTGTATATTTTTTAGTGTTTTATTTTTTTTATATGGCTTAGGATCCCTCATTAATAAGGCTTTTTATAAATTATTTCACAGACATATCTCGCAAAATGCTTGGTGTAAACCGCTTACGCTTCATTGGGAATGGCTACCTTTCATGCTGCTATGCTTTGCTTGCATTTTAGTTCCATTGTTTATTCAAAATATATGCCTAAAATTACTGGCAAACCAACTTCCCATAAATCCTATTGAACGTACGTTATGCGTAACGTTTTTAGGGCAAATGGGATTATTTGGATTACTTTATCAAATCTTTTTTCGTATGACGCATACATTTTCTGAGTATAGCCAAACGCCATTGCGTTTTTTTCAAAGTTTTTCGCAAAGTTTTACGTATTACTGCGAAGTATTACCTTTGTTGATTCCCATTACAATCGTTTGGCAAATTTTTTTGCGGTGGCTTGTGGAACATCAATATCCCGTTGTTTTGGATGTTCAACCCATTGTTCATTTACTTTCCGAAAATATATTATCGCCGGGGTACCTAATTTTAACTGGCATTAGCGTAATCTGCCTAGCGCCTTTGAACGAGGAATGGTTGTTTAGAGGAGTTATTTACCGTTTTTTCAATACGCGTTTTAATCACGTAATTGCCCTTATGGTGAGTTCATTTTTATTTGCGGTGCTCCACTTGCATTTTGCCTCTTTCCTCCCATTATTTTTTTTGGGATGTTGGTTGGGATACGCTTACCGTAGCACCGGAGACATCAAAGTCAGTATTTTTTTACATGCGTTGTTTAATGGAACGAATTACTTATTGCTCGTAAGTCTTAAAGGGAACTAAAGTGTTGTTAGATGATTTCAAGCAAGGGGTTGCTGTCCAATCTGTTGCCGAATGGCAGCGAATTGCGATGGATTTTACGCGCTACTGTGGGGATGCGTGTTGCTTGGCGCTTCACGGAGATGTGGGAAGCGGTAAAACAACGTTTGTCAAGGGACTCGGTAAGGCTTGGCATATTCCTTTTATAAAAAGTCCTTCATTTAATATAATTGATTTGCATATGGGAACGCGTCGACTTGCACACGTGGATGCTTATCGACTTAATCGGGATTCTCTAGAATGTTTAGGGTTGGAAGATTTTTTAAAACCTCCTTTTTGTCTCGCCGTTGAATGGCCTGAATTTTTTCCGATTGCCATAAGCTTTTCCTATCATTTGCATTTCGAAATAATCGCCGAAGGTCACCACAAAATTCGATGGGAGCCCTAAAATTAATTAAGCCGGCGGTTAAAGTAATAGGAATTTATGGATTATTTGGCCCAAGGTTGTAAAATGCTGGGATGTTTAAAAGGGTTGTAGTTTTTTATACGATGTTGTTGGATACGGCCTGTGGGTAAGTATCAAAGTGCGCAGTGTGTGTTATTTTACAGCGCCTTGGAGTGCAAATGGTGTTATTGATGGCAAAAGCCGTTTTGAACGTTGTAAGTCATAGGAAAATGAGAGGTGTACAACAAACATTGTAAACTCCGTAGCTGAGTGTCTATTACAGAAAAAAGTTGCACTTCTCGAAAATTTTTGGGAAAGTAAACGCATGGCATCTGCGATCGTTGTTCGAGATTTAACCAAGCATTACGGGCGAAAAGTAGCCATTCAGAAGTTAAACTTTGAAGTTCAGCCGGGACATATTGTTGGATTCTTGGGCCCCAATGGTGCCGGCAAAAGTACAACCTTGCGCATATTATGTGGGCTTATACCCGCTTCTTCGGGGTATGTTTACATTCACGGTTTACCCATCACAACGCAAGTTAAACAAATCAAACAATCCATGGGGTACATGCCCGAAAATAATCCTCTACCCGAAGATATGCGCGTTGAAGAATATTTAAAATTGCGTGCACGTATTAAACAAATACCTCATCGGTTGCTTAAAACGTGTGTGTGGGATGCTTTAGAACGTTGCGATCTTCATCGTATAGCGGCAAAAAAAATGATTGGAGCTTTGTCTAAAGGTTTTAAACAACGCGTGGGGATTGCCGAAGCGTTGTTGGGACAACCTAAAGTCATTATTTTGGATGAACCTACGATTGGTCTTGATCCGCATCAGATTTTAGGGATTCGTGATTTACTCAAAAAATTGCGCGGTGAAACTACTGTCGTATTTTCGAGTCACATTTTGCCGGAAGTTGAAGCAGCATGTACGCATTTAATCATTCTTAATCAGGGGCAAATCGTTGCCAACGACACTTCGGAAAACTTGAGAAAACAGTATTTTCGGACAACGCGTTACGAAGTTACCATCGTGGATAAAGACGGTCATTTTTCTGAACATTTATCGCATGCTCCATTTAAATTGTGTTTAAAAAAATCAATTGCCCAAGGAGATCAGCGGATGACTTATACGGTCGAAACGGAATCCACAGAAGAATGGGCCGAAAGTCAGTTGACACGTTGGATCTTTGAAAATAATTGGCCGTTAATTCAATTTGTAAAAAAAGAACCCGACTTGGAATCGTTGTTTCTTAAATTAACTTCGGTCGCTTGGAAAAAGATGGATAGTGAGCGCTTATGAACACTGTTTTAACACTACTTGCAAGTGAGTGCAAAAAGATGTTATATCATGCCAGTACTTATTTTATAACGGCGCTTTTTTTAACACTTATGGGATTTAATTATTTGTACATCCTCTTTTTTTATAGTCGCAACACCATGGAGATAAGTACATTGCAGAGTTTTTTTTGTATATTTTGGTTACCTACACTATGCATTATTCCTTTATTGACCATGAAGTCATTTGCCGAAGAACGTCGACTGGGCCTGCTTGAAAGTTTATTATCGACGCCCGTAAGTGTGCATAGCTTGGTAATCGGTAAATTTTTGTCTATTTATGGGTTATATGTTGTATTGTGGGCATTGAGTCTTATTTTCCCATACTTTGCAAATTATTGGTTGCAACAGGATCTAGGGGCGCCACTTGTTACGATGCAAGTTCTTTTTGGAGGAAGCATTTTTATTGCCATTACAAGTTTTTTATTTATCAGCCTAGGTCTATTTGCAAGTAGTTTAACAAAAAGTCAAACGGTTGCGAGTTTGTTGTGTTTTGGATTTTTGTTTACATGTTTTACGGGATTTCGAACGTTGTCCGAATACACTCGTTTCCAAGAATGGGGTATCTATGTTGACTTTTTTCGCACCTTGGAGGACCTTTGCAACGGTATTTTTGATTTACGCCCCTGTTTATTTTTCACATTGGTGGGAGTACTTATTTTAGCACTTACCGCGATTGCCGTTGAACAAAAATCTTTACGATGAAATTTTTAGATAACTTTAAAAATTTTAACCGCATTAAAATTTTTAACGGTTTTTTGCAAGTATTGTTAATCATTACACTTTTCTTGGGGTTGCAATGCGTGCTTAATCACGCTTACGTGCGGGTAGATTTTTCCAACAATCAATGTAATACGCTCAGTGCTGAAACGCAGGCATTTTTAACCACACTTAGATATTCGATTGATTTAATCGTTTTAACCAGTGAATCGCACATGCATGGAAACTTTTTGAAGCAAATGACGCGCTTAGCAGATGCGTATCGCGCATTTATGACACATAAAACTTCTTTAAATTTTAATTTCAAAATCATAAATACGTTACGCAATCCTCAAGAAACTTTGTCTGTAAAAAAACGATACAATTTGTCTGAAAATGAAGGTATTATTTTGGCCTTGGGATCGAAGTTTAAGTTTTTACATGAGGACGATTTTTACTGCAAAACGGAAACACAATCGCAGTTTCTGGGTGAACATATTTTGACCAATAACTTATTGGACTTAGTACAAAGCCGATCTAAAGTTATTTACTGGATATTGGGACATAAAGAATACAGTTTTAAAGATATTCATGGAAACAAGGGGGCTTCCTTGGCAGGTCAAACGCTTAGGCAACATAACTTCGAGGTACGTCCGCTTGAAAACTGTCTTAGCATTCCGCAGGATGCAAATATGCTTGTTATTGCAGGTCCACAAGTCCCTTACCTGGAAGAAGAATGTGACACCCTCAAAACTTACTTGTTTCAAAAACATGGTCGTCTGCTAGTATGTTTACATCCTATCTATGAGCACGGGTTAGAAAAATTGCTCAATGCGTTGGGCCTAAAAGACGATGGACAATTGCTTTTGGATGATGGAAAAGATTTTCTTAGTTCTCAGGGTGATTTAATCATTCGACGGTTGACGCAACATGAAATAACGCAACCTTTAATTCAGCATAATCTCGGCTTGATATTTGGTCTTACGCGTCCCATTACACTGGATCCAAATGGTAATGTGTCTTACTGTACACAACTTTTACATTCAGCTGAAACCAGCTGGTCGAGATACCTTGTAAATACAGATAGTTTATTGTTCAATGCACAACAAGATGTACGATGTTCGCATACTTTGGCTTATCTCTTTGACAACACACCGAAAACAAAATTTAATGTACAATTATCCAATTCAAAGGCAATTATTGTGGGATGCGCCGATTGGTTGAGCAATGAAAAAATCCTTTCATTGGGGAATCGTTGGTTTTTTTTAAATTGCTTTAAGTGGGCTTTAGGGAATGAATACGCGTTTTTACTCAATCCTTTGCCTCTGAATACCTACACACTCACTTTATCACAGCAGAAGTTACTGCTACTTTGTTTAAATTTTCTGATTTTACCGTTTATCTTTTGTTTATTGGGCATTGTGATACATTCTGTGAGGAAGGAATAAAATGTTACGTTTTGGTTTTACACTGCTATTGTTGCTCTTAAATTTATTTTGGGTTGCCTTCTATTATTACGTAAAAACGCACTCGAAATCGACAAACGATGTGCCTCGTTTGCAAGTGCAATCAAAACTCCTTAATGTGCAGTCGATTGAGATTGCACACCTAGATACCGGTAACACGTACAAACTAAAAAAGTCGGCTACTTCCTGGCAATTGGAAAGCCCATTTCGTTGGACGGCCAATAATCTTGCGGTAGAGTCTTTTATTCAACAATTGGATAACTTGGATACAAGACTTAATTTTAAAGCCTATCATTTGCAAACGGAAAAAAATTCACTGGATCAATACGGTCTTAATCCACCCTGGATTTCGGTAAAAATTGCAAGCGACCAACGTGTTTACACCTTGCACATTGGGCAGAAAATAAAGTCTAATAATTGTTTGTACGTATACGAGCCCGAAACACAGATGATTTTTATAAGTACTCCAGAAGTGTTGGACACTTTATTTTTTGAATTGGACAAATGGTGCAGCGCGTACATTTTTCAGGGGAGGTTAAATAATCTACAAACCATTGCGTACAACACACCCACGCAGCACGTATTCTTAAGCCAAGAAAAAGAACAATGGTGGTTAAAGAATCCTGTCAATGCGAAAGCCAGCAATATGCATGTAGAAACAGTTATCCATCAAATAAAAAACCTAGAAGTTTTTCGTTTTTTAGACACGAAAGAAATTGCGAATTTTATTCCTCAACTAAATTCTCCTACACATTTGCGTACATTGACCCTTTCTGACGATATGCGTACGTATACCCTTAAATTTTTGCCTTATAATGACGACAAGAATATTTTCGTTGCGCAGGGAGATAACTACGATAGACCTTTCCTTTTTAAATCAACATGGGTTTCTCGACTTGATAATCCGCAAGAAACGCTGCGTGAACGACAAATTTTTACCTTCCCGATCGCATCTGTAGACAAAGTCATTTACACGCGTGCCAACGATCAAATTGAATTGCATCAAATTGAAGGGCAACGGTGGGAAGCTTTACATTATCAAGACCAAGTGCTTGTGAACACAGATCGAGCTTCTTACGGTGCAATTTACACATTTTTGAAACAATTGAAAACGGTGTACATCGAAAGCTTTTTAGACGCTACCTTTTCTTCGCTGAATTTACATTGCGAAGACTTTATACAAGTAAAGCTGTCATTGCCACAAGGACAAGTACAATACACGCTGTATAATGTTCAAGGTGATTTTTATTTAAAATTAAAAGACGATCCCACTTTATTTAAAATTACATTATTGGACCCCGATTGTTTAAATCGGTCTTTCGATGACTTCCGGAATAAGCAAATTTGGCAGTGGAATAAGGATGAACGACTTTACGCATTAAGTTGGTTGTCGAGTACAAAAAAACTTGCCCAAGGTGCTTTGTTGTTTGCATTAAAATCATTAGATTTTGAACACCCCAAAATGGCTAAACCGATTGAAAATTTATTAAGACAGTTGAATGCAAAAAAGTTTATGCGTTTGAATGAGTATACAATCCCTTATTTTGCTTTTGGTTCTACGATGAATTACTTGTGGCCGCATCGGTTACATATTCAAACTATAGATGCAGAAAATATTGTTCGAACCTACATTTTGTACGTTGCAGACCGACTGGGAGGTGATTTGCAATTTGCAAAATATCAAGGTAAAATTTTTGCACTCCATCAATCGTGGATAGATGCTATCTTTACGTTGACCGAATTGCCTACCTGGGAGCATAAAGCCCTACAATTTAGCATATATGGAGAAATGCGGTAACGTACGATGCATCGGAAAATCATTGTATTGCTCGTTGTGTTGTGGATGGCACAGTGTGTGTTTTGGTGTATGCAATTAAAATCTCTCAATTTTGTTATCCCTAGAAAGTGTGTATTACTTTTGCAGCAGTTCCTACGCAGGGAGAACGTTACCTGCAGCTCATTATCGGTTTGTGATGCTAAGCTATGGGGGACAAATCTCTCTCATAAGACTCCCAGCTGCGAGTATACATTGCCATATTTAACGATTCAACCGGACTTAAATATTGTACATTATTTTTTCAAAAACACTCAGCATAGAATATATGTGCGACAAGGTTCTTTACACTACGATAGCGTACATCTGAACAAAGTAAGTGGGTATATTCAAACTTTAGGTGCCTACCGACAGATTCATTTACAAGGGTTTTGGGGCATGCATCCCATTTATATCACAAGTGAAAAATTAAACAATATACCCAGTTATCTGAGTGATTGGTTAGAAAAATTATCCAAAATTTTACCCAGCATGTCTGCATCTTTACCAGAAATGCCCATCTCTGTATACGTACGCGTAAATCAACAGGATTGTTCCGTTCAAATAGATGCACCCCAACTTGCCTGCCATTTAACACCTGCGAGTGTTCTCAAGGTTGAGGATTTACAATGTTTTGTAAAAATTTCTGAAGAGTGCATGCATGTGGTTGCGAAAGCAAAGCATGGTTTTTACAACGAAGCTACTGTCCTTGTACCGCAGTTAAGCTTTCAGATCAAAGACGACATGTCGATAGCGGAACTGAAGGGTTATGGATACGTCCGTAGTAACTGCTTTCACGTAGCGACGACGAATCCCATTTGTTTTTATGTACGGGTCCCACGTATAGATCCCCAAAAGACAAATATGCAATTGTTATTGGAGAACGAAGAGGGTCATTTGCAGGGACGCTGCACGCTTTTAAATTTTACACCATGTCAGTTAAATTGTTTTGGCAAATTACAGCCCGGTTTATTGCACCATTACTTTAATTCCAACGCATATCGTATTAACTTATCTCATCCTGCTTTTTTTCGAAGTTTTTACCAAAAAGACAAAATACTTCAAATAGCGGCTGAAAGCTATATGTTCCACGTATCCGAAGTGCCTTGTAATAAAATTTTCTTGAATACTCGGTTTTTTATAGATACTCACACTTGGACATGGCATAGCCAATTATATAATACGCAGTCCAATTTCAAAACCTATGGATCCTATTGGCCGCAAAAGCAAGAGGGGCATTTACAGGTTGCTGGCACCTTAGATCCAAAAATTACCTACTTATTTAAAGCCTCATTACCTGATTGGTGGGCTTCCTTTTGGGATGATTTCACATTTACTCAACAATTTCCCGCGACTAATTTCGATTTTACGTGGCATAATGCCAATCGTCGACTGGATAGTTTCTTTGGCAGTGTGGCGGCGTGTGATTTTTACTACAAACAAGTATACTTCAATAGCGTGGAAGTTTTACTTGGCAATATCGCCGGTTACACCTTAATCGATGCAAGAAATATTCAAACCTCTTCGGGTCAGGGAAGTTGTCGGATAGATTGGCAATATGGGGGTTGTCAAGACAGCCAAGAATCTTGGAATATTTGTGGTCAAGGTACCTATGCGTGGCTCGATTGGAATCGACTTGTGAATACTTTTGGAATGCATAACCATAGAAATAAATTTTCTTTTTTTCAGAATGATGCGCTTGTACAAGCCAGTTTTAGGGGTGTTGTTTGCAATGACGGCGCCTCATTTCCCCAAAAAACATATTTGGATGTAGCGTTGCATGTTCCGTCGGCCGTTATGTATTCACTTCCCGTCAAAGACCTGCGGGTGCAAGCTCACTATACCCCCTCGCAACTGCGTATCCAAAAATGCTTTTGTTTGCTCGACACACAGGCGCCCATTACAGGGATGATGCACCTGACAGATGACGATAGATTATCCTTTTCGCTGAAGGGTGAAAATATTTCCAGTGAAACGTTTTTACAAAGGCTTCCATGTTTAAAGTCGTGGTATGATGATATTCCCGAAGACAATCTACCGGCTTACCAAGGAATCTTGGATTTTAATGTATCTGGACAGGGAGCAATGAACCTATTGGAATCTTTTGAGGCACAAGGTGTCTTAACATTCTCAAATGCAAATTTAGCACAAGTGCATTTGTTGGGACCTTTATTAAAAATTTTCCCCAAGAAGTTGCATTTGTTTTCGTCGATTGATTTTAATTTGCTGAAATCTCAATTTGAATTAAAAAATGGTATTTTACATTCAAAAGAAACACATATGACAGGTCCAAGTACACACGCTACAATAAAAGGGAAAGTCAATTTATTGAACAAGTCATTGGATGCGCATGTTGTATTCTCTTTCCTAGATTACAAACAACTGAAGGCGCCTGTTATGAAACAACTGATGCAGTTATTTCAACCTATACTTAAAGGATTTTCAGCCAAAGTAACGGGGACATTTCGCAATCCGCAGTGGTTGTTTTATTTTAATCCTTTGAACTTTATCTTAAGATAGGCGTAAATTTTTTTACTTTAACCTTGTTAAATGGATTCTTTTTTTAGAATTTACTTTAGTTAAACGAGGGGTCGTAGCTCAGTTGGGAGAGCGTGTCGTTCGCAATGACAAGGTCGTCGGTTCGATCCCGATCGACTCCACCAGTGTGTTGGAAAATATGATGCCTTAACAGGGCTGTTTGAGTATTCATCGGATTCACTTTAAAAGAGGTGTAAACAGGTGTTTGAGTTGATAATCATAGCTTGCCATAAGTGTTTTAGCATTCTTTCCGGTTTATTTTCCTTGAAAAATCTTTATGCCATCTTTTGACTGTTTGCTTTATGAACGATAGTGCAAACGATTTGTTCCCCATTAGAAAAGCTAAATTTGATGCATTGTGTGCGTCCGGTCAAAATCCGTTTCAGGCTAATTGTCAACAAACGCATACGGCAAAATCTGTTCAAGAGCTATTCGAAAAGGAAGAGCAACAGGCAGATCTCAAAGTAGCGGTTGCCGGACGCATCGTTCTGTTTCGTTTGATGGGGAAGGCTGCTTTTATTAACCTGCTGGATCAAACGGGCATCATGCAGGTTTACGTATCTCAGGATGGAGTAGGAGAAGCCGCGTATCAGCAATTTAAAAAGTTGGATATTGGCGATTTTGTGGGTGTTAGCGGTGGTATTTTTAGGACAAAAACGGGTGAAATTACGGTACGCGCTTCTTCCATTGTTTTGGTATCAAAATCGTTTCGTCCATTACCGGAAAAGTGGCACGGTTTAACGGATCCAGACGCTGTTTATCGCCAACGCTATCTGGATTTAATTGTAAATCCGGAATCGAGAAAAAGATTTTTTAAACGTTCCGATATTATTAAAAGTATTCGACAATTTTTGTGGGATAAGGATTTTATTGAAGTAGAAACACCGATGTTGCACGATGTGGCAGGTGGTGCGGTGGCGCGACCATTTGTAACGCACGTGAACGCACTCAATAGAGATTTCTTTTTGCGTATTTCTCTGGAGTTATACCTGAAACGTATGCTTGTGGGTGGTTACGATCGTGTTTTTGAGATAGGTCGTAATTTTCGTAACGAAGGCGTTTCACGTCGGCATAATCCTGAGTTTACGATGATGGAGCTGTATCAGGCGTACAGCGATTATCGTGGCATGATGGAACTCGTATATGATTTGATACAGCATCTTTGTCAAAATGTCATCGGGAAAACTTCGTTGCGTGGTTATACGGGGGAAATGATTGAATTATCGGGATCGTGGAGAGAAGTGACGTATCATACGTTGATTTTAGAGGAGGTACATGTGGAGCATTGGTTTGAATCGCCTCGCGAGGTAAAGTTGCAAAAATGTGCCGAGATGGGCATCGAGGTAGATCCCCATGCGGAAGATTTTGAACTGACAAACAGTATATTTGAAAAACGGATTGCACCTCGATTAATTCAGCCAACTTTCGTGACACATTTGCCAAAAGAATTATGCCCACTGGCGAAAATTAATAGGGAAGATGATTCCGTCATCGATGTGTTTGAATTGTACGTGAATGGCCAGGAAATTGCCCCAGCTTACTCAGAACAGAACGATCCTTTTGTCCAAAGGCGCATGTTTGAGATGCAGGCGGGTGAAGAAATTCAAAAGATTGACAATGACTTTCTAACTGCACTTGAATACGGTATGCCTCCAGCAGGCGGCATGGGTATTGGTATCGATCGATTGGTGATTGTGCTGACGGAAGCGGATAGTATTCGCGATACGTTATTGTACCCTGCGCTAAAATAATGTTAACCGGTAAAACTTTTGAACGTAGTTAAATTGTAGGCAAACGTTATTAGAACGCGTGTATGCGTTTCTCGACGCAGTGACGCAAGCGGATTGCACGTATTGATACTAAATATTGGAGAAGTGGACGTTTGTAGACAAACGCATCTCTTTTGGGTTCAATGCTGTACCCCCAGGTTATACACCCTCGTAATGTCAACATGGTTTTAGGGGTCGAAGGTCATCGTATTTTGAAGTTCTAGTTTTTTGAGAATTTCACACACCGCATAGGGATGGGAAACCGATGCCTGATGGTAGGTTTCAGTAGAATCGGGAAGTGATACGATTTGATTTTGAAGGTAATTCAATTGATTTGCGATGGATTGTGGAACGATAATTCTATCTTCCTGCGTTACTTCTTGCGCCAGAGGCATTTGATTGCAATAGTAAGGCGTCTCTTTTTGAATTTGTAAGCAGTGATAGAGGCATTGAGCTATTATATCGGGTAATTGAACAAGAAATATTTTACGTTTTGCCCGTGTCACAGGATGCGTAATTTTTTGTGGCGTTGTCTGAATAGAGTCGCAGGTGTTGGCGGGAATAAAAATGGTAAATGTCGTTCCCACGTTAAGCTGGCTATCTATTTGAATAGTGCCGTTATGTTGTTTGACAATACCGTACACGCAAGGTAACCCTAAACCTGTTCCCTGCCCAATCGGTTTGGTTGTAAAAAATGGTTCGAAAATTTTCTTTTGTGTATTTTGATCGATACCTATACCTGTATCACTGATGGTAAGTTTGACGTAATGGCCATAGGATAAATTGCTTGGAGTGCCCGTAAAATTTTCAAAGTGGACATGCAAAAAACCTCCCTGTGGCATGGCATCTTTCGCGTTTATACACAGGTTGACAAGTATTTGATCAACATAAGTTTCTTGAGAATAAATGGGCCATAGGTTTTGGTCAATGCGTACACCGAGTTGGATTTTTTCGCCCAGCCAGTGTTGTAACATTTGTAAGGTATTGTGCGCCGTACGCTTTACGTCAATGAGTGTTTTTTCGCTTTGCTCATTTTGACGACTGAATGTCATCAGTTGATTGACCAACAATGCTCCTTTATGTCCCGCTTCGTAAATGTGTTTTACATGCGAATATACGTCTTGTTCTTGCGAAACCTTGTTGAGGACAAGTTCTGCATATCCGTTAATGACGGAAAGTAAGTTGTTGAAATCATGTGCAATACCACTTGCCAAACGGCCTACCGCCTCAATCTTTTGCGTTTGTCGCAAGTTTTCTTCCAATTGACGTAAATGGGTTACGTCGTTGATTGTAATAACCGTGTAGTATTCAGGAGCATTTTTATCGGATGGAGGTGTTACTTCCCAATGGGTATGAATAAATTTCCCATCGTGGCGTTGCATGATGATATCTGTAACATAGGGACATCTTTGTACAAGTGCATTGTATATGTCTTCCCCAAAGCCTTTGTAAAATAGTTTAGAAACAGGTTGTCCTTTTAGTGTTTGTATAGGATGACCTAGCAATTGAACGAGGCCTTCGTTCAAATATTCAATGACGAATTCGTTGGCGTAACTATCCCACTGGGCAATGATGACGCCTTCATGAGAATTGGTAAGTGCTGAAGCCAGTTTCTGATTATTTTTTTCGTAATAGAACTGCTCCGTAAAATCGTTCAATGCAATAACATAACCTTCAATGTTTTGATAGAGATCAGACAATGTATTCACCTGGATACGCACATATCTTTGTTGACGATCTTTGTTCAAGGTAACAACTTCTGAAGCATTATTTTTGTCTTTGAATTCAAGAAATGATGCAATTTGTTTTTGTTTTGAATTTATGGCGTAGAATGATAAAAAACGATCGAAAGGGTGGCTTAGAACATGCGTTAAGTTGAGCCCCAAAAATTTTTGTGCAGCCACGTTTAAGTAAGTAATATTGCCGGCAGCATCGGTTGAAAAAACAGGATTTTGCAAAGTTCCCAGTGTTGTGGCCAGACGGCGTTTTGTTTCCATCGATTCGCGTTCAATGGCTGCCTTATGCAACGCCATTTCAATGGTAATGAGAACGGATTTTGGATCGTAAGGTTTGATGATAAAACCAAAGGGTGTTGTTTCTTTTACGCGCTGAATAATGGTGTCAGGAGAATAGCCCGTTAGGTAAATGATGGGAATATCATGTTTTTGCTTGATGCGCTTTGCCGCTTCGATGCCATCGAGTTTACCCGATAGCGTAATATCCATTAAAATGAGGGCTGGATTATCACTTGCTGCGAGCGCAATTGCTTCTTCACCGGTTGAAACCGTGGGTAAAACTTCGTACCCAGATTTAGATAAAATAGTCTGCAAAACGAAGGCCGAATTGATGTCATCTTCGACGATGCAAATAGAATTTCGTACGATCATGGGTGAGTCAATTGCCGACGTAGACGTGTATTTTCTTCAACGAGTTGCTGATTAATTTGCAAAATTTCCCGATGTGCATTGGGAAATGCAATGTTGTATTCAAAATGTTGATAGGCTTCTTTGATTGCGGCGAGTAAAGAGTTTCGAGTCCAAGGTTTTGGAAGACATCTAAAAACTTCTACTGTGTTAATGGCTTCTAGAAATATTTCAGTTGTTAGTACGCCTGTGATGAGAATACGTGCGCAAAGCTTGCCTTGTTTTTTGACTTGTCGTAAAAATTGGAGTCCTGTCATTGCCGACATGCGTTGATCTGAGATGACAACGGCAAATGTTTTTTGCTCCAATGCTTGCAGAGCTTCTGAAATTTGGGAGGTGGCAAAATAAGCATAGCCTTCTCCCTTTAACGTTTCTTGGAGTGCCATCAAGATGGTGGGATCATCGTCTAAAATGAGAATAGGGTAAGGGTTCACATTGAAAGCGTGTTGAAAGAAAACCGAATGCACGTGCCGCCATCGCACGGCTCAACTTGAATATGACCACCTTGCATCGATAAATATTCTTTGATGGAAAAAAGTCCAAGCCCTAAGTGTTGTGGGTCGGAAAAGCTTGTGTAAAATGGCTGAAATAATTGTTGCTCGAAATTTTTTGGAAATCCTTTCCCATTATCGTATAAGGTGCACTGAATGGCATGGTCTGTCGGATCAATGGATAAAGTAACACTTGGTTTCGGCACTGTTTGTACAGCTTCACCGGCATTGCAAATGAGCTGCAGAAAGATTTGTTGTACGATATAGGAAGTTCCCCATAAAAGTGGTAAGGGAGGTTTGAATGTATACTTGATTTCAAAATGTGCATTCGAGGGTAAAATAGCTTGAATAATAGGCTGTAGATTTTGCAGTAAAGATTGTAAATCGACGTAGGTGGGTGTTGTGACTTGGGGATGGTTGAGTTGTGCTAAAAGTGTTAGCAAATCGCGACTTTTTAATGCGTTTTTTTTAATGATATCTAATCCTTCTACGAGTGACTCTGAAGTGGGATATTCGCAGTAAAGTTCACTCAACGTCAAAACACCCGTTAAATAATTGCTTAAATCGTGCAATAAATGTCGATTAATCTGATTTAACTTGTGCACCCACGCCAATTGAATTAAACATTTTTTGCTACATGCCAGCATATTTTCTAAATTTACAGCATAATGTTGTTGCTAGCAAGCTTCAAAAGGAGGTCTTTATGGGCGTTATTGCTTTGATATTGACGGGATTTTTTATTATTTTTAAAATAATCTAAATGGATCTTGAATGTTTGCTAAACACTTATTCGCGCAATATCTTGAAGCATGATCAGGCATTGCCATACGATTCAACTTATGGCTCCGTACTTGATTTGAATGATGGAGAAATTAAGTGCCACATTGAGCCGGCGGAACCTTACATCTATTTTTATGTGCCCATTTTTGAAATTCCCACGAAACGTAGAGAAGAGTTTTTTAAATCTTTGCTTACCAATCAATTGTTTGGTAAATTGACAGGTCAGTCCTATTTTGGTTTGGATGAAAAGAATAACCACGTTCTTTTATTTAAGGTACTTGAAGGTGAGAATATGACTCAAAACGCGTTCAATGGCTATTTGAATTTGTTTGTTGAGTCCTGCCTGCTGTGGAAAGCTGCTTTAAGGGAAACGCATAGTTCGTAGAATTGCATTATGTCACTTCAGCTTCCTCAGACTCAGACTACTACACCTTCCGTGTCCACCGACACGCAGATGGGGCCTTTAGAGACAAAGCGGCAAGAACAACCTGCTTCTATTGCCAGTACAGGTGCAAAGTATTTGTTGGCGCGTTTTTTTAACGCATGTACTTTTGAAAAGATTGGATTTTTTAGAAATTGGGAAAATGAATCTGCACGTAATTTGATGAATGCAGTTAAAGCATCCATCAATTCAAATCTTTCCAAAATTGTTTCCGGAGGACTTCAAAGCTTAGGCAGTAGCATCCAAAGTTTGCCAGACCAATTGAAAAGTGCGCACTGGGATCCAATAACGAGCCTTGGAACTGAACATGGTGCGTTGGTGCGTATGACGCCTTTGGGCAATTTAGGGCAATTGGGAGATGAGACCACACGTTTTATCGTGAATGTCTTGAATGATATTGCATGCGCAAAAGGTGAGTTTGCCGATCTCAATAAGGATATAATGGGTACCGTATTGCGTCTAATGGGTACATTGTATCAGGAAAATGGTGACAATAAACATTTGATGGATGCGTGTAAAAAATTGGCCTTTGATAAAATTTTTTCCTCAGATTTTGTGCTAAGTAACGTGTTATCTGTTGATAGAGGAGAGGCTTCTGTCATGCAGCGATTCATTGGATGGCTCTGTTCAACAAGCTTGGTCAGAAATGTAGCCGATCATTTAGTCACGGAACATATTTTAAATAATCCCGATAATAATTTACTCAAGAGTGAACCCAAATTGTTTCACGAAAAAGTTATTACTGCATGTTGGAAAGACTTTCAACGCATGGGAGGAACTGAGCTAAGTTTCAGTAATCTCAAAAGGTTGTTCTCGGCGTCTAATGAAAGTTTATCACCCGAATTAAGACGGCATGTTGAGGAGTTTAGCCGTTTACAAGAAGCTTTATCAAATAATTTGATCACGTCTACTCTAGGAAAAATTGTTCGCGCAAGTGGAGCTCTATTACCCTCTGAAGAGTTATTGAGTAATTTAAAATGTACATTAACCGACGTTCTTGAAAACCCTTGTCCCGAAAATTACCAAAATTTTGCCAAAGCTTGCGTGCGTTTGTTTACTCAAGTCGAAAAACTAAGTGAGCCTGTACAAGATAAAATTGCAGAGCTTTTCGTACGGCATACGCAACCTATGATTAAAAACGGTAATATGGATGGTTGTTTATTAAATTTGGCGCTCGCAATAAACAATACGGGGGAAATTATGCAGGAAATAGCGAGAGTGTGTACGAATAGCGAAAGCGTGGATGCTAACTTAGTGCAAAGTTTAACACCACGTCTGCAGACTTTCATCAATAAAATGTGTACTTGTTTGGTGCAAGATACGGGCAACCTTATGCAACAAGACACCAATGATATATTGGCTGAGGGCACTTATATTGGAGGTACTGTGGGATTTAGTCAATTAAATTTATTTGCTGGCAATCCGGAGCGAACAGAAGCCGTATGTCAACTTTTGAGAAATAATAAAACTCCGGAGTCAATCGCCACTGCCTGCATGGATTTAGCTCAAGCATGGTTTACAACAACAGCGCCTGTTCAAATGATTAAAGCGGCAACCCATGCCGTTGTTGAGACGGCTCAATCGGTAGGGCGTACCGTCGTTGATGTGACTCAGAATGCAGCGCATGTCGTTGTTGAAGCCGCTCGAACAGCAGGGCGTGCAGTTGTCAGTACGGTGCAAACTGCAGTGGAAACCGCTAGTAGTGGTATTGGAAGATTGTTGGGCAGAGATTCCGACAAAGATGTGCCTGCGACCGGTGATCCTTTGGCGTCCGAAGTTGCGGCTGTGCAGGAGGATTTTCATGAGTTAATAGCCTCATCGTTACAGCCGGTGGTTAATCGACAGAAACTGGAAGATGGATTAAGATCAATGCCCAAGGATGTGGAAGGAGGGACCGTCCGAAGCCTCAATAGCACAAGGGATACGGAAATGGTATTTCAAGACAAAGGTTGGACATGGACGGCAACTTATAGCCTAAATCCAAACATGTCCCAAGCATTAAGCGGCAATGCACTCGCTTTGACGCATCAAGGTGAGGCAATTGAAGGTAGAAATGCACAGGAAAAACTGAAAAGTTTGCATGGGGTGTTGGCTCAAGGAAGCAGTAACGATGCAACCCAAGGGATCGCCTTATTGTCAAATGTTATAGATGGAGCACCTGCATTGCTACCATCACATTTTCAAGAAGAATTGGAGGCCCAAGGGTTATCTTTGGTGGCACATTTTCAAGATAGATCGGCCTCAAATCCAAACTATTCACTCAATATAACCAATGTGGAGTACGGTTTTGGAGCTATGACTCTCGCCGATCATGAAAATAATGTGTCCTGCCACATCACCTGTGAATATCCTATCCAAACCAAAGAGGGTCAACTTACAGGAAATCGGGTCAGAATCTCTTTTGACGTCAATTTATACGACACCCCAACAGCTGGAAGAATGGGATCGACGCGGTCTTTCAACATAAATGACATATGTAATCTTAGGGGTGAGCTTGTGGAAGGTTAATGTAATACACAGGTTGTTTTACAAAAAGTGCGTTGACGAATGCTTTAGTTAGATAAAGTTCCGATGGAGGAATGTTGTATCGTTGAAAAATTTATTAGAGGTCGTAAAGAAAATAATGGAGCAAACCTGTGCCTCAGTTTCGCACGTCATACCTCGAAATCTGCTTCAAGAAGCGTTAAACAACAATGGCTTGGAATACGGATAACTTTTGTATCGTAAGAGTGTTGGAAGGTTATTGCCATAAAGATGCTCCATGCAATACACCTGAATGTAAATAAATGATGATTTATTACTAAAAAATAATTGACCTTCGAATTTTTTTTGCAAATAATGACCCACCTATGAAATTATTTAGAGAATTAACGAATATTGGGGCATCTGTTTTAATTGGGGCAGGTTGTTTAATGGGTGTTGAAACGGATAAGAGTGCCGAAAGTGAGATAAAGGCTGAAGAAAAGACACCGCGTGGTACAACCAATGTGGAAGCCAAGGAGATCGCAAATAAAGTGGGAAACGAAGCTGCGAATACGGAAGTTAAGAAAGTTTTTACGGAAGAGCAACAAGCTAACTTTTTAAAAACCTATGGTTGGGTTACTTTCATGCAAAGTGGCGTTAAAAATTTAGGGCTAAGTACTAAGGAAGTAGAACAAGTAATAAACGGTGTTCAAATGGCAGCGCGTGGTGAAGAAGCCCCTTGCGCATTGGGAGAAGTAATGGAGGATTTGCAGGCATTTTTACAAGAAAAATCTGCCGCGTATGCAAAAATTCACCAAGTTGAAATCAAAGCGATTGCTGAGAATAATAGAAAAGCGGGCAAGGCTTACATGGAAAATTTACTTAAAACAAAACCGTCCATTAAGACGACGGCTACCGGCTTGGCTTATGAAACTATTACTGCGGGTGATGAGTCACAAAAGCCGAGTGAAATGGATAGTGTAGAAATTCGTTACACCGGGCGCCTTATTGATGGTAAAGTGTTTGATGAATCAAAGGATAAAACGGTAACTTTCCCGTTAAATGGTGTAGTCCCAGGAATTAAGGAAGGGATTCAACTCGTCGGTAAAGGTGGAAAAATTGTATTATATATCCCATCTGAGTTAGGATATGGAGAATTTGATATTCCGAGTATTCCTGCAGGTTCCCATTTGATTTTTGATGTTGAGTTGGTAAATATTCTTAAAAATGAAGCTATCAAACCCGTTGAAAACCCAGAGTCGTCAAAAACAAGTTAGTTGTTTATAGTTTCGCATTTTGAAGAGAAGAAAAATACAATTTCTTCTCTTTTTGTTTATATTAGGGCAGCGTGATCTTTCGATTACTTTTAGAGGTATCAAAACCCGCTACAATCCACCGGTGCTATAAAATTCCTGGACTTCTCAACGTTTTTACACGTTTTATGTGCAGTTTAAGAAAAAGCTGTTATAGGACGTTCTTGTGTTCGCAATAACTGCTAAAATTCAAAGTATGTGAAATAAACTTCCTGCTACCTATCTTAAAATATTTAGTCAATTTTTGGTTTTGCATTGATTTCGGCCGGAGGAAGTCCTTCCATATTAGCAGTGCCTATAGCGCTCCTACCATCTGTACTACCGATGTTTCTTTTTAGATTTGTATCGGCCTCTATGCGTTCATCTTGTTCACGCTTGCGAATCGTATTCTCTATAACAATTTGTCCTAAGGTTTTCTTTAAAGCTGATTCTACGTCACTGGCAACAACAATGTCGGTGGCCGTTTGAGCCGCTTTTGCGACATCTTGTGTGGGTTTTGATAATGGATCCTGTCGTTGTGTCGTTATTTGGGCCGATTGATTTTTTTGATGAGTAAGTTCTTCGTTCTGTAAAGGCAAAGACCCTGTGGATAGATTGGTATTAATTGAGTTAAACATAATTCTAAAGATTTGATTCATATATCGACTTATATGTAAAAAACTTTAATTTTTTAGGGGTTATCAAGACGTGTAGAAAGCAATTTGTATGACACGTGTAAGAATAGATTTTATTTTCAGGTGAGAATTTTGAATAGCCGCAGCGTCGTTGTGTATTTTTGGGTGATGTTTTCACTAAATCGGTTATTTAACTTGCAGGTATTGTGGAAAACATTTTAAATGCAACATGATTGTTTATGTGTACAGTGGATATGAAGAGCTTGGTTGCGTTTTGTAAACGCAAGGGCTTTGTCTTTTTATCCTCCGATATTTATGGTGGATTAAATGGTTTTTTTGACTACGGACCTTTGGGTGTGGAATTGAAACGTAATATAAAAACTGCTTGGTGGAAAGCTATGGTCCACGAACGTGAGGATATTGTCGGCTTGGATAGTTCCATTATCTTGCATCCAAACGTTTGGAAAGTGTCAGGGCATGTCGATGGTTTTTCGGATCCTATGGTTGATTGTCGGGTGACTAAGGCACGCTATAGAGCCGATCATATTTTTTATAGTCCGGTTTCTATCCAGCACGAAATAGTAGGTTATGTCTGCGTTGTTGATTCGGACACACGAGACGCGGAGGCTTTGAAAAAAGCGCAACGCTTGCAGCAGCAAATTAACCGGTCTCATGAAATATTGGACTCATTACAATTGAAGCCCGTAACGGAAGCAACAATTGAAGAATACAATCTCATTCCATCGCCTGCAACGGATAAGCCGGGGGATTTAACCCCACCACGTGCGTTTAATTTGATGTTCAACACGCATGTTGGAGCCGTGGCAACCGACTCCAATGTTGCCTATTTGCGGCCGGAGACAGCTCAAGGTATTTTTATCCACTTCAAAAATGTGGTGGATGCGACACGCGTAAAATTACCTTTTGGTATCGCCCAGATTGGTAAGGCTTTTCGCAATGAAATCACACCTCGCAATTTCATTTTTAGATCGAGAGAGTTTGAACAAATGGAAATTGAGTATTTTTTTTACAATGATGAAACTTTGTGGCCTGATTTGTATCAACAATGGATTAAAATGCGTTACGACTGGCATTGCTCTATAGGCATAAAAAAGGAGTTATTGGATTTTCAAGAGCATACTGGAAAGGATTTGGCGCATTATGCGAAAGCTTGTACGGACATTGTATTTAAATATCCATTTGGTGTGCACGAGTTGGAAGGCATTGCCGTTCGTGGGGATTTTGACCTGAAACAGCATCAAATACATAGTGGTATTTCGATGGAATTTTTCGATGAAGCGCGTCAAGAGCGTTATGTACCGTATGTTATTGAACCTTCTGTGGGAGTTGATAGAACCTTTTTGGCTTTACTTGTTTCGGCATACGATGAAGATGAAATCAACGGAGAAAAAAGGGTTGTCTTGCATTTTCAACCCGCAATTGCTCCTATTAAGATAGCTGTATTTCCGCTGGTCAAAAATAAGACAACCATTGTGGATAAGGCGCGTTCTTTGTTTAAATGTTTGCAAAAGCGTTGGTATACGGTTTACGACGAATCAGGTGCCATCGGTCGGCGCTACCGTCGCATGGATGAAGTCGGTACACCGTGGTGTGTAACGGTCGATTTTGATTCGTTAGAAAATGATACGTACACGTTACGTGATCGAGATAGCACAGAACAAATACGTTTAAATCAAGCTGAATTATTGGCGTTTTTTGCTCAACATCTTGCATAATCTATGAAACATATTGCGTATTCACATCAATCGATTGATGAAAGTGACATTCAGGCAGTTGCGGAAACTTTAAAAGGTGATTTACTTACACAAGGATCGCAGATAACGGCTTTCGAAGAAGCTTTGAAACGTTATTTGAACGTCAGTGATGTGGTTGTGGTTTCCAGTGGGACGTCCGCTTTGCATTTGAGTTATCTTGCTTTGGATCTGGGAGGTGCCACCGTTTTTACTTCTCCCATCACGTTTGCGGCCACCGCTAACATGTTGCATGCGGTTGGGGCAAACATTCGTTTTGTCGATGTGGATCCACAGACGGGATTAATGGATGTCAACAACTTGGAACAGGTGTTGAAAAAAACTTCCAGGAATGCATCTACGAAGATGGCGATTGTTCCCGTTTCTCTACAAGGCATCCCCGTAAATTTACCGGCCATTAACAATTTAGCCCAGTATTATGGAGTTTCTATTGTGGAAGATGCGGCGCATAGTTTAGGTGGAGAATACGTACACGATCAACAGGTATATAAAAGTGCTTCCTGCAGCCACAGTGACTTGGCCGTATTGAGTTTTCATCCTTTAAAATCCATTTGCTGCGCCGAAGGAGGCGCGGTTGCTACACGTGATCCCGATTTGGCTAATACGATACGTTTGTTGAGAAATCATGGTTTGGTGCGCCAAGAAAATTCGTACCTACGCACGCAAAAATTGTGGGGATACAATTACCGTATGACAGATTTGCAAGCCGCTTTGGGGGTATCGCAATTGAAACGATTGCCCTTTTTTTTGAGTAAACGGAAAGCAATTGCCAATCGTTATCATGAGCGTCTCCAAGGAGAACCCTATTGCCATTTCCTTACGCCAACGCCCAAAGTTTTGGGAAACGCTTACCATTTATTTGTTGTCCACTTTGAAAATCAAGAAATGCGTGATGCCGCCTACATTTTTTTGCAATCTTACGGTATAGAGACGCATGTGCACTATGTTCCTCTCTACAAGATGGAATTGTACAGACAATGGTTGGGAGAATTTTCTTTGCCAGGTGCAGAAAAATATTATCAAGGATGTTTAAGTATTCCGATATATCCAGATTTTTCAGAAGAAGATCAGGATTATGTCTTGGAAATTTTAGCAAAATTTTGCAATCAGTTGTGAATGATGACACATGTACGAGTTCGCTTTGCACCCAGCCCAACCGGTTATTTTCATATCGGTGGGGCGCGTACAGCTTTATTTAATTGGCTTTATGCCAAACATACGAGTGGAACTTTCGTCTTGCGTATTGAAGATTCAGACGTAGAACGCAACACGAAAGAATCTTTGAAGTCGCTATTGACTGACTTAAAATGGATGGGGCTTACTTGGGATGAAGGGCCTGAAGTAGGTGGCAATTACGGTCCGTATTATCAGAGTGAGCGAAGTAAAATTTATCAAGCTTACTTGGAAACATTGCGTCAACGAGATCGTGTTTACGAAAAAGAAGGTGCCATCTGGCTTAAAGTTTCTGGGCAAATGCAAGTCATTGATGATGCAATCCACGGGCCTGTTCATCGGTTGGAGGAGAAAGATTTTGTTATTTACAGGTCTAACGGAACACCTGTTTTTCATTTTGCGAACGTGGTGGATGATATCGCCATGAAAATTACGCACGTTATTCGTGGCGAAGACCATTTGTCAAATACAAGTAAACATTTGGAATTGTACAAGGCTTGGGATGCGCCTGTACCTAAATTTGCACACATCCCACTCATTTTAAAGACGGAAGGTTCTGGGAAAATGAGTAAAAGGGATCAAGGTTCTTTGGTGGAAACGTACAGGGATAAATTTTTTTTACCCGATGCTTTGGTTAATTATCTTGCGCTTTTGGGGTGGTCTCCAAAAAACGACAAAGATATTTTGTCTGTGAAGGAAATTATTGATGCATTTGACTTATCGGGTATCAACAAAACGCATGCCCGATTTGACGAAAAGAAGTTAAATTTTACCAATGCAGAGCATTTAAAGCACTTGTCGAAAGAGGAATTTTATACGCGTAGTTTGCATGTTTTGCAAGCGACGCGGTGCGAAAAGTTTTTTGAAGATGATGCTTACTTGCGGCAGGTTTTGAGCATTGTGCAGGAAAAGTTGAGATCTTTTGAAGCATTGCCCCATTTTATTGCTTTCTTTTTTAACGATAATTTTGAGTACGATGTCCAAGAAATGAAAAAAATTTGTAAGCATTCGCCGAAAGAACGTCTCATGGAAATGGTTGATCTGTTGTCCCAGATACCCTTTGAGCCAACGGCCATCGAAGCTACACTGAAAACGATGAGTGTACAAAAACAAGTGCCCCTGGGCCATTATGTTCATACACTTCGTTTTGCCGTGTCCGGCCGTGGCGTAGGGCCTGGGTTATACGCAATGTTAGCAGTTCTTGGAAGGGCAAGCGTATTGGAACGTATTCGAAGATTTTTAACGTTAGATCTCAATAGCTTTGCATTGTAATAAGCGAGGGGAGTGTCATGGATTCATGGATGGCTATAGAAAGTTTTTATCCATAAATACAGGAAATTAGAGGGATCATATGAAAGTTTATGCGTATTACGGGAGGAAAAGCTTGTGGTATTCGATTGGACGTCCCCAAAGGTCAAGGAGTGAGACCTGCAACCGATTTTGTAAGAGAGCAAGTTTTTAATCGTATAAGGAATGTTGTTCGGGAAGCTTGTGTTCTGGATTGTTTTGCTGGGACGGGTGCTTACGGATTGGAATGCTTGAGTCGCGGGTGTAAGTCTGTTCATTTTTTAGAAAAAGATATACGTGTTGCCAAGATACTGTGTGCAAATTGCGCACGAGTCTGTAAAAGCGCATGCATAGATTATAATGCCGTTACTACAATTTCTGTGATGGACGCATTTCAGACACCTCTAAAACGATTTGCAGATGTACAACTTATCTTTTTAGATCCCCCATATTATCTTTGGCAGCAATGTATAAATACTTTAAACCATCTCTTGCGATCGCTTGCCCAATGTTTCCATTTAGCCATGTTGATTGTGGAAGCGCCTTCGGAGATTTTGTTATCTCAAGAAACTTTATGGATGCCTGTGGTATCGTTAAGATCAGCCCCAAGTAAGAAAAAAGGAACTCCTTCGGTAAATTTTTACAAGGTAAACACGTCACTGTAATATGCACTCGGCGAGTGCGATTTTATAAATACAAAAACTTAATAACGATGTGACAATAATTGTGGTCAGTAAAGCTTTAATAGGTCCTCAGTGATTTTAGTTTTATTTAACAGGTAGGGAAGTACATGAGAGGTGAAATCTGCGGTTAGACTTTGTCCAAAAGATAAGCAATAGGGACTGAGTCTTCCTTTGAGGATGTATTGCCACAGTTTATTACTATGGGTAGTTTCGTCCAAATGTGTAAAAATGCAGTGAGTTAATTTGAGATCCTTAATTTTTGAGAAGCATTGATCTAAAAAATCGGTGTCGTAAAGTGCGTTGAGGACCAATACGCGTGTATCGACTGACCACTGATCGAGCTTTGTGTTGCAGGAATTGACAGCATCGTGATCAAAAAAATTTATACCTTCGTGGTCAAACAACATTTTGCTGTGTGTGCCATAAGATATGTATTGATCAACACCTTCTTGAAAAATGGAAATACCCAGAATGTTACAAAACATGCTCAGAACGTCTTGCCCACCGGATTGTTCTCCATCGAGTTTAATAACAGCCGGTTTCTGTCCTAAAAAAACTTCTTGCGCGATTAATTTGCACAACGTCAGAGTCTTTCCCACCCCTGAAGGCCCCACCAAAGCAATACGTTGTCCCGGTTCTTTTATGTTCAGTTGCTCGTAGGATTTTTGCAAAAAATGGAAAAAACTGTTGAGTATTTCTTGTATATTACATTGCTCCTGAAAAGGTTTGTTTTCAAAAAATGCATCCATAAGGGGTTGAGAAAAGCCCGAATGCATCAGTATGCGTTGAGTTTGTTGCTTGAAAGGTATGGATGCAGACGGATTAATAAAGGTTTTTGCCCCAATGGGGGGATCTTGAGGAACCGCTCCCTGTAGATGGACTTCACCGGCGGCGGCGGTGATTTCAAATTGCGTTTTTTTTAAAAAACGCGTTAGTCCACGTCTTTTTATCTGATGGATGGAAAGAATTCGAGCGTTTTCGCCAAAGTTGTTCTTTAGCGTGCGAATAATTTCTTCGGCAGATCTAGCCCTGAATCTTAGATTTTTCCTTTTGTCCATACTTACAATTAATAAAGCCAAGTCCAAGAAGGCAATATTTTATTGCAAACCCATAAAATGTATTATACGGCACCATCAAGTGCTTTACACTACCTACACGTGTCGTATAACGAATAAAGATTGACAGGTGAGCGTTAAATTTTTCAAATTGATTACGCAGTTGGGTCCTATGCAATTAACTTTGGCGAACCCCGTCAGGACTGGAAAGTAGCAGCGGTAGTTGAAAGTTTTTGTGCCGTAGGGTGCCTGACTGTTTTAATGTACGTTTTGCCTTCGCGGTGGTGGAATACTTCCTCCGGTAGCGATACGGAAGGAATCATGCTATGGAAAGTACGAAAGTCTGATATGGAAGTTGTGTATTCAAACTTTTTACAGCCTCAGGTTTGCTCTGAGGTGGCTATGGGGTACTTCCCAAGGTCGAGTAAAAATAATAACAAAATTGCCTTTTCGGCCTGTCACGATGTCAATGGTCAAAAGGTTTACTGTCAATGGTTGTCCTCTTATCCGGATCCTACGTGGCCAGATCTTTACGTGCGTACGCGAACCGTTACTTTCGACACAAGTCAGAATACGTGGTCCGGTTGTTCTACGCTATCCATGGACAATACCGCCTCGGATTACAGGTCATTTTCTCTGGAGCCGCGTACGATAAAGGGAGTCAACAATATATATTCTCTGGCCGTGCGCAACGGATACTATCCGTACATACATAAAGTTGGTACCACCACAAATTATTGGACAGTTTGGGGCAATGGTTTGCACGGTAGCGGTTGGGATACGACGGATTGTAGTTACCATGCCGATTTCGAAATTGTTAGAGCGAGCGATAATACGGAAATCTTTCTCGTATTGATGTATTCTTATGGCAATCGATGCAGCACAATGAGCAACGAAAATTCTGGATCCCAACGCTGGAATGCCAATTACGTTTCTTGGGGGATGTCAAATATTGTGCTACACGTACAATCCACTACCACGGGCGCGAACTGGACAGGAGGGCCCGAAAACATAATCTATGCAACGACCCTTGCCGCCGGTAGTGCATCTACCGCCGAAACACTTTCGGCTTCGACTTTATATAAATGTACGCATAAGTTGGTGGCCTACAACAATCATATTATTTACGCCTACTGCTACCCGGGCAAAAAGACGCACCTTGTCCTGGGAGTGGCACACTACTTTATTGATTCCAATAAACAGTTCCATCTATCGACAAAGATAGATTTTGCCGATTCAAATGGAAACAGCTTCAGTAATTTGACCGATTGCTCCAGAATCATTTCGATGGATGTCAGCGCTAACGGGCATCTCTGGATTACCTGGATGTCTGCCAATAATAAAACATACTACTATTTTCACGCCAACGCCCAAGATATTATCAATCAAGCCATTTGATTGAACAATCATTTATACAGGCCTGTATCTCTATCCGTTTCTGAAAAAACTACTTACTTTTAAACAACGGATACTGCACGCATCGTCATATATCGCCAAACAATTTGACAACGGTAAAATTTTTACCTTCAAAATTAAGCTTGTAAATGGCCGCACAGGGGACCCGGTCATCAACCTTATTCGACTTTTTGCAACTGACGCAATATTTCGTACCTAACGATCGCTACGCTGGAAGCAAGATTGAGGGATCTTACGGTTGAATGCGTCATGGGAATCATTAGGCGCCCATCCCATAATTGTTGATGCAACCAGTCGGGACAACCGTGGCTTTCGTTCCCAAATAAAATGCCATCCTCTTCCTCAAATTGCACGTTCCAATAGGGTCGATCCGCGTGCGTTGTCAACAGCCACAGACGCTTTGGACGTTCGCTTTGAGCCAAAAAAGCATCCCACGAAGTGTGTTCATTGACATCTAAAAAACTCCAATAATCCATGCCGCTACGCTTTAAATATTTATTTTCCAGAGAAAACCCCAACGGATGAATTAAGTGTAATCTTGTTTGCGTGCAGGCACACAAACGCCCAATATTACCTGTGTTCTGAGGAATTTCGGGCCTAAATAGGATAACATGTGTCACGTTTTATGATGCCGCAAAGCTCTCTCAAGTTCTCGATTTTCAGTTTTTTCTTTTAGACTCCGACGTTTATCAAATAACTTTTTGGCTATACAGATTGCGATTTCGACTTTGGCCAAACCTGATTTAAAAAATATTTTCGTCGCCAAAATACTTTCGCCTTTTCGTTCCAATGCACCGCGCATTTCATTGATTTCATTCGTGTGCAGCAATAAAAAACGAGATCTTAATGGATCATGATTGTAAATATTTCCAAAACGATAATCATCAATATGCGCATTCATCAATATTGGACAACTTTTACGATCCAATCTCACGAACGCTTCCTCAATGGAGGCATTCCCCAAACGTAAAGATTTTACTTCCGTACCTGTTAAAACTAAACCTGCTTCAAATTTTTTACCAATGAAATAATTATGACTTAACTTCCGATTAAAAATAACTTTCTGAGCTTTCTTTTTTGTTCCAGACATGGGTACAAAAAACTATAACTCAAAAGTAATTTTTCCCTCAATAATTTCACGCAGGGCAATGTCTTCTAAGCTTAGTTTTTCTAACGAATGTATCCATGGTTCAGCACCATTTTTCAATTGCTTAACACGTTTAGAAACCAGATTAATCAAGATATTTGGGTTTGGAATCACTTTTTTAGCTTCGTCCACTAAAGAATATTTCATAATTTCATTCTTGAAAAATAAAATTAGACAAACACATACCTCTTCCCTCATACCTCATAAGAACTTCCTCTTATATTTTAAGGTAGGTTAACAAATACTTTTAAATTGAGTACTTGGTTTAAATTTAACAGTTTTTGAAGCTGCAATTTGAATCGATTTACCTGTTTGAGGGTTAATCCCTTTACGAGCTTTGCGTTCAGATACCGAAAAAGTACCAAAACCAACAAGTTGAACTACGCCATCTTTGGCAACACCCGATTTAAATGCTTCAAGTATAGCATTTAAAGAACGCTCTGCGCAGACTTTTGTAGCATCTTTGCCTAATTTGTTTTGAATTTCAACGATTAATTCTGCTTTATTCATAAAATTGAGTTGATTGAACCTTTAGTTTTCAATCAATAGAAGCATTGAAAAAACTGAAGTCAATGCTATTTTTGCAAGAAAAACGATAAAATGCACAAAAAATCAAAGTGGGGGGTTACTTTTTTAGAAGTGACCTTGTGTTTACTTATTTTAGGGGCTTTAATAGACTGCATTGCTCGCTTGTTAAAACAATTTCCTCCATTATTAACAGCCAAGCCAGGCCAATTTGCCGAGCTTCATGCAGTCATTGCACCCATTATAGGAACAGGCAAGCAGATTATATGGGCACATGGTATCTTACAAGTGGAACTTGCAAATGGTTGGGTTCACGTTGTTTTTCAATCTCAAAAACTTTCCCAACAACCACATGCCAGAGTCTTATTTCTAAGGATTCCACCGCACTACTGCATACAATGGCAGCGTTGGCATAAGCATCATAAATGTTGGACTCCATTGGAAGACCAAAAAACCTATAAACATTTAAGATTTGTAAAACTTGTCTTAAGTCGTTCACCGGATACAATTGTGGAAGAATTTATTTTTTCCACAGCGTTGGAAAAATGTTATACGTGAACGATACACATTCACTACTTATCATGCACGGCATAAGATCTTGATATAAAAGCACTTAGAAATGTTAAAACAAACCCTTTCTGAATAGTCTTCAGCGTCAAAATGCAAAAAAATGCTCACTCCATTGGGCTGCGGTGACCACACACGTGCGATGTAATTTTATAAAAAATGCATTGACACACCATGGATCCCACCATTTTACTTAACAAACAAATACTTATGAAAGTGGTTTCGTCGATTAAATCTTTAAAAACTCGACACGCAAAATGTCAGGTGGTAAAGCGCAAGGGCCGTATCTACGTTATTTGCAAAGCAAATCCCCGGTACAAAGCACGACAAGGGTATTAATTTTTATACATTTAAGAAGTAGAATGAAAAAGAATATACATCCCGACTATCATCCTGTTTGTTTTGTGGATGTTTCTTCAGGCAAACGTTTTTTAACCTACTCAACCATGGTTTCAAAAGGTAAAGAAATGATCAACGGTGTTGAGCACTATGTTGTGATTCGCGACGTTACGGCCGACTCGCATCCCATATATACGGGAGAAAAGCGTTTTGTCGATTCAACGGGCCGTGTTGAAAAATTCCAACGCAAATTTGGCCGTCGCTTGATTCGTTAGCCATTTTATGGCCAAAATTATCTCACCAGGATAAGTGAGAATGGGGATTTTTAATAAAATCTAAAAGTTTTTTTCATTGCCATTTTATGTCGCTTGATTTATCGTAGCACAAGGGGTTTGATTTTGCGTTTCATTAAAAAAATTAAATCTTCTTGTAATAAACGATTTAGTTATGCAATTCGACAAAGTACTTATTATAGATGATGAATTGGTAATCCGTAAAGCGCTGGAAGAACAACTACGCAACCTTAGATACACGGTCGCCTCCGTTTCAAAATTAGCAGATGCGGAAAATGTTTTTGGTAGAGACAATTTTGACCTGGTATTTTTGGACGTTCGCCTACCGGATGGAGATGGAACCCAGTTATTGAAACATTTTAATACGTTACCCGAAAATATAGAAAAACCCATTACGGTCGTTATTACAGGTTACGGATCCATTGAATCCGCAGTCGAATGCATGAAATTAGGAGCCTTCGACTACATTATAAAACCTTTCTCTTTACAGGAGATAGAAGTTGTTCTCAAAAAAGCTGAATCGTACAGTCATTTGGTTAAAGTAAATCAATTTTTTTCGTGTAATAGTGCCGAAGGGGACTTACAACAGGAATTACTGGGAGAAGGGCCCGCCATTCAACACATTAAAGCGCTCGTCAAAAAAGTGGCTTCGACCGAAGCAACCGTATTAATTACTGGAGAAAATGGAACGGGAAAGGAACTGGTGGCTAGAGAAATCCATAGGCTGAGTCATTTGGCAAGTAGACCCTACATCACCGTTAACTGTGCAGCAATTGCAGAAAATCTAATCGAGAGCGAATTTTTTGGTCATGAAAAAGGCGCATTTACGCACGCCTTACAGAAAAGGATCGGTCGATTTGAGTTGGCAAACAATGGGACTATTTTATTGGACGAAATTGCTGAAATATCACCACACCTGCAGGCGAAGCTCCTCCGGGTGCTGCAAGAGAAAGAATTTGAGCGTGTTGGAGGTACAAAAACTTTAAAGGTAAATACGCGTGTTATTGCTTCCACCAATCGAGATTTAAGCAAATCGGTGGAACGTGGTGACTTTCGGGAAGATTTGTTTTATCGTCTTAATGTATTTCCCATTGAAATTCCACCTTTACGCGAACGCGGCAATGACATTCTTTTATTGGCAAACTATTT
Organism: Puniceicoccales bacterium; assembly: GCA_031283895.1. GTDB lineage: Bacteria > Verrucomicrobiota > Verrucomicrobiia > Opitutales > UBA9783 > CABUVL01. The sequence continues at coordinate 32,123 of JAITAV010000017.1, read as the reverse complement.
TCTAAAACGCTACACCCGCAAACATGGTATAACGCTCAATGGATTTTCAGATGAAGCGAAAAAGGCTCTTTTAGTTCACAAGTGGCCCGGTAATGTTCGTGAATTGCAAAATACGATAGAACGCGCCGTTATTTTGTCTAATGACCAACAGGAAATTAATGAGAGAGCCTTAAATATATTACCCCATACACATGTAAGCACAACATTGCTGGAAGATCCAATGTTGGATTTAGAGGCAATTGAGAAAAAACATATCCTGCACGTTTTAAATACAACGCATGGCAATCGAACAAAAGCAGCCTCTCTTTTAAAAATTAGCACACGTACCCTCAGCAATAAACTTAAACAGTACGCGCTTGCCAATTAACAAACTACTTCTAAAGGCACCAAATAATGCGTTTAGAGGCTGTTTGCGGAATATGTTTCGCATTTTTAAAGCGCTTCGCGCAACAAAGTAAAGGCTTTTGAATGCATGCATATCTCCTGTATGAACACAAACTATCTTTTGGGGACGGTATTGTTGTTGGACTGTTGATAAATATTTTTTAAGATGTAACGGGGTCGTTTCTGAATAATTTGATACGTTCTCCCCACATACTCGCCTATAAGTCCGATACCTACGATAACCACGCTCAACATAAAAAATAAAATGGCAAATAAGGTAAAGAGACCTTCGGCTTCGGGACCTATGCACAAGCGTCTACCCAATATGTACAAAACGAGCAAAAAACTAAAGCCTGATAATGTAAAACCAAACAAAGTGAACAATTGTAAAGGAACGAGAGAAAATCCCGTCATCCAATCAAAGTGCGTTCGTAGCAAATAATACAATCCATACTTAGATTCACCTTTAAAACGAGGAGCGTGGCGCATACCCACTTCCGTATACCTTGAAGAAAACTTATAGGCCAGAGCGGGAATAAATGCGGTGTAATCACCACAGCGGACGATGGCATCAACAATGGAACGTTTATAGGCTCTAAACATACAACCTTGATCAGACATTTGTATGTCTGTAATTTTTGCACGAATTTTATTGTTAAATTTTGAAGCCCAGCAACGCCACCGCACGTCCTGTCGTTTGCCCAAACGATAACTGCCCACGTAATCGTAGCCTTCGTCCACTTTTTCTAAAAGCTTTGGAATTTCTTCCGGAGGATTTTGTAAATCTGCGTCGAGTGTAATCGTGATATCACCACGCACGTGTTCAAATCCAGCCAATATCGCATTGTGGTGACCGAAGTTGCAGTTGAATTCTAAAATTCGAAAGTAGTCGGGATATCGATTGTACCATTCCAAAAGTTTTTGCATGGAATAATCTTTACTGCCATCGTTTACAGCAATAATTTCAAATGAGCGTTTTGTGGTTTCCAATACTTTGACCAAGCGCGAACAAAGTTCATCTATGTTGGGTTCTTCGTTGTAAATGGGAACAACAACTGAAATATCCGGTGTGTCCAATTTACTCATAAATGGTTAGAGTATAAAATGAAATGCAAGTCTTGCGTCAAGATATAAAACGGCATATGGGTTATTTTCTTTTCAAAATCCTCCTTGTTGCGGCGTCTAACAACTGCATAAATTGTCTTCTCTGAGGTCCATAAGTGAACCAATTGTTCCTGAGAAATGTAACGATCGCATCCTTCCAGTTGATACCCCAACAATTGTTCACCCGGCACGTGATCCACAATACCTACGACTTGCTTTAAATAAAATGGTAAATCTTGAAAATACTCGTAGGCGCAGTAAATGATGCTTGGCTTTTCGGAAGACTGCAAAATAACTTGGCTGACCCACGATGCATTCAATCGCTGAAAGTAAGGGAAAAACAAAGGAAGCATAAAGTAGATGCCACACATGGTTGTTGTGAGAAAACTGAAGGAAAGTTTTGGACTTTTTTTCAAACAAGCAAGTGCACCTAAAGAACCCGCGATCAAGACAAGCTCTATACTCACCAGAGCGAACTGCGGCAGAGGTTCTAAAGCCCTTTTGGCAACGATGCTGGGCAGGAAGTAACTCGTAATCAAAAACGCTGTGGCCCAGACGAAATATTCTATACGACATTGCTGTAAAAAATGAGGCGTTGAGAATGCGTAAGCGAGCGGAAAAATAATGCCAGGAATGGCGGGTAAAACATACGGAATCAGCTGCGACTGCGAACGTGAAAAAAAGGTTATCAATGAAACACTCCATAAACAACCAAAAACTAAAATATTACGCCTTGTCTTTTCTTTGACCGATTTAAAGCTTAATATAAGTGCTCGTGGCAAAAAAAATGTCCACGGAATTAGACCCACCAGAAAGCTGACCAGTAAAAAATAGAATGGCTTCATTCGGTTGTGTGTTGGTAGGAAATAACGCTCAAAGTGTTCGTGCCAGAAATAAAACTTACAGAATATGGCATGCTTAGTCGCAATGGCATAATGCCAAGGAAAATTGATGAGTAAGACGAGTAGAAGGCCCCATGCAATGTGCGCTTGTCGCATTTTTCGCCAGTATCCCGTGTAGATAAGCCAGGGAATTCCAATAAAAGCTGGAAAGACAATTCCAATGAGCCCTTTCGTTAAAATGGCCAATGCCATGAAAATGTACGCCAACCAAAAATGTCTTTGCGCGCTGCGGTTATCCGTCTCTAAAAATCCCCATGCAAAGGACAAGAGTGTCGCCGTTACAAAAAAACCGAGAGTCCCATCTAACGTTAACACTTGACTCATGCCAAACATGAGTGCGCTGGTCCCCAACAGACCTGCGGCAATCGTACCCACTTTACGATTAAAAAAATGAGCGCAAAAACGATAAACACTCAGGCACGTTAACAACGTAAGCAATGCGTTAAAAAAACGGACCCCCCATAAATTTTCGCCAAAGATACGTTGACCCATTGCCGTACACCAATAAACAAAGGGAGGCTTTTCGAAGTACAGGATGCCATTCAATCGAGGTGTTATCCAGTCACCCGATACTAGCATTTCTCTGGCTATTTCCGCGTAACGTCCTTCGTCAGGATTTGCCAAAGGTCGAAATGCAATCTGCCAAAAAAAGAGTACCGTTAACAAAGCAAAAACCAAACAACCACTCCATTTTTTCATAGAAACGATACCCTCTCGACAAGAAATTACTTAAGTTGAATAAAGAAGCATAAAAGTTATTTATTGTTAAGCTTCAAATAAGCCGTCGTTACGACGAACAATGATACGCTGTAACTCCAAAGTAAACAGAACCGTTTGCAAAGTATCCACCGGAAGTTGTGTCATTTCGATCAATTGCGAACTTCCCAGAGGGCCTTTAAGTTTTATAATTTCATAGATGTTATTTTCTTCCGGAGATAGATGTTCCACGTTTTCAGACCGTAAGTCTTGAATTTGCGATTCCAAGTCCAACTTTAATGTCCACGGAGGAGCGGAATGTAGATCTTCTAAAATCTCGTCTACACACGTGACTAAAGTGGCACCATTACGAATTAAATGATGGCATCCACGACTCATATCGGCATCGATGCGCCCGGGAATTGCAAATACTTGTCGGTTTTGCTCCACTGCAAAAGATGCGGTCAGCATACTACCCCCTTGCGTGTCCGATTCAATCACAACGATTGCTTGGCTCATGCCGGACAAAATGCGATTTCGCCTTGGAAAACTCATGCGATCGGCCCTTGACCCTAATTTGAACTCTGACATAAGGCATCCCTGTTGCCGTAATTGTGCGTACAACGATGCATTTTCAGGAGGATAAATGCGGTCAATGGAACAACCCAGAATACCTACCGTAGATCCTTTGCTTCTCAAGGCACCCTGATGCGCTGCCGTATCGATTCCTTTTGCAAATCCACTGACAACGCACCATCCGCGCTCTGCCAATTCGCATCCCAAGCGTTCTGCCACTTGCAAACCGTAAAGTGAAGCGTAACGCGTTCCCACAATGGCAATGGTGTTGCTGGATGGCCTTGTGGGACCATAGCAATACAATCCAATGGGTGGGTCGTAAATCGTTTTCAGCAAAGGTGGGTAATGACTACTTTCAAACGTTATAAACTCTGCCTGCAATTTACGCAGTTTTTCTTTCTCTTTCTCAAGGGAAAATAACCGTGACCAAGTAGCTAAGTTTTGACTCACGGTTTCCGAAAGTCCGATGGCTCTGTGATCTTCGTACGTACCTGAAAATATGGCAACCACGTCATTGTTGTAATGTTTTAATAACTTCTTCATCGTTACCCAACCTATCCTAGATAAGGCATTTAAAATCATAAAAGCATCTTCTCGCGATAAGGTGCTAGACTCATTACAACGCATATTCTTACGAATACATCATGCGTGTAAAAAGGCAAGTGTATGCGCATATTTTATTGAACGATGGAAGCGGCTCACGAAGCCAGTCATTTTTGCAATTACAGTCTCCTTGTTGCTCTTATACATTACCCAAACAACGTTTTTATCCGGGTTCTTTTGGTCCAAGAAAGTTGTAAAAATTCGTTGGCGCCTGGAGAAAAATTCTCTACCTTTAGTTCAGTCATGATTAAAAAAATTCGCAAGCGACTTTTTACAATTATTGGACTTACATTTTTAATCTCATTTACTTTTCTCGTCTTGCTGCTTAGCTTTTCTTTTGGGCAAAAAATTCTTTTGTATGGTGTTTTGAGTTGCCTGTGCGATCATACCCAGATTGTTAACTATCAAGGGAGTTGGAAGACCATAAAGATGGATGCCCTCCACTGTCGACGAAAGAACTTTGATATTAAAATTACCGATTTCAACCTCCAATGGCAACCTTGGCGATTTTTCTTAGGGCATGGTTTGCATATTCAAACATTGGAAGGTCACATACATTGCAATGTACGGGATCCAAAATCCAAAGTCCAATCCCTCTCGCCTCAACAAGCCGGATTTGTCTTTTCCCAAAAAAAAGATAAATATATACAAGGTCCTTTGAAGCATTTACGACTCCCTTTTAGGGTGTACCTGGAGAACTTGAATGTACAAGGACAAGGCACCTACAAAAATCTTACTTTTGCACACTGCCAAGCAACTTTGAAAAACGTTTGTCCAGATAAATCTGCGGAAGGAAGTTATACGGCACAAATTAAAATTGCAGATAATGCGCCAATGTCTCAAGTAAATTTAAATGGTCATCTACAATTGGCAGCCAACGCAAAAGGACATTTTACCAAGTTACGCCTTACAAATCAAGCGCGCATTAGGAATCAAAGCCGACTTTATCCTTTGTTTTCGCTTAACATTTTTTCAGAAGACATTCAGAGCAGACAAAAAGAATATTTACAAGTTGATTGTCATTATGGCCCTTCAAATGATCTGCAAATTACGTGCGATTTTTTGAACAAAAGCCCCCAAAATTTGATACTAAAATGGCAAGGATTATTTGATCATACACTCTTTAAAATTTTCTCAAATAATGTTCCCACGTTATCGGTTATGGCCAACGGAGAGATAAGCGTTAATCGAGCTCATTTGGACGTTGATACGCATACTTACGTCAGTGCATGGATGAAGCAACTTGAAACGTTGCATGCAAGTTTGAGTAATCTCCCCGTACTAAGTCTCAAAACAGAGTTAGATGCCTCCATTCGTAAAAATAACGTAGAATTTAAACAGTTTAACTGCTTGCTAAAACAAAAAGATACACGGCATGTTTTTTTGACGGGTAACTTGATGCAGGCTTTAACGTTCCACACCAAATCCAAAAATTTTAAAACTTTTAATCAAAATAAAAAGATATTTGACCTAAATTTGCAAAACGTACCTTGCGAAATATTGACCCCATTACTCGCAAAGTATGGATACAAATTGCAAGGGCAATTGAACAATGGTATATTCGAATTTTTATGGGATTCAAGTAAACGGGAATGGAGTATTCAATCCGTGCAACCCCTACGCATCTCCCAATGCAATCTTCAAAAACACGATCAAGTTGCAATGAAAAACTTGCAGGTCAACATTCGGCCCAACGTGACCTTTAGTCCGCAATTGGATCAATTGACGTACGAAATAGATTTACAGGCCACCGATTCTGCCTACCAAAAGCTTTTTCAAAGCACGCAATGCGGACAATTAAAATGTGCCGATAAAAAGCTGCAACAAGTAAAACTGGCAGGACAATTACACGTCTCTTCCAGAGCTCTTTTGCAACAACCTATTGCACAACCGTGGTTGTACGCGCCTTGCGATAATCTAGATGCATCCGTAGAATATGATTTCAAATGGGACAAGTGCAAAAATCTGATTCTGTTCAACAAGTTTAATATGCAAGTTCAAGACGGTGATACCGACAATATGCGGTTGAACGTGCAACTCCATCAACCTGTCCCATTGTCTCTAAAAGCAATCAAACAAGGATGTCTACCGGACTTGAAGGGCGATGTACTGTCGGTTGAATGCCACAAGATGCCATTAAATTTTGTAAATTTATTTCAAAAACGGAGGCAAATCTCTGGCCTTTTATCGTGGTCTGGGGAACTTAAAACACGGGATCAATATTGGTTACTTTATTCAAACAAAGATTTTTGTTTGGAAAACGCTCACCTGAGTTCCATGCAGGCTTTAGAAACGTCAAGACCCTATTTCCATCTTGAAACATGTAAGATGCTTCCTTCTTTCAAATATGATGAAGACAAGAAACTTGTGTGCAACTTGGATAACATTTACTTCCAAGGCGAACCTGAATCGAAACCTTTATTGGAAGGGAATGTACAAGCTACCGTAAATCTCAATAATGGTTGCAAGATTGAACGAAGCCAAGGTCAACTGCATGCAACATTGGATGATTTAAACTTCCAACCCATTTTGAGTGATTTTTCAGGTGTTCTTGGAGATTGTTCCGTTCATTGGAATGCCGATAAAAGCATAATGGCTAACTATCACTTCAACATAACCCCTCTGACGGGTCGTTGTACCTTTGATGGGCAAGGAATTATTACGTCTCACGAAAAAAACGTGACGGCATTTCACCTTCACGGTCCCATTGAATTGAGACATCCGCAGCATCTAACCGATTTAAATCTCGATTTGAATTGCGACTTCGGTAATACACCAACACTTAGGGGGCATATGGACAGCCAGTCGATTTACGTCGACGATGTGAAAGAAATGTATGATTTTTTCAAAGCTTGGTTGGATACGGGTCGTCAAAAGATGGCTTCGTTGCCTTTAGAGGTTGTCGAGAAAACAAAACCTAGCCCATCCGATCGCCCATCTGTAAATCATTCCGACCATCATGTTCTTCCAAGACCTTTTTGGTATCCGTGGCACGTCAACCTCACGTTTGCGTGTAACAATGTTACCTGTGGCCAAACATCCGTACAAAACCTCAATACGGCATGCAATTTGGATGCACGGCAACTTGAAATAAAAGCTACATGCGAACCATTTTCTGGGCATTGGGCAACCGACCTTACGATACAACGTAGCCCAAAGGATTATGACGTTACCTGCCATCTTTGCGGAGAACGAATCGATATCGCCCAAAGTATAAACTGCTTTCGAAATGCAGGTGTGTACCCTAAAAATGCTCCAGCGATCCGAGGAACTAGCAACCTAAATGCAAATTTACACATGCAGACGGATCTTAAAACTTTTCCATTAGACAATATGGAAGGTAAAGGTGTCTTTGAATGTACCGATGGCAATTTAAAATTTTTCCAACACAATAGTACAACTGCAAAAGCAATCGGTGGATTAACGAATACGCTGGGACTTTTGATGGGAGGTAAAGTTACGGAAATGGGTACATTAGGTTTTTTAACTGCCTACTGTCAATCCATCCCATTTCAAAAAGTGGCAGTCACGTTTCAAAAAGGTCTCAACAAAGCCATAACAATCCAACAGGCACATATGAGAAATGACGATTTTGCTCTTTATGCGCAAGGTACCATCGGCATGGATCCACAAAAAAAGTTCCAAGAACAAAACATCCATTTTGAATTTCAGCTCAATGGGAAGGAAGGTCCAGGGATGAGGTATTTTTCATTTGATACGCAAAATACAGATCCTTTGGGGTATTTTATAGGTCCCAAATTTTATTTGGATGGGACGCTCCAGGCTCCCGATTGCGGTGATTTATTGAAATTGTTAAATACCAAAAAGACAGAACCCCCTCATTCATCTTCAAAAGCAAAATTAGAAAATACCTTGCAGCAGATTTTTCAAGTTTTATAAATAAGACATGCATCCACCTCTATTTAATCCTTCTAAATTGCTGCTTATTGCAGGCCCATGCGCTCTAGAGTCGTCCGACATAGCCCATGAGGTCGCCGCAACATTGCATCAAATCCAAAATCAAAATGAAAAAAACCTTCAAATAATTTTTAAGGCATCTTTTGACAAGGCCAATCGGACTCACATCAACAATCCTCGAGGAATTGGCCTCGAGCAGGGTCTTGAAATTTTAGACGATATCAGGTCGACGCATCAACTCCCCGTACTTACGGACATCCATTTGCCTGAACAGGCCGCTAGAGTAGCTCCCATCTGCGACGTAATTCAAATTCCCGCTTTTTTGTGCCGGCAAACCGATTTACTTGCTGCGGCTGCACAATCCAATCGGACCGTCAATGTCAAAAAGGGACAGTTTTTATCTCCAACCGACATGCAATTTGTCGTTGAAAAACTAAAAACGCTGCATGCCGTTGAGATCTGGCAAACGGAACGTGGCACTTCGTTTGGATACGGAAATTTAGTTGTCGATATGCGTACGTTTCCCATCTTAAAAGAGAACGCATGTCCGGTTATTTTTGATGCAACGCACAGTTTGCAGATGCCAGGACTTGGTATCGGGTACACAAGCGGAGATCGACGATACGTGGAACCTTTGGCCAAAGCCGCCTTAGCTGCGGGTGCTCAAGGTATATTTGTTGAGACACACCCAAATCCAGCTAAAGCGTTATCAGATCAGGCTACGCAAATTCCATTAAAAAATTTTCATGCTCTCATAGAATGTTGCCTCAACCTTTGGCAGTATCTTAATAAACCTCAAAAACAATGTTGACGTTTAAAATGGACCGACTAAAATGTTTCTATGGGAAACGTTTTTTCTTTTAAAAATTTTAGACTTTTAATGTTTAGTTTGTGGAGCTTGGGGACTTTACACTTGCAAGCACTTGTTCCACTACCCGTACAACGGTTTGCCATTGAGTGCTTAAGATTGGAAAATCCCGATGATCAAGTTAAAAATATAGAAAGAGTTTACTTACCGATAAGAGGGAAACATCTAGCGATTTTTGAGGTGACTACGGCCAATGAGTACACCTATGTCATCAAAGTTATTAAGTTGGAAAACTATTCAAAGGACAATGTAGATGACTTTCATGGTAGCCAATTGGTACATCGACGCTTACAAGCTATGCAAATACAACCTCCACCTCATGTGCAACTTATCCTTACACATTATTGTCAAGTTGTTAACGAAGAACGGATTTACAGCATCGAAGATGAACTCCCGCCTAATGCAAAAGGGAATTTGATGTTATGGATGCCCAAAGCATCGGGAGAACCTATTGGTGATTTTTGTGTAGAAAAATACCCGCAAAGTGTAGAACTGTGGACACAAAGCATTGTACACGCAGATATGTTTTTGTATCAAATAGGCATATGCTTGGGTCATGCACTTAATCCGGGCAGAGTTATATTTAACCCTCAAACGGGTGTATTGACCATCGTGAATACTGCAGGTGTCCATCTCCGCCAGGAGGGTAATTTTTCTTATAAATCTATGCTTGGGGCGTATGTTTTTCCGAATAGGCTTATGCCATATCCAGACTTATTGAACAATGCTATAAATCTTTATGAAGATCCGAACCTAAAAGCGTACGCCAGACAAGTAGTAAAGATGGTGATAGCCGATAGATTTTATTTCACTCTGAAAAGTGTAAATCACCATTTAATACTAGATCAAATCCCAGCGTTAATCGATCAATATAGGGCTATGGATCTCATTCCATCAGAGATACATGTGTTGATTAGCAATTTTTTTGCACCAACTCTACGAGAAGATGAATTCACGAGAATTTTGCTCGCAAATTTTCCGACTGAACGGAAAATGGCTTTACGAAAGATGCATGAACAGCGCGTTCCCAAAACGGATGCGCAATGTGGAAAAGCGTCTCCTGAAATTTGTGAGGCTTTTCAGTATTATGCGAGCAAGGTTTTTGTATTCATAGATGGTAAGATGGTGTGTGGGATACTATCTAATGACTACCCTTCAGAGGGATCAATCGGTATATGGACATTCTTGGGCAACTATCAATCTGTTTTTTCGCAGATAGTATATTGATCTATGGGATACTATCCAACACACTGTCTACAGATTTGTTTTTAAATAAATTTTCAGGGTAAGGATTAGAAATAAAAGAAAAGGGTAAAGCTTGTTCATTGTAAAAGTTTTGAAATCCAGCGTTTGTGGGGACCTGTGCAAGCCAGACGCTGCCGTTGATCGAATGGAACACGTACGCAGTTTGAAAATTCAGGGAGTGACATGAGTGATTGCGAATTAACTTGTTTTTGAGGTGAGTAAATTTGTTCAATAAAGTCTTTGGGCCCAATACTTCTTTTACCCGTAAAGATAAGTTTACCCAACCCAACCACAGACATGCGTTGAGGGGTCATTATAGGCAATTCCAACAGCCCTTGCAATGTATTTCGAAATACCTTACCCACCGTTGACGGTTCCAATAGAAACGCGTGTGTATCGCGTATCCAGTAACGCTGCATTGTACAACATGTTCGTTTTACTTGAAAAAAATGCGGGCATAGATGTACTGTGTCTTTTTGATAGGATTTGCAACAACTTTTGACGGGACACACCTCACAACGAGGCTTCTGTTTTGTACAAACGATCGCCCCCAATTCCATGAGGGCTTCGTTGTATTTACCAGGATTGGTTTTCGATAAAAATTGATTCGCAATTGGCCGAATGATCTTCAGAGCCACCTCTTTTGTTTTAAATGATTCTGTGATACTTAAAAGTCGGCACAAAACACGGATTACATTCCCATCGACCACTGCAACCGCCTCGTCAAAAGCAATACTTGCAATGGCGGCAGCCGTATAATCCCCTATGCCTTTGCAATTTAACCACTGTCGGTAACTGTTGACCGGATTTTTTACAAAGCCGCGTGCGCATTCGTGCAAACATTTTGCGCGCGCGTAATATCCAAGTCCTGCCCAAGCCGTCAAAACGTTCGATTCGTTTGCCTCCGATAATGCTTCAAAACTGGGGAACAGGCGCATCCAACGTTCAAAGTATGGCAACATTGTTTTAACCTGTGTTTGTTGTAACATGAACTCCGATACCACCGTTTTGTATAAAGAAGGCTTTGACCTCCAGGGTAGAATGCGCGCGTTCTTCGAATACCAATTTAGTAACAAAGATTGAAATTTACTTTCCAGAATCAGCCGCATTAAGATCTCAGATTATTCACTGCTACACTTTACTCAACAATTATTATCGAGCCGCCAAAGCCATAGCCCCATTTTATTTACAAATGCGCTGTTCCCATAGATTTTTAGGATACATTTTAGAAATTGTAAAATCGTGTAGGGCTTCATTGACTTTCGAAACATCTTCCGCATAGGTGACGCCTAACCACGAATTATACTTATTGGGAATGCTCGCAATTTTAACATTTAAGAGTTTTGATGCGCTGCAAATCGCTTCTGGCAAGTAAAATTCTGCCGTTAAGATGTCGGTTGTTTCTTTTAAAAATCGGGTAAACAGCTCTTCCAATACATCAAAAATGTTAGGTCTTAAAATCCAAAAATTCATTGAAACCAGCGTATTCGGAGATAAAATTTCTTCGGTTGCATTCACCGCAACCTTCTGTTGATTCAACCCAATGCGTGTACACTCACGGATGTGGGTAACCCAAGCATTTTCATCCACCGTACATAAACCTCTGGAAACGTATCCATTGGAGGATAAAGTTTTCGCTAATGGGTACGTCACTAACCCATAATGCTTCGATTCTTGAACGAGGTAATCTGCTCCTAAGCGGTAGGCCGATGGACCGTAAAAGTCATCCGCATTGACCATCAGAAAAGGTGTTGAGACAATATCTCTTACCGTCCATAGAGCATGCCCAGTTCCCCAAGGTTGCCGACGGTTGCGGACATCCATGGATGCATTGCGGGGAATATCATGCGTGCACTGCTCGATACAAGAAGCCTCTGCTAAACCCATGCGATGGAATATGCGTTCAAATTCTAGTTTTGTCTCTGCATTGACTACGGCCACAAAACGACCACAGCCGTTACGTAACGCGTCGAATATTGCAAATTCAGCTAAGGTTGCTTTTTGTTCTCCAAACATATGCAACTGTTTTAAGCCTCCAAAACGACTTCCATGTCCTGCGGCCAACAAAACAAGCGTCCACGCTTGCCGTGTATCGACTTTTGCCATCATTTGCCTTGTAACCGTTAGTGCATTGTGTCCGATTTTAGAATTTTAACGAAAGCATCTTGAGGGATGGCAACCTTACCAATTTGTTTCATACGTTTTTTCCCTTCCTTTTGCTTTTCCAACAACTTTCTTTTGCGGGTGATATCACCTCCGTAACACTTTGCCGTTACATCCTTGCGCAAAGCGCTTAACGTTTCCCTCGCGATCACTTTCCCAAATACAGCCGCTTGAATGGGAACTTTAAATAACTGTTTTGGTAACAAGTCTTTCAATCGTTCACACAATGTACGTCCCTGTTGTTCGGCTTTGGATCGGTGCACAATACTGGAAAATGCGTCCACCGATTCTCCATGGACAAGAATATCCATTTTTACCAAATCCGAACGTACATATTTGCTCAATTCATAATCCATGGAACCATACCCACGCGTAATACTTTTTAAACGATCGTTAAAATCCAGTAAAATTTCATTCAACGGTAACAAACATGTCAGCAATATTTTCCGTTCATCCAATGTCTCCGTGGCCGAACATTCACCCCGTTTTTCTATCACCAAATTCAAAACATCTCCAATACGATCGCTTGGAATATGCAAAAATGCCTTGATGGTTGGTTCTTCGATGTATTGAATGCGAGAAAGATCTGGCAACCGCAAAGGATTGGCAACTTCAATCCATGCACCGTCCGTTAAACAGATCCTGTATACGACGCTTGGATAAGTTGCAATGATATCCAGATCGTATTCTCGGCGCAATCGTTCTTGTACTACTTCCATGTGTAATAAGCCCAAAAATCCACAACGAAATCCAAAGCCTAAGGCAGTTGAATTTTCAGACTGAAAAGTCAAAGCGGCATCATTCAACTGCAAACGACTTAACCCTGCCTTCAATCGTTCGTAGTCCTTCGTGTCCAATGGATACAAGCCGCTGAAAACCATAGGTTTTACTTCTCTGTAACCTGGCAATGGTTCTCTAGCGGGTTTTTGAACGTGGGTTACAGTATCTCCCATTTTTATTTCTGTCAGCGTCTTTATATTCGTAATAACGTATCCGACGTCTCCGGCATTTAATTCGTCTTTTTTTTGCATTTCTGGCGTAAAAATGCCTACTTCTTTAACCTGCGTCTCCGTACCTTTACGCATCATTACAATATTTTGGCCCGCCTTTAAGCTGCCATTAAATACCCGAACGTAACAAATTAATCCTTTGTAAGAATCGTAAATTGCATCAAATATCAACGCTTGCAAAAATTCCGTTACATCTCCTTTAGGTGCAGGAATTTTTTCAGCAATGGTCTGCAAAAGCTCGCTGACGCCTTCCCCCGTTTTTCCACTAACCAATACAACTTCATCGGCGGGGGTTGCCAAAACGTCTTCTAGTTGCCGTTTTACCTTTTCAACATCGGCATTGGGTAAGTCAATTTTGTTAAGTACAGGGATGATAGTCAATGCGTTTTGCAGTGCTAATTGTGCATTGGCAACCGTCTGGGCTTCAATACCTTGAGATGCATCCACCAACAAAAGAACTCCTTCACAGGCGGCCAAACTTCTCGATACTTCGTAGGAAAAATCAACGTGTCCAGGTGTATCGATGAGATTCAATGTATAATCATTTCCGTGCAAACGACAACGCATGGTTACGGGATGACATTTGATGGTAATGCCCTTTTCTTTCTCCAAATCCATGGAATCTAACAGTTGCTCCTGCATTTTACGCTTTTCAATCGTTTGCGTTTGCTCCAGTAAACGATCCGACAACGTTGTTTTCCCATGATCCACGTGCGCTATGATACAAAAATTACGTATCCACTTCATATAATATCTTCAACAGATTCCAGGCGAAATATGTGCCCATTCACTCAGCGCTGTTACCTGCAACAAGGGGTCCGTCCGTTTAGCCAATCCGGCCAAAACATTTCCGGGACCACATTCTAAGCAGTGTACGAAATGTTTATTTACCAACCAACGCAAACACGACTCCCATTGAACGGTGGAAGTCATCTGTTTCCCCAATGCTTGCTTAATTTGTTCAGGATCTGCTATTGTATTCCCCGTTGTGTTTGTGAGCACCGTTATTACAGGTGGATTAAACGGAATGGGGGCTAATATTTTTTCGAAATGTTCCCTTGCAGGTTGCATCCATCGAGAATGGTAAGCTCCGGCAACCTTCAATGGTATTGCCAATTTAAACCCTAAGCCTTTTGCGCGTGTTTGAGCTTTATCGAGTGCATCCAACGTTCCAGAAACAACAACTTGCCCTGGACAATTTAAATTTGCGATATCCAAATCCAGGGACTGACATAACTGTTCAGCAGCCTCAACATTGCCCCCAATTAGACTCAGCATCCCCGTAGGAACCAAGTCACACGCTTCCTGCATGAGTCGTCCGCGTTCGGCTACTAAATGCAATCCTGTTTTGAAATCGAATACTTCCGCCACCGCTAAGGCAGTCAGTTCTCCTAAACTTAATCCACAAGCACAGGCAATGCCTTTTTCGCAGTAGTTTTTTTCTTTCAAACAAGCGAAAATAATGTAACCCAACACGTATAGCGCAGGTTGACATACGCGCGTTTCTTTCAACAGGTCTTCCGGGCCCTCAAAACAAATTTTAGTTAATGAAAATGATAGGCATTGATCTGCCCAATCAAAGTATTGGCGTGCCAGCGGACTCTGCTCGTAAAAACTTCTTCCCATTCCAACAACTTGTGAACCTTGACCCGGGAACAACAATACTTTTGGCATACAAAAATTACTTCCTAGACACGTGCATCATTGGGTCCCATTTTTTTAAAAATAATATCCTCCACTGCAACCACCGGTAGCTTATCGCACGACTATAAATGCACCAATCGTACCAAGCCTTTTTCATACGCAACTTCAACCTCTCCCTGAATTAATGGAAGTGCGTATTTTACAAAAGGATAATGAACCCACATTGCGTTATCTGTCCAATCGGTTGGGAAGAATTTTAGTCCCGTTGTCAATTTATTCCAATCTACGAAATCGACTTCGAAATCGTAATGATCGCAGTCTTGGCGCAAAACAACGGCAGCTTTTCCATTTGCATCCGCGTGCATTAATTGTTGTACGGCAAAACGTCCGCATGCGATAGCTTCCGTTTGATCTTGTTTAGAGATAAAATGAGATAGAGTTTGCATCTGCAGTGGACAGGAATTGACTTGTGCTGACAAACCTAATTTATCTTGGACAAGAACACTTAAATAGTGAGCCGTGCTTCCGGAGTACGTACTCAAATCGAGGCATTCGCCCTGATCGTTTACCAATTGGTGATTGGCAACAACGCAGACGTATCCGCACGCATCTATTTTCTCTTTGATTAATTCAATGCACAACGACTCATTCAGCGGTTGTTCCGGTAGACAAACTAAAAATGGGTTGTCCGTATGGACACCTTGTTTCCATTTGAATAAAACGGTATTCAGGGCAACTCCGGCAGCTACCCAACCGTGCGTACCTCCAGAGACTTCATGGATGCCTACACGCGCTCCCGAGGTGCACAACCAATGGTTAAACTCTGACACATGGGCATTTAAACATTTCAAATAACTACCGTATCCTAAGCTATGATCGGCCAGCGGTAATTCATTGATATTGGATTGAGGAATTGCAACTACTTGGAGGTCATAGTGAATATTTTTGGCCGCTTCAATCAAACAATTCATATGACTGAGAGTATTTTGATCACAAATGCAACCGATGTAACGGATTTCTTTGGATTGTAAATGCTGCACCATTTGACTTACATCACAGTGCGTAAAATCAAATGTCATGGGTTCGCTTTGCATGGAAAACCCCGCCGTTGATAAAAGCATTTTGGCCGTTTGCTGCGACAGGGCTGCCAAATCTAGAAAGTGACCTTTTTGCAATCCTGCAAATCCGCCGTACACACCGTAAACCTCTTCAATGGATTCATAATTTAAAGCTTCCGAAAGAATGCCATACAGCGTTGCATTGCCAACAACACTTGCAATTCCCGATTGCATGATCAATAAATTTCCTGTCATAAGGAGTCAATCTGGAGAAAGAACGTACGCGTTTCAATATGAAAATTGTATAAGTTTGAAACCCCGCCATGGCGTCAACTTATTTTTTTGCTTGTTTCTTTGGGAGCTTTTTCAGGTATGTTGCTCAATAAATATTTACTTTTTACTTGAAAAAGGTGTGCAAAATGTTTCAGCTAAAAGGTGAGTTATTAGATATAAAAATAAAAGATATGGTTATTACAGTAGAAACTAAACAATCGATTTTAAAGTCTTTTCAAAAGCATGAGAGTGATACCGGATCTTCCGAAGTGCAGATTGCTTTATTAACACAACGCATTACAGATTTGACGGCGCATTTAAAGTTGCACACAAAAGACGCTCATTCGCGTCGGGGGCTTATCGCTTTGGCGAATCGAAGACGCAAGTTGCTTGAATACTTAAAATCGAATGATTTTGAAAAATATCAAGACGTCATTAATCGTTTAGGACTGCGTCATTGATCATCTTACTGTTTCAATCTTACAAGTGGTAATTCTATGCTGAAGCAAAAGTATTCTTCTAAAGTAAATGGGCTTGATTTGACTTTTTCAACGGGATCCATTGCTACATTAACCAATGGAGCGGTAACCGTTCAATCGGGACAAACGGTCGTTTTCGTGAGTGCAACAATGGCTCCAGAGGTCAGTGAAAATCAAACTTTTTTCCCTCTCATCGTGGATTATCGAGAAAAGTTTTCTGCCGCTGGTCGTTTCCCCGGAGGATACGTTAAACGCGAAGGGAAACCCACCGAAAAAGAAATTTTAACCTCACGTTTGTGCGATCGGCCTTTGCGTCCTTTATTTCCAAAAGATTTTCTCAATGAAGTACAAATTATAGGCCTTTTACTGGCAGCCGATCTTAACAATGAACCCGACATACTCATGGTCAATGGTGCTTCGGCTGCCCTTATGTGCTCCAATGTTCCTTGGAATGGACCTATTGCCTGCGTACGTATTGGGCAAATCAACGGCCAATTCGTTGTCAACCCAACAAATGATCAACAATTTGAGTCCGACTTAGATCTCATTTATGTGGGCAATAAGGAGGATGCATTAATGATAGAAGGTTGCGCGGATCAGTTGCCGGAAGATCGTTTTATAGAAGCGCTTCACTTTGCACATGCAGCCATCCAACCTATTCTAACAGCGCAAGAAGCATTGGCCCATCAATGTAATCCTTCAAAATTATCTTACGAACCTCGTTGCGTTGTAGATCATGTTGTCGACTTCTGTGAAAAAACGCTCGGAGAACGCCTTAAAAACGTCTGGTACAAAACACCCAGGCAACACGTGCAAACGGAAATAAAAAATCTCAAAAAAGAACTTGTCGAAAGCGCTCTCGGGTCGCAATTGTTCGCAGACAAAACTTTGGCAAAAGGTGAAATTGATGCAGCTTTTGAAAAGTTACAGGAAAAGCTCTGTCGTACTGCTATCCTCGACGAGTCGTTACGTTTGGATCATCGGAAGGCAGAAGAATTGAGGGAAATTTCTTGTGAGGTGGATGTTTTGCCAAAAATTGTCCACGGTTCTGCTATTTTTGAACGTGGAGAAACCCAAGCGCTTGTTAGTGCTACTTTAGGATCCGGTCGCGATGCTCAAGATCTGGACGGATTAACGGGAGGAGCTCAATCAAAATCATTCATTTTGCACTACAATTTTCCTCCTTATTCCGTGGGTGAAGTAGGTCGTTTTGGTTTCACCAATCGTCGGGAAATTGGTCATGGAGCGTTGGCAGAACGTTCCCTATTGCCGATTATTCCTGCAGAATCGGAATTCCCATATTCTATCCGCTTAGTTTCCGATATCATGGGATCCAATGGGTCAACCTCTATGGCATCCGTCTGCGGAGGAACATTGGCACTTATGGATGCAGGTGTACCTATTTTGGCACCTGTGGCTGGAATCTCTGTAGGTCTTGTTACGCAGTACAATGCAAATCACAAAATTGAACGTTACCGCCTGATCACCGATATCTTAGGTGAAGAGGATCATTTCGGTGACATGGATTTTAAAATTTGCGGTACGGAAACGGGCATTACAGGTTTTCAACTGGATCTAAAGATTGCCGGGTTGCCACTCAGTATTATGGCAGAGGCCATTCATCAAAATCGCGGAGCGCGTGTGCAAATTTTAGCGATCATGCGTGCAACGCTTCCTCAATCGCGCAGCAAAATTAGTCAGTACGCTCCACATTTCCAGGATATTCGCATCAATCCAGAAAAGATTGGCGCACTCATTGGACCTGGAGGTAAAAACATTAAGCGTTTAACCGAAACGATGGGATGTCAAATCGATATTTGCGAGGACAATTCCGGAGCAATACGTATTTATGCCAAAAGTGAAGTATCCCTCAAACAGGTGGTTGATGAAATCAGCAGCTTGGACAAAAAGATTGAAGTGGGTAAAACTTATCAAGGTATTGTGCGTACCATTAAAGACTTTGGTGTATTTGTCGAATGTTTACCTGGACAGGAAGGCATGGTTCACGTTTCAGAGCTTTCGGACTGCAAGGTGCGCCATCCAAGCGATGTGTGCAGCGTTGGAGACACCATGGTTGTTATTTGCTTAGGAATTGATGAGCGCGGCAAGGTACGTTTAAGCAAAAAAGCTGCTTCCATGCATCCGTAAGCACATAAAGTTAAGGTGTCCTGTTTGCAAAATATCTTCAATGATTTTGGTCAATGATGACGTCAATGACGGGGAGAGATTTTCTTGTTTAAAACGGTTGTAGTTATTTTATTTTTTCTACCCTACTGTGCGCACTGCGAATTATTTCGACTGCAAGCGGATGCACCCATTTATGGGTTTAAAATGCCTATGTTTAATAAACACGGAGAAAAGATCTGGCAATGCTTGGGCGAACGTGTTCATTATATATCGGAAGCTAAAATAAAAATTGAGCAGATGTGTATAGAATGGTTTCTCCCGGAAAATGCAAATACGGTAGATATGGTTATTCGCAGTCCCAAAGCCACCGTATCGTTGACACAACATCGAGCCGATGGTCGTTCACTGTTGACCGTTACAAATCCAGGATATACTATTCTGGGTAACGATTGGACATGGGAAGAAAAACAGCACAATAAAAGCTTTGCCAAAGTCCTTATAAGAAAAAATGCGCACGTCACATTTTACGATAATTTTAAGCCATGAAAATGCATTTTTTACTTTCATTTATTCTGCTTAGTTTAATGTGTTTGCCGCATATTTATGGTGTTGAACGCACTTCTTCCACGATTATCACCAGTGATCAAATGGAGATGTTGCGAAAAACTTCTCACAATGAATTTCATTTTTTAGGCCAAGTAAAAATGGAGAGTAAAAATTTTTACGGAGAATGTGACGAATTATTGGTTTATTCTCTATTAAGTCCACCCACAATAAGTTTATCACCCTTTCATCGGAGGTGCCTTATAAGCATGTGTGGTCCTTGTAAACAATTGAATCGCAATTTTCTACCATGGACATATGTCAATAGAGATACCTTTTACCCAATCAATATTTCTGCTGAAGATACGTCTTCGTACAGATCTATGCCGACTATTGGCCAAATTCAAAAAATTATTGCCTACCGCAATGTTTTTTTAGAGACGGAAGATCCCAATACGGGCGAAATAAAACGGGCGCGATCCAATAAAGCTGTCATTTATCCCAATGAAGGAAAAATGATTCTAACGGAGAATCCCGTTGTCCACTGTTCTCAACAAGGTACATTTATGGGAGAAAAAATTACATTTTTCAAATACTCTGAACGTGTTATTGTTGAAAATAATCAACCTCAACAACGCGCTAAAGTGATTTTATCAGAGGAAAATTTTGACTTATGAATTCAACTGTAAATTCAATTTATACAGAAAATTTAGTTAAAATTTACGCTGACCGCGAAGTTGTACGCGGGGTTAATATTCATGTCAAAGCGGGAGAAATCGTTGGCTTATTAGGTCCCAATGGTGCAGGCAAAACAACTTGTTTTTACATGATCGTTGGACTCATCGCGGCTACAAACGGTAAAGTTTGGTTTCATGGACAAGAAATTACGCGACTTCCCATGTACAAAAGAGCCCGCTTAGGAATAGGTTATTTGCCCCAAGAAGCTTCCGTCTTCAGAAAGTTGACTGTTGAAGAAAATATCAAAGCGATTTTAGAAACGCTTCCTTTATCCAAAAGTGTCATTAAAAGTCGTTTGCAAGAAGCTTTAGAAGAACTTGATCTAACCAAAGTTGCCCAACAAAAAGCATTTACGTTGAGCGGCGGAGAACGTCGTCGCTTGGAAATTACAAGAGCGCTCATTACCAAACCACGATTTCTACTTATGGACGAACCTTTTAGTGGAGTTGATCCGATTAGCGTTCAAGAAGTGCAGCAAATTATCCGAGATTTAAAATCGAAAAAAATGGGAATTCTTATTACGGATCACAATGTTCGCGAAACGTTACGCGTCGTTGATCGTGCTTATCTTCTGTATGACGGAAAAATTTTATGCAGTGGAACTCGGGAAAATCTAGTCAACGATCCCCAAAGTCGAAAATTTTATCTGGGAGAACAATTTGAATCTTAGAAGAAAGCATGTTAATTTCCAAAGAAGCAAATTTATCCGATTTTGAATCTTTATTGGGGTACAAATTTAAAAATTTAACGTTACTACAATCAGCCCTTACGCATCCTTCTTTCTTTCGTGAAGTACCCTGTCCATTTCCCTTTCAATTCCACTTTCAGCGACTGGAGTTTCTGGGTGATTCCATTTTCAACGTTATCTTATCACGACAACTATTCCATTTGTTTCCCAAGAGCCGGGAAGGATTTTTGTCAAAAGCGCACAGCATCTTAGCTCGCGGAACATTTTTGGTGCGCATGGCTAAAAAACTAAGCGTTGTTCAATATCTTCGAACAGAACCCGTAAAAAAAGTGCCTGACTCAGTCTTAGAAGATACGGTGGAAGCTCTTATGGGGAGCATTTTTTTGGATGGGGGATTCAACCCAGTCAACGCATGTGTACTTGCTTGGTTGGGAAATATAAAACCATACGTTTATCGCCAGATAAAATCTAATAATCCAAAAGGACAACTGCAGGAAAAACTAGGCAATCAATCAAAACAATTAACCTATAAACTCTTGCAGACACAGGGTCCTCCACATCAAGGTTTATTTAAAATTGGGTTATATCTGGGGGAAAAGTTGATCGCTGAGGCGGAGGGGAAGAGTAAAAAAGCGGCCGAAGAACAGGCCGCCTTATTGGGATTAAAACACTTCGAGTGCACTGAAGAGTGACCCTATAAATAAGTCTTTTTTGGTTTTCACCTTGTATGCATTGTTAATTGTCCGATATTCAAATCATTTTAACCTTAAAGACAGCTCTTTTTTAACGAACTTTTCCCCTAAGAAAGCAATTTACCTCTACGTAACTTTTTTATAAGGATTAACAAAAAAGTGGCAAGAAATATGCTACTATAATGCAAGTAAATTATTTATGAAAGTTGCTTGCCTAGAACCAGAGTTAAGCCAATTTATACACCCCATTCCATTTTCAATAGCATCATGCGTTACTAAAGAAGCTAAAAAAACTTCAGAAAACATATTGGGCACGACAAATTCTCAATTTACACAATTCACGGAATCCATCGCTCATTGCAATGCGGACTCACAAAAAGAAAACGCGAAACAACGTGTTGACCAAGTGAGTAGAAGTCAAACAGTCGTACGAAGCGCGGCTGTCGATAAATTAGAGACTATGCCGGCTACACAAGAAATTGGAATAGCGTTCACTTTACTACACGAGATGCGTCACAAATTGACGGATGGATTTAAAGAATTGATGCGCATCTCCATTTAAATCAAGCTATTAAATCCATTCACTGGAAGTTTTCCGGTAACATTCATGGGATCTTCGTTCCTGTTTACAGCCTTGGACACAATAAAATAAATATGGAATGTTGATCTTTTTGCTCAATTTATTGCAAAATAACATTGCTTGCTAAGTATTTTTACATTACATTTATGAACTTCTTTTGTGAAACAATTTTGATTGGGTTGCAAAGTACTCGCAGGACTGTTGCCGCAAAGGATCGCCTTTGCAATGACTATCAGAACTCTAAGTGTTATGTTAATTCTTTCCTTCGGTGAGCATTGACAGAAGAACAAAAATACAAACAGTGGTCACGGATAGTATAAGTTTGTTCAACCTTTGAATATTGTACATATATGTTGTTAGCGCACGCACAACCTGTTTCATCGCTTCCCGAGTTAACGCATTTTTCTACCACATCGACATCGCTTATATTGCAAATAGTTATATTTATGGTCTTTGTGATTATCGGTACTTACGCTTTTGCCAAGTTTAAACAAAACAAATTCCTACTCAAAATAAAAAATAAACCTTCTCAATTATCCATACTAGAAACGTATGCCTTAGGTAATCGGCAATATTTACTTGTCGTTGCGTACAATCAGCAAAAATTTCTCTTGAATGTTCACCCTAATGGAACTCAATACCTGTGTACTCTAAACAATACGTACGATAAAAAACAGCACGTTCACGAATAAACGGACAAATGTACGTAGCTCATTGAGCTGTATGTCGGTGGCAATCGTATTTACATTGCATGCCGATTAAGTCGTTTGCCTCCAATAATCATCTAACAATATCATCTCCAACCTGCTTAAATCCGTGCATGAGTGTTTTTCAATGATTTAACATAGCATTAAACTTGACAATGTCTTTCAATTTCAATGTGGATGTTATTTCTAACTTAAGATTAAATCCATGGAACACAAAGCATTTTTTACGCAGCAAGACAATTTCGCAAACATTATAAAGCAACATTTGCCCAACCTAGATGCCAACACCATAAAATATATCAAAACAGGTTGGACGAATATTGTGATTGAAGCAAGGGATAACAAGGATACCTATTTTTTTCGATTCCCCCGAAACCAGTTTTTTGCTCGTATGATGTTGAAGGATTTTGCTTTTTGCTCCTTTATGCGCGACAAAGTAACTTTTCAATTTCCCGATCTCAAAGTTTTCAAAGATAATGAACGACCTTTCAGCATGCACAAAAAGATCAAAGGTTGGTCGTTAACGGAACGGTTTAAGCATTTATCCCGGCAAGCTGCAACCAATTTAGCGTACGACGTTGCAAAATTTATACAAGAACTCAATACGATCCATCCTCAGTCACTTCCTAAAGTGTGTAATATGTATCTATCTACTTTTTTGGACGAGCTATCCAAAGTCGATGATAATACGTACGACCTGCATCAACATGACGCGTTACGGTTTTATGAAAAGGAAGCTCACGTGGTTCATGGAGATCTTAATCCTGGCAATATATTACTCGATGCAAATGATAAAATGATAGGTATTATCGATTTTGCTTTCTCGGGTGTATCCAACAATCACGTCGACATTGCCCGTATCATAGGCCGTACCAACGATTCTTTTACAGAGGCTATTATCAAAGCTTACCAAGATACCACCGGTAAACAAGTCAATAGAAAACATATCCAAAAACTTATCCAAACGTGGAACTATGTGGAACAACAGTATATCTTGTATATAAAAAATCAACATCCAGATATCATACTCCCTTCTTGAGTATTCAATAACGAATATTTTTCTTACGGGACGCTGAATAAAATTAAAGTTTAGGAAAATTTTCCCGCGCATGGAAAAATTTTCCTAAACTTTTTGATCCACATGTCGTTCTATAGGGCATGAAAATCAAACATGTTAAACTCGGATTATTGGGATTGATTGCTTTGCAAGCGGCTGCATTGGCCACACCTGCAGACCCCCATGGCCCTCTGGTGCAAATGATTGATGGTAAAAAACAAGTGCATCCATTGTTTACACCGGAATTTGTAAAAGAGCTACACTTGCTGAATAAGCGCAGTTATCGCATTACCCACCGAGGTGAGAATGCCTACGACTATACCTATCCTCACAAGCTGAATTCTAACAGGTTGAATAAATTCTCTTACACTTCAGATATCTTCCCCAATCAAACAAATACGTGGTACTGCCATCGTCCGTTTGTTGGTACACATGGTGCAAACCATTTAAGAGGAATTGTAGGGTTTTTCCCACATGCGCACGGTGTTGAAGTGGATTATCCAGGATTTATTGCCATTCGACAAGCAACCGAAACTACACCCCCCGTAATGGCGATCGTTTTTCGAGGATCTCAGTCGCGCAACTTTCAACCTCTCCACGGTCTATTGGGCCCCAGTTGGTTAACCAATTTTTCTGCGGTCAAGATGGATTATCCAGAAACTTTAGGCCTCAATGCAACTTTCCACAGAGGATTTTTGGAAAAGTACTTGGCGGCTCGGCAAAGTATTTTCGGAGACATCAATGACTGTATTCGTCTGATTCCTATTGAACAACGACAAGACATCCGCTTTATTATCACAGGGCACAGTCAGGGAGCAGGTATTTGCTTACCTGCAGCTCTCGATATAGTCCATACATTTGGCCCACAAATCTTTGGTGAGACCTTTAGTAACATCGAAACTCCTAGATTCTTTGTTTACGCACTCTCCGGACCCAATTCTGTAGGTAGCAGCAGCACCAAGCGATTGTTCAACGACGTGGTAGGTCGCGACAACGTAATTCGACATTCTAGTATTCTCGATATTGTGACTTATCTCTGCCTTGGTAAGCACTATGATCGCTGGCTTTACAATGCCGTCTTACGTGTAACCATAGGGATACAAGCTGGGTATACACCTGTCGGACATTTGGCTATTGATGATCTTGCAAACCTCTTACAAAAGGGTTTTGCATTTAACAATCAAGTGAATAATCTACGCAACTTTGAAGCCATATCTCAATATTGCTTCAAAGGGTACCATGAAGCCATGCTTACTTATCAACATGGCGCATTTCTCAGTTTCTGCTATAAAGGGATTGCAACGTATCACTTCTTGCGAGGTGGTCATGCCATGGGAGGGCTTATGAATTTCATTGCCATCAATCACTACGGAAGTCTAAATGCATCTCAAGCGGATCCTGTCGAACACCTAGAAGGAACCATCGATGATACGGCCAATCATTCCTACTCTTTTGATCCACGATTACCCGAATGTTCGTTGGATAACTGTTTAGAAAGAGGTGCAAACCACAGGGATTTAAGTCTAGGTATGCGTACCTATGTCGACCCAAGTCAGGTTTTTACATCCGTACCCGCTGGCTTTGATAGGGTAACACTTGACGAAGATTTTAATTTTGAAGCCTTACTCTTGCCGAGACACAACACTTACGTAAGCGATGATGAAGACGCTGAAGAGTAATTAAAACACAATGAGGCGAATTACACTCCTTGTAATTCGCCTCATTATTTCATTCCATTCATACCCCCAGCAGACATCTTGGCAAAATATCCAATAAATGTTCCATAACTTGCTATGCCACGCCATGTTTTTGCGTAGTCATAAAAACGCAGATAAATATTGCAAAAAGTAAGCCTAAAACCTTTATTTTAACTCATGCAGACGTGGCAATTTGTACAAGACTACTTCAATTCAACATTACATGGATGGCAAATGCAACAAAGTCTGATTGCATGGGTATTTATTTTTTTTGTAGGCCTTTGCCTAATTGCTTATATTTTTAGGCGCTTAGAGAGAATTAATTTTTTCCAAATTATTCCATCCAATTACCGGTTAGAACGCATATATCTTATAAAATCCAGATGTTTTTTACTGTGGTTACTTTTTTCTTTACTGCAATGGAGTGAATACGCAGGCCTGGATTGTTTTTCAAAGTTACTGCGTGGTGGCTCAAGTTTTTGTTGCTGTTTATTTTTAGGAGAATGTGGCGGATTAAGTATGTTGCTATTTTTAAAGCAATTTTCTTCAAAAAATCTCTCGATTTGGGAAAATTTTTTCGCAACGGCGCAAAAATTATTATGGACAGGTTGCGTGATAGTTGGCCTTATCGTAGCGGCCAACAACTTAGGCTATGCCTTGGGAGGACTTTTAACCACCTTAGGTGTAGGCGGAGCCGCCATTGCTCTCGCTTCGCGAGATACATTGGCCAATCTTTGGGGCACCATTTCCATTTTATTCGACCAACCCTTTAAAGTAGGCGATTGGATTGTCGTCGGCGCCAAAGCTTCAGGACAGGTTCTAAGTATTGGATTACGTTCCACACGCCTAATAACGAAAGCCAATACTTGCCTTTCTATCCCAAACAGTGTACTCGTTAACGAATGGATTGATAATTGGTCCGACTTCTCAAATTTACACGTTCAGCAAACTTTTCGACTCAACGTATCTATGTCGGTCGACCAATCTAACGACTTTTTAATTAAATCACGTCAATTTTTGTCCGAGTACAAAAAAGTTGAAAATGCGCGTCTCTACATCACAGACAATGCAGATGGTACCCATAATGCCTCCCTAGCTTACATTTTAAAGAATACGAACACGCAAGACATTCAAAATGTGCAGGAACACATTCAATCTGTTTTAAGATCCCTGTGTTCACATGCATAAGTATGCATGTGCAACGTTGCGACAACCAATAAAATACCTTTATGCTTTGGGGGTGCATTTTTGTTTTATGTACACACTTTTTAAATAGAATATATTTACTCGACAATGACCCCTGCAACATTTGTTGGTAGGGGCCATCGATCGGTTCTAGAAAACGCTTCCCACTTGTCCCTAACAATTTTTTCCGACCAAGTATCCGCACGAGGTAAATTTTCAAACCCAGTGTAATGAATACCCATAAAATCTATACCTAGCTCTCTGCACAGCTGCCCTACCGACAATACATTTTCTTCCAGATCATCCACAAAAAAGATTCTCTCAGGTACGAAATTTAAACGTCTAAGCAGGTTTCCCAGGCATCGACCCTTATTAAAATTATGCGTCAATAGAACGCCATTTTTATAAGTAGGCGCATACATCCACTTTTCTTTAGATACTTCCAATCCATCTTCCTGCAAAATCTCTTCAAGGTGGACTTCTGCATAACCTCCAAAAGCCAAACTAAAATCAATACCTAACTTTTTTAATTGATCTATGCGCCATTGAACAAAATCCTTACCTTCCAGGCTACATACAATCAAGAAGGTTAAAGCCATGTTACAAATATTGCGAGCCTGTAAATCTCGAATCGTCTCGGATACGCCAGGATCCATCAAAGTAAACGGTAAAGAACGCCACACATGATACCAGCGATTTTGAATCCATTGTCTATCCTTGACGCCATTTTGCTTGGTGGATTCCACACAAAAATCCTGCGTGTCTGACACTAAATATTGTGGATAAAAAACAACATCGTTTGAATATATCAAAGTTCCGTCTACGTCCCAAACAAATAAAGTTTGTGCGTCGAAATTATCACTTAGTTTTCGAATCGTAGACCAATAAGCTGTCCGAATAATCGTATACTTCATTTAAAATCCTATTAATTTTATTCCTAAAGACTTTGCCTTTTCCGATACTTGTGTTTGATTTAAAATGAGTGTTTTCTCACCTTCTAAGGCTGCCCAAACAATACCTGCCTGCTGCATTTTTTCTAAAGTTCTCAACCCAAATACAGGTACATCAAAGCGAAAATCTTGTTTATTTTTTGCCAATTTAATAAACCCCATGGGTTTTTGACAAAGCGTACCCGCACGTTCCAACATGGCGTCTGTACCTTCAAAAGCTTCTACCGCAACAATGGTTCCTTGGCATATAACCAGCCCCTGGCCAACATTTAGGGAAGACAAAGTTTTTGCCACGAAGACACCCTGTTGTAAATCGTGCTCCGAAATTTCAACGGCCTTATCACCCAATGCGATTCCTTTGTCAATTAATTGGTCATCGAGAAAACTTCTTGCATCCAATACGGTAATGCCTAATTTTTCAATTTCGCACACAATGCTGCCAAAAATAGTGGATGCATTTTTTTCTTTTAGTCTGGCCAATAACCAAACAGCCATCAAATCCAGTTTCAATCCATGAAATAGCTTACTTGGATTAATCTGTCCTGCCAAAAAAACGTAACGCGCCCCTACCTGCTTAAGTATTTTCAACAACTTACCGATCTGGCCTACATTGAGCGATATCTTTTGAGGTTCCGGAATTTCATTTACCCAGTTCTCTGCATCTCCTTCGAATGCGATCATGCAAGCATTCAAGTGATGATCAAGGAAACGATGCCAAACAAGTTTTGGATAATCTCCATTTCCAACCAATAAAACCACTTTATCCGTGGGGTTAAAATCTTCGGGTAAAAATTTCGATAGACGCATTCAACGCACAACTAGGTTAATTAATTTATGAGGCACATAAACTTCTCGGACGCAGGTCCCTTGCTTCAAATAAGGAAGAACTTTCGGTGCCGCTTTTGCCATTTGGATTATTTGATTTTGGGTATCGTCTGTATTAACCAAAATTTCATCGCGCACTTTACCATTTACCTGCACAACAATTTTTATTTGAGATGAAACTCGTTTGTTTGCCGACAAAGATGGCCATTGGGCTTCCGAAATACTTTTACCTTCCCCCAAACGTACCCAAAGTTCCTCGGCTATATGCGGTGCAAAAGGTGCCAGCAGTTGTAAAAAGGCTTTGGCCGTCTGCCGAGAAATGAATGCTACCTTCTGCACGCCGTTGATAAAGATCATGAGTTGTGAAATAGCCGTGTTAAAGCGCAAATGTTCGATATCTTCGCTCGTTTTTTTAATGGTTTCATCCAGCAACCATTGTATTTCTTGGCAGTTTTCTTGATTACAAATTTTCTTGGAAATCTGACCTTCCGGATCCACATATAGGCGCCAAATTTTTTTTAAAAATCGGTGGACTCCTTCAATATTTTGTACGCTCCAGGGTTTTGAAGCCTCCAGGGGCCCCAAAAACATTTCATATAAACGCAAAGTATCTGCGCCGTATTGGGCAACAATGGTATCCGGATTTACGACGTTTCCTTTACTTTTAGACATCTTATTGCCGTCCGTTCCAAGAATAATCCCCGGATGAAACAATTTTGGAAAAGGTTCCTTGGTATTCAAAACCCCTATATCAAATAAAAATCGATGCCAAAAACGTGCGTACAGCAAATGCAACACCGCATGTTCGGCTCCACCTATGTAAAAATCAGGTCCTCCCCAATAAGATTCGGCCTGCTTGTTAACGAGGACATTTTCCTCATGTGGGGATAAATAGCGTAAATAGTACCAACAGGATCCCGCCCACTGGGGCATCGTGTTAGTTTCCCTTGTACCCTCAATCCACGCATCATCCAATTGACCGTCGGCAGCGGTTACTTCTCCCGTTTGAACATTCATCTTCACGTTTAACCAAGATTTATGCGCATTTTGTAAGGGTATTGGAGATTCTTTGGTGGGTTTAAAAGAAGTGATGTCAGGTAATTGTACCGGTAAATGGGCAGCAGTTAAGGGTAACGCGCACCATGTTTCTCCCTGTGCCTGATAACTGACCGGTTCTTGAGGTAAAAATTCTTTAAACGGACTATTTTTACAACTGACGATGCGACAATAATCCACCTGCTTAACCCATACGATGGGAAAAGGTTCACCCCAATATCGTTGCCTGGAAAACAACCAATCATGCAGTTTATATTGCACTGTCTTTTTGCCTCGACCGATTTTCTCTAGGTATTCCAAAATTTTATTCTGGGCATCCTGCGAAGTCAAACCACTAAAATCACCCGAATGAATCAGTACGCCTTCATCACAAAAAGGCAACGTATCCATCCCTTGTTCCGAACGTAATACGGGTTTAATTTCCAAAAGATACGTCTGTGCGAATTCGAAATCTCTTTCGTCGTGAGCCGGTACACCCATAATAGACCCTGTGCCGTGATAAGGCAGTACATAGTCCGCAATCCAAACGGGAATGCGAGTACCCGTTAACGGATTCAAAACGTATCTACCCGTAAAGATTCCCGATTTGCCTTCCGATAAATCGGTGCGCTCCAAATCACTTTTGGAAGTTATCAACGTACGGTAGGCTTGAATTTCAGCTCGATAATCGTCTGTGGTTAAAAAATCTACATCCGGATGTTCTGGTGCCAAAGCAATAAACGAAACACCGCAAATCGTATCAGGCCGTGTTGTAAATACTGCCACACTGCGGTCATTGCCTTCTATAGGAAATTCGATGAGGCCGCCTGCAGAACGTCCAATCCATAAGCTTTGTTGTCGTTTTGTGGCTTCTGGCCAGTCCAAATCTTGGAGTCCATCTAAAAGTTTATCACTGTAGCGTGTAATACGTAGTACCCATTGACGTAATTGTCGACGCTCTACGGGGAAACTACCGCGTTCCGACTTACCACCTATCACCTCTTCGTTGGCCAATACGGTTTCCAGCATAGGACACCACCAAACAGGTTTTTCGTCCACATAGGCTAAACCATGCTTAAATAGTTGTAAAAAAATCCACTGCGTCCAATGGTAGTAACTGGGCCATGTGGTGCTAATTTCACGATCCCAGTCGATGGCAAATCCCAACCTTTGTATCTGATTTCGAAAATTTTCGATATTTTTCTCCGTATTCACGGCAGGATGTATACCTGTCGCAATTGCGTGCTGCTCTGCAGGTAATCCAAAAGCGTCCCATCCCATCGGATGAAGTACATTAAATCCCATCGCTTTTTTATATCTTCCAAGAATATCTGAAGCCGTATACCCTTCCGGATGCCCGATATGCAAACCCGTTCCCGAAGGATAAGGGAACATGTCTAAAATGTAATACTTTGGAGCTATTCCACCCTCTTGTACTTTGAAAGTCTTTTGTTTTAACCAGAAATCCTGCCAATAATGTTCTATGGCTTGGAAATCGTACTGCGAACATCGAACGACCATTGAGTCAACTAATCAGATACGTTTTCTTAAATCAATCTCTAAACATCATAAAAATGTAGATATATTTTTTCATCATCGATGGAATAACCGATATTTTATGCATATTTCCAGGAGATACAAAACGTACGTAATGGCTACAGAAAATTGACGCCTGTGACTTAATTCACTTCGTTGAAAAGCATTGATATAGGTTACGCATGTCCTTTTGGGAATACATCTCACGTGAGTCAAGAAATGTTTCTAATAAAACATTGCCTGCTACCGCATAAGACATAAAATTTTCCCTCATGAATGAGTCAACCATCATCATTACGGGAGTGCATTTGACGCTCACAGACGCAATGAAAAATATTGTTACCGAAAAGGTTTCTAAATTGTTTAAACATGAGCCTTCCATCGTTCGTGTACGTGTTGAATTGGTTCAGGATACAAGCAAAAAAGATCAGGGAGAATTTATGGCCAAAGGGCATATTCAAATCCAAGGCCCCGATCTTGTGGTTGCCATTCATTCGGAGAATTTGTACAAAGCAATCGATGCCTTAGTTGAAAAATTGCAACGAAAAATTAGACGTCGTTCGCGTTTATTAAAAGTTAAACGCAGACGAAACCTAATGACTCCATAAAGTTCAACTTGCCTACATTTCTAATATACCCATAGGTTCGCAAGTATCTTCATATTTAGCGTGGATGATCTATTTCTTTAGGATTTTTACACACGACTGAAATCGAGGTGAACAATTCTCCCGTTTCATGATTTAAGAGAGTTCTGTATTTTTGATTTTTGCCATACCTGCTAAGCAGCATGATCGATGACGTCTTGAGCTTTGATACAGAAGTAAAAAAAGGTTTTATTAT
>JAITAV010000010.1 GCA_031283895.1 Puniceicoccales bacterium | reverse complement strand
ATTGGATGTGGAGCCCATTTAACCGGTTTGAGACGTACGCAAAGCGGATTGTTTTCTGTCCATCAGGCCATTCAACTTAAAACTTTAGAAAATAAATCTATTGAAGCACTGCAAGCGTATGTTTTACCTTACAAAAACTTTTGCGCTGCCTCCCAAAGCATATGAAAGCATTACATTTGGCCATTGGCATTTTTGACGGTGTGCATTTGGGTCATCGAACGCTTATTGGCAAAGCTGTCGAAAACGCTCACAATACCCATGCGTGGTCGGGTGTATTAAGTTTTCATCCTCATCCACAAAAAGTACTTGGCTTTCCTCAGGCTCCAAAAATGATTTACCCCATCCAGCAACGTTACCGATTGCTAAAAGAATTAAAAGTAGACCATATCTTTGTAAAACATTTCACATCGGCGTGGTCACAATTCCAACCGGATCGCTTTTTTTCCTTCTTAAAACGTATATTCCCCAATCTGCACACGGTGTACGTTGGAGAAGATTTTCACTTCGGACACCAACGCCAAGGCAACATTACAACGCTGGAAACACTCTGCCAAAAAGAGGACAACGTACACCTTAACGTAACGCAGCCCTGTACATACGAAGGTGAACGCATTTGTAGCACACGCATTCGTAATGCCCTGCAAACGGGACAAATTTATTTGGTAAACACCCTCCTTGGGAAATCCTACCATCGGTTGGGACAACTAAAATACCTCAAAAAACATCACCATTACATCGTACGATTCCCATATCTTTACGAAATTCAATTGCCACCAGGTACTTACCTCGTTCAATTGCGCGCCAAGAATTACTTTTCTCCCGCGAAACTTACCGTAGAAGCAACATTTTCCGCATTTATACAACCAGAA
The DNA here is from genome assembly GCA_031283895.1 of Puniceicoccales bacterium. Classification (GTDB taxonomy): domain Bacteria; phylum Verrucomicrobiota; class Verrucomicrobiia; order Opitutales; family UBA9783; genus CABUVL01. The sequence continues at coordinate 165,571 of JAITAV010000010.1, read as the reverse complement.
ATTGCTCCCAACATACATCAAAACATAACAATTAACTTTTTAAGGGATACCCTTGCTTCACATTAAAAACATATATTGTTTAAATCATCTGCCAAAGAATTACATAAGTTATTTTCTCACAATCCGTCTCGACAGCGTTCCAAAAGCCGTTTTATAAAATCTCGTAAGAAAAAATAAGCGTCGATAGAGGCGGCAAGTACACGTTTAAAGAATAAGGACGTCCATGTTTCTCTACATTTTGAGTCACCAAAGAACCCAAATTGCCTCTATTTTGACCATTATAACAGCTTGCATCCGTATTTAACACTTCTTTCCAAGTACCCGCAAAAGGTACTCCCAAGTAGTAATGTGAACGTTCTACAGGTGTAAAATTTGAAATAAAGAGTAATGTCTGATGCGAATTTAAGTCACGACGTAAAAAAGAAAATACGCTGTTTTGATAATCATCGGGATCAATCCATGCAAATCCATCCCTTTGGTGGTCCCACTGAGACCAAAATACATAGCGCTTGTACGCAGCGTTTAAATCCTTTACAAGTTGCCGAATACTCCGATGATTGGGATATTGCAACAGGCACCAATCGAGTTCTTTGCAATAATCCCATTCGATTACCTGGCCAATCTCATCACCCATGAACAAAGTTTTCTTACCTGGCCATCCCCACATGTAGGCATAGAGAGCTTTTAAAGTACTTATTTTGTCGTCAAAGAAAAAAGATCCCATCTTATTCACCATCGATCCCTTACCGTGGACAACCTCGTCGTGGGAAAATACCATCATAAAACTTTCAGAATATTGGTATAACATCCCGAAACTCATTTTATTGTGATGATACTTTCTATAAATGGGATCCTCTTTGCAGTAGTCCAGCACATCGTGCATCCAACCCATATTCCACTTAAAATCAAAGCCCAAACCAGATGCATGCGTTGGATGCGAGACTCGACCCGATGATGTTGATTCTTCGGCAATGGTTAAAACCCCTGGATAATATTGATGAACAAGATCGTTCACGCAACGCAAAAAGTTAATTGCTTCGATGTTTTCTTCCCCTCCGTAACAATTGGGAATCCATGTACCATCTTCCCGAGAATAATTTAAACATAACATGGATGCAACGGCATCTACCCGGAGTCCATCCACATGAAATCGATCTAACCAAGCAAGTGCACTGCACAGCAAAAAATTTCTGACCTCGTGGCGGCCGTAATTAAAAATAAGTGTACCCCAATCGGGGTGCTCTCCTTGACGTGGATCTGCATGTTCATATAATGCTGTCCCATCAAATCTGGCCAATGCAAATGCATCTTTGGGGAAATGCCCCGGTACCCAGTCCACAATAACCCCTATCTCATTTTTATGAAAAGTGTTTATCAAGTACATAAAATCTTCCGGTGAGCCGTAGCGCGAAGTAGGTGCAAAAAATCCGGTTACCTGATATCCCCAAGACCCTAAAAAAGGATGCTCGGCGATGGGTAAAAATTCTACGTGCGTAAAACCAAGATCTTTTACATATGGGACTAAATTATCTGCCAATTCCCGATACGTCAGAGGCCTCTTTTCTCCACGCTCATTTACTGCGTGTTTCCATGAACCCAAATGAACTTCGTATACCGTAATAGGCGCTTCCCGTCCATGAGTTTGAGCGCGTTTTGCAAGCCATTGTTCATCTTCCCATTTAAAAGCATTTTCACGTGCGATGATAGCAGCATTGTTAGGTGATCCCTCAAAAAATAAACCATAAGGATCCGTTTTTAGCTGCAATTGTTGATTGGCATCATAAATTTCATATTTGTACTTCATACCTGCCTGCAAATCGGGAATAAAAATTTCCCAGATTCCCGAATGCTCTAAACAACGCATAGGGTGATATCGGCCGTCCCATTGGTTAAAATCTCCTACCACCGATACACGCTTTGCACTGGGTGCCCAAACGGCAAATGCACAACCTTCCACCTCTTCATGCGAAATGCAATGAGCTCCCAGTTTTCGGTACGCACGATGATGATTTCCTTGATTAAACAAATACAAATCTTCATCGGTTAAGGTAGGACTAAAACAATAAGGGTCGTTTACGTGTTTAGTACAATCTTTGTAAATAACTTTAAATTGGTACCGAATAATTCTAGGAACGAACGTTGTAAACAATCCTTCATCGGCAACTTTTAACATTTCAACAAACTTATCTTGTGTCAGATCACGCAAAAAACATTTCTTTGCGCCCTGAAACAGTCCACGAATAATAAATTGGTTACCTTGACGATGTATTCCTAAAAAATGATGAGGATTCGTGTGAATCCCCTTCAATAAGGCTTCAAATTCGGCCTGTTCATTGACATTCATTAATCGTCGTTCTTTGCAATCAATTTATCAACTTATTAATTTAAGTCGAGTTTTTTCATAAAGCCGCAAACTGACTCCTATGCCTTTAAATCTAAACAATGCATCGAAGATTTTTTAATCCTTGCCCAAAGGCATATTATTGCGGATGCATATTTAAAAAGCCTGCTTATTCGTGGTGTCGTGTGGTTTCAACAAAGGACGTTTCGGCAAACTTAGTTTCTTGTTTTGAAAATCTTTTAAAATCCGAATGGGTTGTATAATGGCCGTACGCATGATCGTATTGTGTAGGTAACGTTGTATTCCTTCAATAATGCCGCTAACCAATTTTTCTTGATAAATATTGGTGGCAATTCTCCTCGCTTCATCGTCGTTACTCAAAAACCCACACTCGATTAAAATAGCAGGACAATGAATATGCCTTAAAACACCGAATCGGGCTCGACGTACACCACGATCGATACTTCCCAAACGTAGAGTCACACTTTTTTGAATACAGTACGCCAAATACGTATTTTGAATATCAAACCTATTGTTGGTTTCCGTTAAGCCGTCCGAAACTAATGCCTTTGTACGATCCGTAGACGGATGCGATGCAAACGTGTAAGTAAACGTTTCAATGCCTCGTGCCTGCGTGGATTCTGCCGCGTTATAATGCAAAGAAACAAACAACTGGGCTTTTAGTTTATTTGCCCATTGCCCTCTTTGTTCGAGACTTAAATCTGTATCGCTATCCCTTGTTAAAAAAACCCTATATCCTAGTTTATTTAAAGCCAACTGCAAAGCGCGGGCCGTATTCAAAGTCAGAAATTTTTCTACCAACTTTAATTTGCTGTTTTTGGCCCCTTCTGCAATGCCACCATGTCCGGCATCAATTACGATACATCCTCCGTTAGGCAAATATTTTTTTATCTTTTCAGGTTCCAAGAGAGGTTTTAAAATTTTCTCAACATCCACGGCGGCAATGGAAAAGCGATTTTGTCTTGGATTTTTCACAACAGGACGCGTTAAAAACAGTTTAGTTCCATCAAAAATCATTTCCTTACTGTCCACAATAAAAGCAATGTGGTGCGCACAATTAAAGCAGCGGAAGTACCTGCCATCTTCGTAGATACACCGAAAACTGTAACGCTTGAGTACATTTTCAACGTCTTCTGTTTTGTAGATGTCACGCTCACTGGAACACTTATTTGTGGGGCGTTTACCTGCTAAAAATACATTCAATCCGATTATGTAGGCAAAAATAACAAGAAACCTCCACTGTTTAAATAGCATCTTAGGGATAATAAAAATGATTGCGCGAAAAATTAAAGACAAAACTAAGTTAAAAGCATTTTGTGTACATTAAGGTTATCTATTGCAAGTAACATGTGAAGTATTTTTCTAAAATCACCCAATCTTTAGGGCAAGGGTGCGAAAAACTGTAATGCTGCCCACAAAAATCAAAGCAAACGCGCTGCAAATAGATATGTAATCCGGAAGATAGTGGTTTTTCGTCGGAAGATTTTTTGAAACCAGGCTTGAGGTGTGACAAATACACGTAGTGGTCTTTTTGGGGAAAACAGGTATCTCCTAAAATTTCTACACGCCCATAATGCGCGTGCAGTTGTATTTGCTGCGGCCTCAAGTAATGTGTTGTAGCCTTGATTCGATAGTAATGGCCGTATTTTCGTTCAACCTTAAATTTCGTGTAAGCCTTTTTCCCTTTCAACTTGGAAGGAAAAGCTTGGTGCTTGTAGACATCCCACGCAATGGACAAATCGCAATCCCATTGCTCAGGGAGTGCGTTCTCGACATAAGCCCAAAGCATGAACTCAAAAGTAAACAAATTGGAACCGTAGGCATTTCGCAGTTCCTGTTTCGCATTCGCTGTCTTTGCCCATATTAACAAACCGCCTATTTCCGTATCCAAAGGATAAATTAAGGACGTCTGTTCTTTGCGCTGTGTTTGCCAGGTCTGATGTATCTGTGTTGAAGATTCACCTGCTCCTTTGGCGTACACGCAAAAATGGTCACTTTCGTCGTAGACGACCTTATTCATGAAACAAGTAACGCATTTAAAACGGATGGCCCTTTGAAAATTGTATACTATGCCTCAAGCCCCAAAGATGCATCGAGGTCATAATTGGAGAATACGTTTTTTACGTCTTCAAGATCTTCCAACTTTTCAACCAATTTGAGAATCTTTTCACCCCATTCGCGGTCATGGATTTCGATGGAGTTTATGGGTAAATAAACCAATTCTGCAGAAGCTGTTTCCAATTGAGCATCTTCGAAAACTTTTACCAAGGCATAAAAATCGTTGATACCACAAATGACCTCAAAGTGATCACCTTTGTTTAGGATATCTTCGGCACCCGCATTGAGGGTAAGTTCCAGCAGCGCATCCTCGCTAATTTTATCACTTGCCACTAAAAATTGACCTTTCTTTTGGAAATTGAAAGCCAGCGCCCCCGTGCCTGCCAAGCTACCACCGCATTTTGTAAAAGTGCTTCGGATGTCCGACACGGTACGATTTTTGTTATCGGTGGTCACTTCCACGATAAATCCAATGCCTCCGGGGCCGTACCCTTCGTAGGTTAATTCTTCAATTTGAACGCCGGGAATTTCGCCCGTTCCCTTTTGAATGGCTTTCTGAATATTTTCGCCCGGCATATTGGCCGCTTTCGCTTTCAAGATGAGCGTGCGGAGTTGTGGATTAAATTCTGGATTGCCGCCGCTTATTTTGGCTGCCAGTGTAATTTCTTTGCCAATGAGGCTAAATATTTTACCGCGCTTAGCGTCGATGGTCGCTTTATGCCGTTTAATGGTAGACCACTTACTGTGCCCTGACATAATACCGAATTATTGAGTTGAAGGAATGACGGTTTGTTTTTCCGTTTTACTGAAACGATTGGTGAGCGCTTGCTGCAAAATGGTAAACACGTTTTGTATCGTCCAGTACAGTACCAAGGCCGCCGGGAAATTGTAACAGAATACTAAAAACAAAAGTGGCATCCACATTAACATTTTTTGTTGCATATTATCCACGGCAGGCGTGGGCATTAATCGCATTTGTACCACCATCGTAATACCCATTAAAAGGGGGAGGATGTTGACGGGGAAAACACCCCAATGAGCAACCGTATCCGGAACCGACAAATCTTTTATCCACAAAAATGTTTGAAATCGCATTTCCGAAGAAGTACGCAACATAAAATATAAACCCAAAAATATCGGTAATTGGACGAGCAGGGGTAAGCATCCCATGGCAGGGTTAACGTGATGCGCTTTAAACAATTTCATCGTTTCCGCCTGCAATTTCTGTGGGTTTGACTTAAATTTTTCTCGGAGTTCGCGCAAGGGTTGTTGAATGCCGGCCATTCTTTTGGAAGAATGAAACTGCGCCTGCGTCAATGGCCACATCAGTAATTTTATGATAAATGTTAACAATATAATTGTCCAACCCCAATTGGGAATGTACGTATGTATACCTCGCATGGCTATGAGGAGAAGCTTGCTGATACCACCGAAAAAGCCAAATTGCATCACTTGATCCTGCTCATTTCCCATTTTGTTGAGCAGTAAAAAGTCTTTTGGGCCCACGTAGTATTTCATGGACAATAGGGGATTATCTTCCTGTAAATCAAAGAATAACTGGCCCGAGATGTAGGCTTCCAGGCGTTCGTTGAGCAAAATTTTCCCCGGAGCGGCGTAGTATCCCAGGGCAGGGACTTGGGGGGTTAAAATGGCCGTGAAAAACTGATTTTTTATGGATCCCCAATTGAACGACTTGGATACTTGCACAAAATCGCGTCCGGCCTTTTGCCCCAATCCAAAAAATCCGTTGCTGGCCTCAAAGTCTCCAACCTTGATAAATTCTGCTTTTTTTCCATCAAACGCGCCAAAGTTTAAATATTCTTGATATTTATCGCCCGAAGTTGCCGGGAATATCCCCAAGTGAAAGCAAATTTGCCTGCGTTCTCGGGAACCTTTAATTAAGGTTTCGTGCAAGATCAAATAGGGATTGTCGGCGTTGCTGGCCGGTAGACGGTATCCGCGGACAATTTCGGTTCCATCGTCCAACTGTGTTGTAAACTGTATGAAATCGTCTGTGCGTTTAGAGATCTGATAATCTTTGATGCATAAAGGGTCATTTACCTTCCATCCCAAGCCCAAGGCGGGTAAATCTGCATTTTGGTTGAAGATGTACGGTTCCGACCGATTAAGCTCTGCCGGGTATTTTTTTAGGGCAACCGTACGAATGGCACCCCCGCAATTTGTAAAGTTGACCCGTATAAAGTCGTTTTCCAACGTAACAATACGCTCGTTGATGGGTTTGATGACGGCTTTGGGCAATGCGGGTTGCGCCGACTCAATGCGTGGCAAAGGTTGCGGTGATGCAACGCTGGATGCCGTTGTGATCTGTTCCGAAGGGATCGACCGACGCGTCTGTTCGCCTTGATGAATCATTAGGCCAAATGCCAATGCCAAACAAAGCATACCCAATACAAAATTTTTCCTGTCCATAAGCGTGATTATTACGGGACCGGATCAAAACCGCCGTGCGAAGAAAATGGATGGCAACGCAGGAGACGACGTCCGATCAAGTAACACGCTTTTAGGAAAGCATATTTTTGCAGGCTTTGTAAAGCGTATTCTGAACAAGTTGGATAGAAGCGGCAACGGCATCCCAGGCCAAAAAATTGACAGGATAAAATGGGTGAAATGCAAATTTGATAGAAACGAATTAAGACCCGCGCTAGCCCTGCGCACACGATTGAAATAGTTTTGTATACCGCCCGCATCATTTGAATAATTTCAAGGTAAATTTACGTTTGCTGCGACCTGACATGTATCCGTTGTTGCAAAAACTTCCCACACGCCTTGTTCGATCTCGTACAAGGTAAGTAAAGCTGCCGACGGTGTGCGTGCCGTAACAACGAGGTCAAAGACAAAACGAAAGCGATTTCGCAGTCGATCAAAGCAAACCCTTACGCGACGTTTAAATCGATTTCTTACCACCGCATTTCCAATTTTTCGAGAAACAACAATTCCCAATCGCGATTCTCGGCTAAATGAATTCAAAGCAAAAAAAATCAACATGCCATTTATGTACGTCCGCATTCCCGAACGATATATGTTCTGGAAATCATACATTCGCGTGAGTCTGTGCCTTCTTTTCACGCCTAAAATTAAGCGCAAAGCTTTCTACGACCTTTTCGGCGTCTTGCCGCCAGGACCTTACGTCCTCCTTTCGTGGCTTTTCTTGCAAAAAAGCCACACATTCGTGTTCGCTTTACCTTGGAAGGTGAATATGTAGGTTGCATACTCCCACAAGGATTTGGCAAATATCAACGTAGGTCAATCTAAAAATTGCAGCACTTATTACATATCGCAGCCGCGCGTGCGGGAAATATATTTTGCAAGGGTGTTAAGGTAGTTTTAGGCACAAGCATCAATACACTGTTGCAAAGCGGCCTCGAAATTATCATTTGTCGAGTTTCGAATTTGAAGCAAAGCTTGCGCCTTACGCCTTTCGACCATACCTTGAACATTGTTGAGCTCTTGGGGCAGGATTCCCTGCAATACAGCTCTTGCCCCCGATTTGATATTGTCAGCCTGGGCTCCTTGGGTGACAGCATAGGCGCATATATCACGATAAGCTTGCAGCATTGCCTCCAACTGAGCTTTGGCGGTAGCTTTAGGAATTACGGCAGCAGGATCAGCTTCATACAGATGCATCGCTTTAAGGAGTCGACAATCGCCCGCTGCAAGCCTTTTCCCACTCGCAGCATCTCCAGCACCCGGCGGTGGTGGCGGTGGAGCGGCGGCAGCGGGTGGTGGAGCGGCGGGCCTGAGAGCGTTTGTTACCCAATCGGGGACTGCATTTGAGAAGTGATTTTGAAACGCTGCCACCTGCTGCTGCAATTTTGCGATCTGACCAGCATCTCCACTCGCAGCCATAACCCTCCATGGGCTAGCATCGGCGGTCAATTTATTCAGCAACGCTTGACCCACTCGATTGCTTTCACCAGAGCCTTTCGCAAGATCTACCTGAGCTAACTGGGTGCCGAACGCATTTATTTGATCTGTGGTTGATAAATCAGCAGCATCCGCCCCTTGGATTGTTGTTACCATTGCATTAACGACCAAGCCTCGTATCTCAGCCAAGACTGCATTGACCACAGCCGTAGGACAGCCTTTTCTTATGGCGCCATCAGGATCCGCATTAGCATTTTTGATGGCCTGATAAATTTCTATTGGCTCGTTTCTTAACCCTGTCAGGTTTTTTAATTCGGTTAAACCTTCACAAATAGGGGATAAAAGTTCTCTAAGGCCGTCAGGTAAAGTGAATACTAAGGTTGGTGGAACATTTTCTATTGGATTGGCAACGGCATTCTTTAACTTTGTCAAACAGTCCTGTAAATGGGCTTCGGGCGTACCCTCTTCTGGTTTCAAGGCTTGTAGACGTTGTATAAAAGGATTCAACCCATCCGCCGTAACATCCTTCGGTTTAGCCAAGTAAGCCTTCAACTCTCCATAAAGGGTGTTAAGCTGTGCTTCTCTTTCGATTCTGGCTGCCGCTGCCGCCGCGTCTGCATCTCCGACAGCAGGGGCTGCAGCTCCACCTTCCGCTCCACCTGCATTAAACACACCTACGGTCGTTTTGCTCGTTGCCTTCACATAATCCATGAAGCCCGACCAAAGGTTATTTTCGGCTTGGATACGCTTTGCATCATTGAGATTGTTCTTGGTGTCGTGGTAACGGGCAAATGGCATTGACCTTTCACTTTCTGTCTGAATTTGAGCCTGTTCGAAAAATTCTTGATTCCTCCAATTGGGCAATATAGGTTGACCATTTTTCAGTGCTTTGTGTCCTTCGCGTTCCCTTCCTCCGAAAACAACATCCAACGGAATTCGACCCGTATTGCCTGTCTCTTCCCCTTCTGCGTCCAACACCTGAACAGTCAATCCATCTTTTGTTCCTTTTTCTCCCGGATCCAACGTAAGTTTTACGGTATTTTGTAGCTTACCCTCGTATTCACCAATCTTTCCGGTGTATGTATCACCTGGCCAGTACTGAATCTGTCCTCCTCGCCTCAGTACATCTAAATCCGCTGGACTTGGTGTGGCAACATTGCTTGGATTTATTTGGAGCGTAATCTTAGCTCCCAATGCAGGTTGACTGCCTACAAAAACGTCTACGGCTTGCTTAAATCCCTCAAGAGCCTTGACGGCATTTTCACCACATTTTCCACTTATATTAAAATCTAATTGTCCATTCTCTTTTATAAAAACTTTTCCTTCTAACCCCGCTCTCTTAATTTGCCTTTGGCTAAGTCCAAGCTTCGTAAAGTCAATCTCTCCATGTTCGTTAACAACACCCTGATCTTTCAAATGTTGAAGCAAGGCTGCATCCGCCGTTTTATCAAATTCTCTGGGTTCCATGATGGCATCAACATTTTCCATCACATGATCGTTGTTAATGTGCGGGTGACTTTTGCCTTCCGTCCCCTGCAACGTCGCTGCCGCATTACCCGCTCCAGGGGCCGCCATTGGGCGAGGTACATCGCCCACATGAAGTACTCCACCGTCCGCTCCGGGGCGTAAGGCAGCCGCAGCACCACCAGGATCAACACCAGGAACAACACCAGGAACAACAACAGCAGGAAGACCTCCAATAGCACACATAATTCAAACCATCGTAAAATTGTTTTTGGAGATTTTTTAACTGGTTAATAATCTGATCTCCGGTCTTGGTAATTTTAGAAGAATAAATATAGAAAGTAAATAAAAAACTGAAAAATAGTTTCCCATGACGATTGGATGCCCAACTTGCACGTACGGCCGTTTTTGCGCGATGTGGCTATCGGAAAAACACAATACTTATCGATGCGTATCCATGCGGCAAAAGCAAAGTCGAAAAATTTGTTTTGGAAGCCTATTTTAAAATTTCACTTATGGATGTACAAAAAATGAAATGTCTCGAAACTATAAATTTACCTGGTTATCAAACAAAAGTTTATTATTCAATGCTTGGACCATTTCGGGCAACCCGATGGCGTTGAGATTTTTATCCATCGGATATTGTCCTCTGCCACCGTGGATAATGAAAGCCTTTGTGGGTTGTATATCTTCGATGGCTATGTGAAAGCCCTTGCTTGTTTTGGGAATTACACCACTTTTGATTTCGATAGCCCAAATATCACCTTGGGGGAATTCCAAGAGCAGATCGATTTCAGCGCCCGCCGATGTTCTATAAAAACTAGGAATCAATCTTTGCTGTGTTACCGAAAGTAAGGTTTCAATCACAAACCCTTCGAAGCTAACCCCTAGAATGGGGTTGCCGAGTAGCTGATTATAATCAACAATCCCCAATAAAGCATGTGTTAGCCCACTATCCCGAATATAAATTTTTGGCGTCTTAACTAAACGCTTTTTGATATTTGCATAAAAAGGCTTTAACCTTCGGACCAACAAAAGATCAACCAGTAAATCAATATAGGTGTTCACCGTAGGCGAAGATAAGGCTAAACTTTCGGCCAACCGAGAGCTATTTAAGAGTTGTCCTTGACTGTGAGCAAGCATTGTCCATAGCCTTGAAAGCGTCTCGGCAGGAACTCTAGGCCCCCACTGTCGTACGTCTCGTTCCAGGTAAGTACGAATGAAATTTTGCCGATACCCATAACTCGTTTCGTCGGAATTTGCCAAATAGCTATCAGGAAAACCACCACGTAGGAATAATTTTTTTACCCATAGATCTTGGGTGTTATCAATTTCCATAATGTTCAGTGGAGTTATATCCACATACTCAATTCTGCCGGCTAAAGTTTCTCCCGATTGCTTAAGTAAATCGGTCGACGCGGACCCTAAAATTAAAAACCTACCATTGCGCAAATTTTTTCGTCGTCCCGCGTCAATAAAACCTCTTAGATCCTGGAATAGTTCTGGCATCCTATGAATTTCGTCCAAAATAATAAGTTTGTTTTCGTTGCTCGAAATAAACAAAGATGGATTTTGAAGTTTTGCCCTATCTTCCCTGCTTTCCAAATCCAAGTAAATGGAATCTCTTTGTTTAGCGATTTCAAAAGCTAAAGTTGTTTTCCCAACCTGCCTTGGGCCTATGAGCGCAACGGCAGCCTGCCGATCCAAAGCTTTCAATAATTGTGGTAACACGCTTCTGGCGATCATCCTTGCAAATTTAAAGTCTAATTTTAAATTTGCAAGGATAAACAATGAGGTTAACGCAAAATTGACGCGTTATGACCCTCGCTGCATTAATTTTGGTACAGTCTAACCTTCAAAGCCGCTTTTAAAGAGGCAAGATTATTTTAACGAACGATACTCTGCGTATCTGCTTCATAGGCAACATTTTCTTTGGGTAAAAAAGTTTCACAAAATTGTCATCGTGAACGTAGCACGGCATTTCAGACGTGTACCTCACCTACCCACCAACGAATTTCTTTCACACACACTTTCCCCAATCGTTGATTTAATTGCATCTGACATGCGTTTTCCAGAAATTGCAATTGTTGCTTTAAAATCGGGTTGGGGACCCGTAGCCACAATGTTTGACGCTGATCCAATTTTGCTGGCCAACACTCTACCCATAACGTATTTGCAAACCATGTTTTCCAATGATTACGCATCCGCGTAATATAATTTATACGTTCTTCGGATGGTACATTTTGTTTTAAATAATGATCCACAGCTTTCGCCAAAGTAATGGGTTTTTTGAAAAAAACTTCATCCGCTTGCGCTTGTCCAATACCACGTAAGGCTGCAATGAGCGACAACGCTTCACGTGACCGTAAAGCTGACCAACCTCCTCTTTTTTTAGGCAACACGTTCAACCACTAATTCAGGCAATACAGGACGTTTAGGAGCCAATTTGCAAGCTGAACGCAAGTACTCTAGGGCGGTATCCAATCGCGAGTGATCGTTGTAGTGAATCATCATCAACGGATCCCCTTGTTTGACTTGCGATCCAATCTTCTTCAATTGGGTAATTCCCACTGCAGTATCCACTTTTCCCGTGTTTTCCGGTTGAGACAAAATATCCACACCCTTGGCCAACATACCCGCATTAATTCCATGAACATATCCTCTTTTGGGTGCAGGTAACTTACGTATATATTTAGTTTTGGGGAATTTATCCGGATGATCAATATAAGATACATCCCCGCCTTGGGCTTTAACCATTTCCCTAAAACGTTCAAAAGCAGAACCATCATTTAGGTGACGTAAGACCGTTTGTTTAGCCGACAATGTGGATCCAGACACGCCTGCAAGTCGGACCATTTCCATACCTAACTTCAAAATTAATTCTTTTAAATCTTCGCTACCTCGTCCTTGCAACAATTCAATGACCTCTTGAATCTCCAGAGCCGTTCCAATGGTATCGCCTAAAGGTTGGTTCATGTCCGTTACCAAAGCTACGCAACGGCGTTGTAGAGAACGCGCCACACGTGTAATGGTTCTTGCCAACTGCTTTGCATCTTCCAGGTTTTTTATAAATGATCCATTCCCCCATTTAACATCCACAACTAAATTTTCAGATCCAACCGCTAGCCGCTTACTTAAGATACTTTCTGTAATGAGTGGGATACTGGCTACCGTTGCCGTCGCCTGCCGCATTTGATGCAAGATGGTATCCACTGGCGTAATTTGTTGCGGCTGAGAACAATAGCAGCAATCTATATTTTTCAATTGCTGAACAAATTCCTTAACAGACAGATCGGTTTTAAATCCCGGAATAGCACTTAACTTTTTAAGATTTCCAAAAATAAAATTCTCATCCTCTCCCACTACCGAAGGAACCACTACCCCGCACGCCGCAACTAAAGCTGTGAGCACAATGGCCGTTTTATCACCCACCCCTCCCGTTGCATACAATGAAATTTTAGGCTTTCCAATGTCCGTCAAATCAACCACTTCTCCGGATAACATGACTTCTTCGGATAAAACAGCTGTTTCCTGCGCGGATAATCCTTGAAAATAAATTGCCATAATAAGCGCAGACAACTGATAACTGGGTATTGTATTGGACAAAATTGATTCTACAATGTAACGCACCTCACTATCGGTAAACTCTTCACATTCACGTTTTTTTTCAATAAGATAAGCAAAAGATGGTTGAATCCCTTTGGCGGCAGCTTTTTTTTTGTTCATTTGACATTCAAATATTAAAAGATTGCTGTCCGTACAAAAACTCGTACTTCAAACAAAATTTCCCTTACTATTGACAATTTTTATTAAGATTGTCCAGTCATTTTGCAAAAATAGTAAAAATCACCGCTAGACCTAAGCGATAATATCCGAATAAACTTAGCCCATTTTTCTTCAAATATCCCAAAAATGCATGTATGGTTATCATGCCAACGGCGAAAGCAATCATAACACCCATCAACATAGAAATAACATCTAGATGTTGCAACATTTCGGAGCCACTTTTTAAAAACTTATATCCCGTTGCAACCGCCGAAGTTAATAAGCCTAGTAAAAAACTGAAATGGACGGACTGCACCAGTGACATGCCTAACACAACACCGCCAATAATGGTTGCAAGTGAACGACTAAAACCAGGCCACAAAGCTATTAATTGAAACAACCCTATCCCTAAGGCTACTTTTGTAGGCATGTTGTCCAACGTCCAACGAATTTGCTGATGCTTGCGATAGTTTTCAACGAAAAAAATAAGCATACCGCCTACCAAGACGGCTGCCAACACACAAGATCGATTGTACAAATGCGTTTGAATCCAATCACCCCCTATAAAGCCCAACAATCCTACCGGTACAAATGCGACAGCCACATGAAATGCTAAACGTAGTCCTGCGTTATTTTTCCCCATAAGCCCCGCAAACATCTTCTTTATTTCACGTCTATAAAACAAAAGTAAAACCCATATCGTTCCCAATTGAATGCAAACCATATAGTGATTGAGCGCAATTTGCGTGCTGTTCAAAGGTTTCCCCAAATAATCGGTACTACTTTTCAAAAACAGTTCATTCACCAAAATCATATGCCCTGTGGACGAAACGGGCAAAAATTCCGTTATTCCTTGTGTAAATCCCAAGGCGCAAGCATGGCTTACATCCAAATGGACTACTGCGTTCAACGTTGGATTGGTTTTTATCCATCCACAAAAGCTAACAAAAAACAAAATTGCCCATCGTAACCGTTGCATGTCATTGATCCATGACATGTAATCTTACTATTTGCAAGTTTTTTCCGTTATTGCATACGCGCCAATACAACTGTTCCAGCCTAGCAAACTATTTCGTGATGTATGTTGATTGAGCAGACTCATTAAAGTCACCCTCTATTTCGCAGACTATTACGCTGCAGACCGATCCCCTTAACAAAATGGCCGGTCCAACGGATGCCGTGGAGACATGTGTACGTATTTCTTATAAAGTTACCCAACGTTGAAAAATCTGTACCATGTTAAGTGCGGCACCTTTCAACAATTGATCCCCAACAACCCACATGGCTATACCATTGCCCAAAGCGTTGTCGTAACGTAAGCGCCCAACACCACACACGTTCTTTTTAGAATATTCCAGAGCCGTCGGATAATCCTCCTCACACCAATGCAAACCTTCGGCCGATTTCAATGCCATTTTCACCATATCCAAATCAAGTCTTTTGTCAAATTCGGCGTTAATTTCCATAGAATGGCACCGCAATACCGGTATACGAACGCAATTGGCAAAAATCTTTAGGTTCGCGTCGCCCAAAATTTTCCTAGATTCCAACACTAATTTGTGCTCTTCTTCCGAAATTCCATCGGCATTTAAATTGCCAATCTGAGGAATCGCATTAAAAGCCAAAGGCTTGTGAAAATTACGTACGTTTGCATAATTTTTCCCTTCGCTCCAAGATTTGACTTGTTCTTCAAGTTCACGTATGCCATCGTTCCCCATACCCGAAGCCGATTGGTAGCTGTGTACCCAGAAGCGCTTTAGGTGGAAAATCTTATGCAAAGGCCACAATGCCATGAGTGCAATCGTTGTGGTACAGTTAGGACTTGCAACCAATCGCTCCGCAGGGGTCAATTGATGCATGTTAATTTCAGGAATGATGAGGGGAACTTCTCTGTGTAAGCGAAATGCGCTGCTTCCGTCTATACAATTTGCACAACTGTTGGTTAAAATGATTGGAATCCAATGTGCGGCAATGTGTTTGGGTGTGGCAAAAAACCAAAAATCTACTTGCTTTAACCAATCATCCGTCAGACTTTCAACTTTCAACTTTAAATTCCCCATCTCACAAAGACAACCCGCTGTTCTATCCGATGAAAAGAGTACAAAACTTTTAGAACGACATTCGGGTATTTCCAGCAATTTTTCCAATAATACTTGCCCCACCAACCCCGTAGCTCCCACAATCCCTATTGTTTTCACATTTTTAACCCATTGAATGTTAAGACATTTTGTTTATCTTGAGCAATTTACAAATAAATTTTAACATGTGTATTTCTTCCAATCTATACAAACGGACTAGTCTTTCATAACAACATTTTTCTAAACAAGTGTAAAAATAGTCTACTTATAATACTCATCGACGACAAAACATTTTACTGTAAAATTGATCGTAAACACACTTAAGAAATGCAAAAAATTCGTTTTCAGTACTCCATATTTTTTTGCAGCAATCATAAAATAATTTAATTCCAATTTTCACATATTTGAGCGCATAAAACATTTTAGCTTGCAGTTGCATCCAACTTATGCGATGAAATTTAAGGTAGGGCTTTTTTAATGCATGAAAATAAGTCGATGGTTTTTCAGTCTAATATGGATGGGATTAACGGGATGTCAAAATACCAAGCAAATCGTTGCAGAAACGGAGGAACCTCTCTTTCAACAAGGTCAGCAATTTTTAAACGAAAATCGTCCCGAAGAAGCTTTTAAGGTGTTTCAGAACCTTCTTGAGAGGAGAAATGGAGAGAGTCCAAACACTCACTTTGAACTGGGTCAACTTTGTTTGAGCGTACGGCGTGATCCCATTTTTGCCATCTACCATTTTCGGCAACATCTTGTACAGGATCCGGATAGCAAAGTGGCTCACATGGTTTTACAAATGATCGAAACTGCAAAGAAAGAATTTGCCCGTACTTTACCATTAAGCGATCATTACAACGAATCACCAGAATATTTAAATTTAATAGAAGTACTCAAACAGGTACGCGCCGAAAATAATCAACTCAAAAGCAAATTGGCGCAGTTAAAAAATAAGGCTACGAAGGCTGAAATTTCAACGGCACACACGATGGTCGTTCAAACAAATGAAGAAATACACAACAGTCATGTCGAACGGACTTACGTTGTTCAAAGTGAAGATACGTTGTCAAAAATTAGCCTAAAAATGTATGGCAGTGCCGTCAAATGGAAGGTCATTTTTGATGCAAATCAAGATATCTTATCTTCCCCCAATGGTTTGAAAATTGGTATGAAATTACGCATCCCAGCGCTTAAAGAATGAGTGCGCGTCGGCGTAATTTGTGGACAAGTAAAATTTTAGGACTTTCTAAAAAGGTCTCTCGCCAAGGGAGCGCACGGGTGGATTTTTACGCTTTTCAAGGTTTTATTTTAGGTATCGATCCAAGTTTGAGAAGTACTGGCTTTGCCGTCATAGAAATTTGTGATCAAAAAAAAATCAACTTACACGCGTCTTCGACCCTGAAATTAAGTCCTCAACTTGACTTTGTGGCTTGTTTAGGCGAATTATTTAAAACAACACAACATTTATTGCAATCTTACCCTGTGCGTACCGTTTCGATGGAACAAACAATTTACGTTCAAAATTCTAAAGTGGCTCAGATTTTGGGATCCTGTCGAGGCGCTTGTTTAGCGGCTGTTGCTTTGTCCAACATCGAAACCAAAGAATATACGCCCCTAAGAATCAAAAAGTCCATTACGGGTATGGGACGAGCAACGAAAGAGCAAGTCGCCAAAATGGTTTATCAACTATTGCAGTTACCGCATATTTTACCTCCCGATGAGTCGGATGCGACGGCTGCTGCTCTCTGTCATTTTTTTTCATTAAAAAGCTTGCTGCCTTCCTAATTTAATTTTCCCATATACCGTGTTTCACGCGGGATGTAGCTCAGTCTGGTAGAGCGTTACGTTCGGGACGTAAATGTCGCTGGTTCGAATCCAGTCATCCCGACCACGACCTGTGAAATGAATTAACTTCAGCCGATTTTTAAGGACTGATCGGAATTGTTGGTTCTTGATCCAGGCTTTTGAAACACGTCTGCGGACTTTGGACCCCGAGAACCTATTTCTCGAACCCAAGTTCCTACGACAATGGCTTGGGATACAAGCTGCGAGAGGTCGTTTTATTTTATACTCCAAAATATCTCCTACCTCCGTCAGCTGCAGACTTCGTATTCTTAAAGTCTACACGCGAGAAGCAGGTCTGTAAGTATAAAATCTTCCTTTGCTTCAATTCCTTGGGAACATTTTTCAAAGCAGGTTCGTAGGTATAACAGCCCATTTATAAAATGCTCTGTCTACGCTCGAAGCAATATCTATCTCTATTTCAGCACACCATCCCTACCCTCTATCGTGGCGCTGCATATCCCCTAGTTCTTGGATTAGCTTGCTTTCTCTCGTGGTGAGTCATCCAAAAACTACTGGACGTTCATAACAACAAATGGTACGCTAGAAATCGAAATTAGAAAAATAATTTATGAACATGGCGATTCTATGAAAAATGTAAAACAAGATATTATTGAAATTATTAGAAACTGCGAAGTCGCGTTCTTGGCCACAATAAACTTGGATAATCTTCCTGAAACCAGAGCGTTGATTAACATCCTTAACAGAGAAATGGACGATATGTTGGAAATATACTTTGTCAGTGATGTCAATGCTCCGAAAGTCGTACAGCTGAAAAAAAACAGCAGCGCATCATTGTACTATTATCTGGCTGAAAGTACGAAGAACATGATTTTGTTCGGAAAACTCGAATTAGTGGCCGATAAGTCATTGAAAGATAAGCTATGGCGAAACGACTTCTTGCCGCATTTTAAAAACGGGAAAAATGATGCGTCGTACGGCGTTTTGCGTTTTATTCCGACGGGATACAAATACTACACCTATGAAGCCGCAGGTGCCAGGAAAAATGAAGGAAAGTTGTAAAATAGCGCCTTGAGTGTTGGCAGCATGTGATGGCGTTTATTCCTAAAGAAGCTAACAGCTACCGTTGTAAAAAACTCTTTCAAAATCCGTTTTTAGATCTGCTAGTACTTTTTTCGGACTGCCTGTGTATAAACTTTTAACTTTTCCATCCCTTTTTAATAATTCAAATGCGGGTACTTTCCCGCCGCTTCGCTTTCTCTCTTAAAATTTTACAGCTATTATACTATGTTGCGATGAACTCCAACCCATTCTGTTGCAATCCTGGCCATTGTGTCAGAACTACAGAGCACCCTAATAACTTTAGCTGCTTTTTTTGCTTATTTTATGGCGTTTTATGTACGCGTATATACTCACGCTATAACGTTTTGTGCGTTGGGTATCAGTTCCTTGCCTGCTCTCGTTGAGAAAAAGAACTCCCAATGGGTGCATCCACGGCAGAAAGGCAATTTTTGTTTGGAGCATAGGATGGGCGCTGAATCTTGGAATGCAGATAAATTGGGCCTTGTTATAGGTGCGGAAAACATTAGCAGATCGGTAAGTTTTGTCACAAACAAACATCGAATTGGACGTTAGGTTTTTGAATCTCCGCAACGGTTTGGCTGGCAATGAAAACTTACTTCATTCTCCTAATTGATAACGTGCAAATCTTTTAATCTGGATATTTTCTCCAATTTTTGCGATTTTCTCATTTAAAAGCTCTTGAATAGTTTGTTCGGGATTTTTAACAAAAGTTTGTTCCAGTAAGCAGTTTTCGCTAAACCATTTATTCATTTTTCCTTCAACAATTTTTTGAATGGCCTGAGTGGGTTTACCTTCGCATTGAGCCTTTGCAATTTCAACTTCTTTATCCACAACGGCTTGGGGAACATCCTCGCGTCTCAAATAGATGGGAGCGGTTGCCGCAATATGCATGCAAATATCGGATACCATTTGCTTAAATTCCTCATTACGCGCTACAAAATCGGTTTCACAATTGACTTCAACCAATACACCCAACTTACCTCCCAGGTGAATGTAAGATCCAATTATACCTTCTTGGGCGGTTCGGCCTGCTTTTTGAGCTGCACTCAGCATTCCTTTTTTCTTTAGCCAAACGATTGCCTCTTCCATAGAACCTTTGCTTTCTGCCAAAGCTTTTTTGCAATCGATGAACCCTGCTCCCGTTTTTGACCGGAGGATACCTACCATTTGTGCCGTAATTTCCATTGTTTCATCCTTGTGTAGGTTCATTTTCGTTGGATGTTTCTTTTGAAGAAGCTTTCGCGGTATCTTTTCTGTTCAACGACTTTGTGTGGGTAGGTACGTTGATGGGGATATCTTTATGACTCATTTTATCGAGTTTACGCAATTCAACACCTTGAGCAACCGCCTTTTGCAAGTATTCCAAGATAAGACGTAAGGATTTAGCCGAATCATCGTTGGCTGGAATTGGAAAATTGATGAGTGTTGGATCAGAGTTTGTATCCACAATGCCTACAACGGGAATTTGTAGGCGTTTCGCTTCTCGAATGGCAATCGCTTCGTGCCTTGCATCCACGATGACCAAAACATCCGGACGGTGGGTTAAATTACAAATACCTTCGAAACTGCGCTGCATGCGCACCATTTCACGACGTATGACGGCACCTTCTTTTTTTGGCAATTTATTAAGTTCTCCCGATTCTTCCATTTTTAAGAAACGTTGGTACTTGGCCAAGCTTGTTTTGATCGTTTCGAAATTTGTCAAACATCCTCCCAACCAACGATTTGCGCAGAAGGGCATTTCGACTGCTTGTGCAACTTCACGAACAACTTCTTGCGCCTGTTGTTTAGTTCCAACAAACAAAATGTGGGCTCCTTTTTTTGCGCACTCCGTTAAAAAATTTGCAGCTGTTTCCAGGCAAGCACGCGTGCGTTCCAAATCAATGATCGAAATACCGTGCAAGTGTTTGTACAAATAAGTCTTAAATTTTGGATTCCAGCGCTTCCTTTGGTGTCCAAAATGCACACCTGCTTCAATCATGTTTGCGTAGTCTAATTCTATCATGTTATTTGCTCCGTATTCTAATAAGAACCTTGGATATAAGGGTTAAGGATTGGTAATTTTTAATGGTGTCTTACAAAAGAAGCAGTTTTTTTTACTTTTGCAAGAAAATCTTCAACGTTTGTCGATTTTTCACTACTTACCAAATGTAGCTTTTGGCGCAATTCACTGCCAACAGTTCTGTAAAATTTCACCTAATTTTTTCGCAAAGTAGCACACCCAATAACGTGTAAGCCGAAGTCATCGTCATTGCACGTAAAGGAATCTACATTGGATCATCAGGTGGCATGTTTAACGATGTCGTCAACAAAAGCGTGGAAAAAGTAGTAATGTGAAAGGCCTTTAACGAAGGTAATCCACAGGTGACCATTTTTGGCATCCATGGAGATGATGCGCGTGCACTCCGTTAGATTACTAAAGCTGTTCCCATTGCTATCGACAAATTCTCGCTTTGTTAATAGATGAACATGCTTGTTGGCATCTAGGGTATAGCGAGCAACTCCCAGGACCAATCCCTTACCACCACCAGGATAGCAATAAGCGTAGATGATATATTCCCCGCACACAACGAACATGTGCGTATTTTTATAAAGGGTACTTGCAGACGTTGCTGCATCGATGGTGGCCGCAGTCACAGGGAATATAGCTAGGCAATTTTGTGGAGGTAATTTCCAGGTAGAACCAACGCGCGAAGCCAATCCGAGAACGATATGATTGAGATTCCAGGGAACGTAATTCGCACTCCAATGGTTATCGATGGCGGTTAAGTAGGATCCTTTTGCCATTTGTAACATGAGCGGAACTTCGGTTCCGTCGCTGGCCTTAACGATTCCAATATCGCTGTGATAAAGTCGCTGAGCAAAGTTTGCTTCTATTACACCTGACCAAGACAAGGGTAGGCATGTATGACTGGTGGTGTTTCCCGTAGATGGGTTCGCCTCGTAGACGTAGGAGCAAATATCATTGACCAAGTTGAGGTAATACTTATTATTCCCTTTAAGAATACGCGGTTCAATTGTATATGTCCAATTATTAGTACATTCTTCACTGTGTGCACATCGCGTGTCGTGACTGGAAGCCGAGATTAAATCGTTGCCCGCGTTATCCAAAGTTAAGTAATTTAGTCGTAGGCCACCACTCGATGCTTGGGTACTTAACCAATAAGCTGAGGTTTTGCCCGCACCCACATCGTGAATGGCGGTGAAAAGATTTTGATTATAATTCGAATTCAATGGCGTAAAGGCACTTATCCACAGGACATTCCCGTAATCAAATAAGTGGGTACCGACAACACTTTGCCAACCTGACGTCCCTATCTTTGATTTTTGAAGTTTAGTCCACCCTATGCCCTCTCCAGCATTGGACGATCCGGTCCAACGAGAAGGCGGTGCACTCACAAATATGTAAAGATAATCCGTAGTTCCATTGACTTCCTGCGCAATGCATGGCTGCAAAATGTGCCAACTATGATCTTTAAATATTGTAACTTCATAAGAATCTCCGCTTAAAGAAAAACGGCTATTATCGTTATAACGACTATCAATGGTATTGATACCAAATCCACTCCAAGTAGAGCTTATTCCATTTTGACCGTTGGCGGACAGACGGTTTATGTACCACCCCGGTCCTCCCCAACCGCCGGTGTCATTGCGTATAAAATATAAATCGCCAACGTTGTCCACCAGTGTACCGGGATGCCACTTCTCAAAAAATGCTTGCTCGCCCAAATCGGATACCATCCGGGTAAACCAAGCTCCACTGGTCACAAAGTAGTCGCAAATTCCGGAAGCATAGGGAAATGGAGGTGAATAAGCACACAAACGATGCGCCGCGCTAAAACTGAGACTCAGAACGGCGAAGAACGGCGAAGAACGGCGAAGAACATATTCATATGGATATTGTAATACAGCTTTTACGTCCGTCAAACTTTAAATGCATATTTTTTTAATTTATGAATCAAAAAAATGTCTTCGCTCCATTATGCGCATAAATGTTCCATGCATAGTCAAAAACGGCATCATCTTTATTAACATAGCCCTCCTGGCAAATTGTTCACGTACTTCCGATCATAACGATCGTTATCCTCAAAGTATTGTTTTTGGAATTTTATT
Source organism: Puniceicoccales bacterium (assembly GCA_031283895.1). Classification (GTDB taxonomy): domain Bacteria; phylum Verrucomicrobiota; class Verrucomicrobiia; order Opitutales; family UBA9783; genus CABUVL01. The sequence continues at coordinate 142,960 of JAITAV010000010.1, read as the reverse complement.
GGGTCAGGCAAAGCCGCATTGTAAAATTGTATGTTAAAAGAGTACTCATTAAGCGTCTTCTTGATTGAAGGTGGAGTCACATCTTAATATGTTTTTTATACATCTGAATTGACACCCATCAAACAATAGGTTTTGATAAAAGCAAGGCAATTTTTAATAGGAGGGTGAATGAAGTATGACTGATAAAATGATCTACGAATTTGGAAATAAAACAGACGGTGACGTCACCATGCGTGCGCTTTTGGGAGGCAAGGGAGCCAACTTGGCAGAAATGTCGCGTATCGGTCTGCCCGTACCTCCAGGTTTTACCATTACAACCGCAATGTGCATCGATTATTACAAAACGAATCGACAATTGAGGCCGGAACTCAAGGCTGCCATCAAGCATGCCATTGGTTCCGTCGAGTCGCAACTGCATAAAAAGTTTGGTGATACCCACAATCCTTTATTATTTTCCGTACGTTCTGGAGCACGCGAATCCATGCCAGGCATGATGGATACCATTTTAAATTTAGGGCTCAACGACGCAACCGTTGAAGGATTTGCAACCATTACCAACAATCCACGTTTTGCATATGACTGTTACCGACGTTTCATTCAAATGTACGGTGATGTCGTTATGGGTGTAGGCCCCAAGTCGGAAGATGAGCACGATCCATTCGATAGTCTGATTGCCGAGATCAAGGAAACAAAAGGTGTCAAGTATGATACGGATTTGGAAGCGGAAGATTTAAAACAATTGGTCAATCGTTTTAAGGCCTTGGTGCGCGAAAGGGCCGGTAAAGATTTTCCACAAGACGTTTTTGAACAACTTGAAGGGGCCATTGGGGCCGTGTTTGGTTCTTGGCACAATGAACGGGCTACCATTTACCGTCGCAAGTACAACATTCCCTCCGATTGGGGAACGGCGGTCAACGTTCAGGCTATGGTATTCGGTAATGCAGGAGATACAAGTGCGACGGGTGTTGCTTTTACGCGCAATCCTGCAAATGGAGAAAATACGTTCTACGGTGAGTATTTGATCAATGCTCAAGGGGAAGATGTCGTTGCCGGTATTCGTACCCCCCATCCCATTGCTCAATTGTCGCAGGAAATGCCAAAGGCTTACGAAGAATTGTTGAAAATTCGTGCCCGATTGGAAGAGCATTTCAAAGATATGCAGGACTTCGAGTTTACGGTTGAAAATCAACGCTTATTCATGCTGCAAACACGCAATGGCAAACGTACCGGGTTGTCGGCCATTAAGATCGCCATCGACATGGTGAGTGAAGGCCTCATCGATAAAGAAGCCGCCATCAAACGCATTCCCGCAGAGTCTATTGCCACGTTATTGGTACCCATTTTTGACAATCGTGCAAAGAAACAATCCCAATGCGTTGCAACGGGACTACCGGCTGGACCCGGTGCCGCTTCCGGTAAGGTCGTCTTTAGCGCCGTAAAGGCGGAAGAATGGTCAGCTCGCGGCGATAAGGTCGTTTTGTGCCGCGCCGAGACGTCGCCCGAAGATTTGAGAGGCATGTTGGTTTCTGAGGGAATTTTAACGAGCCGTGGGGGTGTTAGTTCGCATGCGGCTTTAGTGGCACGTCAAATGGGTAAAGTCTGCGTTTGTGGCGCCGGTGATCTCATCATTGATTACCGCAAGCGTTGCATGACCGCGGGTAATATTTGCATCAACGAAGGCGATCCTATCTCCATCGACGGTACGACGGGGGAAGTCTTCCGAGGAGGCATTCCGACAATGCCTTCGGAAGTGATGCAGGTACTCAACGGTCATTTAAAAGCGGATGAAAGCGAAACATACCGCATGTTTCACACCATCATGTCGTGGAGTAATGAATTTCGTCAGCTGGGAATTCGTACCAACGCGGATACACCTCAGCAAGCAGCCCTGGCATTATCTTTTGGAGCCGAAGGAATTGGCCTTTGCAGGACCGAACATATGTTTTTTGAAGGACATCGCATAGACTCCATGCGCGAGATGATTCTGGCCGATTCCGAGGAAAGTCGTCGTAAGGCCTTGGCCAAATTGTTACCTTTGCAGAAAAACGACTTTAAGGGAATATTTAAGGCAATGAAAGGTTATCCGGTAACAATTCGTCTGCTGGATCCACCATTGCACGAATTCTTACCTCACGAAGACGATGCCATCGAGGCTCTATCCAAGGTAATTGGAATATCGGTTGATCAAATCAAGGTAAGATCAAACGCGTTGGCCGAACAAAATCCAATGTTGGGACACAGAGGTTGTCGTTTGGGGATCACCTATCCAGAAATTACGGAAATGCAAGCCACGGCCATCTTTGAAGCGGCGGCTGAAGTTATTAAAGAAGGGTTGGCTGTAAAAATAGAAGTCATGGTCCCACTGGTAGGTTTTGTTAAAGAATTGGAACATCAGATTCATTGCATCCAGACAACGGCTCAAAAGGTGTGCGAACGTTACCAAGTAGAAATTCCTTATCATGTAGGTACCATGATAGAAAATCCGCGTGCGGCCGTCCGCTCGGACGAAATCGCAAAAATTGCCGACTTTTTCAGCTTTGGAACCAACGATTTGACGCAATTAACTCTAGGCATCAGTCGTGATGACATGAGCAAATTTTTCAAGGCCTATACGGACTTGGAAATTTTCGCACAAAATCCATTTGCTTCCATCGATGTAGAGGGCGTCGGTGAATTGGTTAAGATATCGGTTGCAAAAGCCAAAAATACAAAACCTGGAATTAAATTGGGTGTTTGTGGAGAGCACGGTGGCGATCCCAATTCGGTACAATTCTTTCAGACAGTTGGATTGAATTACGTCAGCTGTTCCCCGAACCGCATCCCAATTGTGCGTCTGGCATGCGCTCAAGCGGCTTTAAAAAATCCACGTCAATAATGACCAAAGCTCCACGAGATTTTCCGTGGAGCTTTTATTTTAACATACTTAAGCACAAATTGTTTAACCTATCGTTGTTTGCGTATGGAAACAAATTAAATTGCTGAAATCGCTTGCAGATAAACAAAACTTCTGAGGACAAACATGGTGCAAAGTGAGGTGTATTTAAAAGTGCGGCAAATTGGTCCGTTGAAGCAAGTATTTTAGAAAGATAGACACCATGCGCACAGTGTAGAGAGTCTTTATCGACATGGCTGCTGTTAGAACTTAGGTACGCAGTGGTCAACAGATTGATGCGCCGCAATAAATTTACGTATAACCTCATTCGCTTTTTCGGAAGCATCTTCTAAAACGTAGTGTCCCGCGTCATCGAAACAATGCGTTTTCGCATTCGGTAAAAATTGTTTCCACTTTGCTAAAAAGTGAGGCGTAAAGCAAAAATCTTGCATACCCCATGCCAAGAGACTTGGTTTATTGGCTAAAATCCACAAATTATCTTGAATATCTTCTAGGGTTTTGTAGGAAGGATGCTGAGGAGCCATGGGTATGTCTTGGATGAAAGCATGGATGGCAACGCGTTCGCGAGGTGTTTGGTAAGGAAGCAAATAGGCTTTTTTTGTCATCGCATCGAGCCCCTTTTTGGAAGCCATATGGGTAGCACATTTTGCAAACAAATTTGCGTATTTAACGGCCCAAGTACCCAGCAATGGAAGTCGACATAAGGCTATGCGAAAAGGAATGCTGCCGCATAAAAAAGCAGCCGAATTGAGAATAGTAAGTGTTTTAACGCGTGCCGGCCAGCGCGTGGCTACGCCCATGCCGATGGCCCCTCCCCAATCGTGTACGACGAGATGGAAACGACCTATGGAAAGGTTTTGTAACCATTGGATGGTGTTTTCGATGTGTGTTTTAAGATTGTAAGGATAGTGTTGAGGTTTGTCCGACAATCCACATCCGATGTGATCGGGTACCAAACATCGGCAAAAGTCATTCAAATTTCTTACAAGATTGCGATAAAAAAATGACCAAGTCGGATTGCCGTGCAGCATGACAACGGATTCACCATGTCCTTCATCGATATAATGCAACTTGTAAGTAACGTTTGCATGCGATGTCCTCAGAGTGGCATAGTGCGATTTAAATGGATAGAGAGAACGAACGGATGCAAGGGATACCATAAAAACTTCTTAATTTTGCCATTGAATACCCAGCATAAGTGTGCTGAGCCCACTGCCTATACCCAACAATAATACCGGCATCGCGTTGTTAAGCAATTTGCTTTCATCCGCTTGGCAAAGCGTTAAAGGCAATGCGACGGAGCCGGTATTTCCCAAATAAGGAAACGTCGAAAAGTCTTTTTGCGGATCTAAATTGAGTGCTTCGTACAATTGGAATTGGTGTTGGTGTCCAACTTGATGGGTGATGATACACTGCGCGGTATCATCTTTCCAGGACATTTCTTCTTTGAAGGCATTCCAGGCTATCTTTGAAAGTTGAATACCCTCCTTGAGAAGTGTTGTCGCATCTGTTTGCATGGTTAGGCTGTGGGATACATCGGTGGTTCCTCCTTCACACAGTTGGCAAGCTGATGAATGGGTTTGGGTAATGCCTCCCAATAAAATGGGTTTGGGAGAGGAAACCCATTTTTGGTGACACAATAACAAGCTAACTGCCCCGGATCCGATGGTTAAGTTGGCAAAAAATGGCTTTATTGACTTGCGCGTTAGGTGTACATTGCCATTTAACTGAGCCAATGTCCAGTCCAGCAAAGAGCGACCATTTTCTCCCGATACGATAAGAACAGAACGCGCTGTACCCGCTTCGATCATGGATGCTCCGACAATGATTGCATTCAGTACACCTAAACAGGCATTGGATAAGTCGAAAATTTGGGTGTTGGGAGTTAGTTGTAAACCCTTATGTACGTAGGCGGCCGTTGGTGGCTCCAAACGGTTTCTGCAAACGGATGCGTGGATTAAGACGTCGATACGACTGATGGGTATACCCGTTTTTTCCAGGACTTTTCGACCTGCTAAAATAGAAATTTCTGAAGGTTGAAGCTTGCAATCCCAATGACGACGCTCTTGAATCCCTGTCATCATAGCCAAACGTCCTTTGGGCAAGTTAAGCCTTGTATAAAGCGGATCAAGGGCATTTTCGATGCTTGCCGAAGTCCATCGTTCTTCAGGCAGTGCATACCCCATTGATTCAATAACCACGTTTTTGAACTGCATTGACTTATAACCTATTCATGAAAATACACCTGGTCGGGACGATAGGATTTGAACCTACGACCTCATGCTCCCAAAGCATGCACTCTAGCCAGACTGAGTTACGTCCCGACTTTAACCCCCTCATAAGAACGCTAAAAATGTCCTACGGTATGTCAACGTTTTTCTATAGTTACCATACTGTTACGGATAAAATTAACAGAAGCTAAGCATCCCATATCCTGCCATTGAAATTGTGCTTGCTGCATGGTTTAAGCGATAACAGGTTTGCAAAGTCTTCTTGTTTCTCTAGGGAGATTGAAGATGGACGTAGGTATGCAAAATTTTCTTTTGTACGCAATAATGCGCACTGAAGAAATTTTCTAGATCAAAGCAGCAAATTTCCTTGATGGGCGAAGTGTTTGGCAGGGAAGTTAGATGCCCCCCTGTCCAGTAGAAAACACCTTGATTATTTTTCTTGAGGTGCATTCTTGTATGCTGAATAAATCTGTCGAAAGGAGTGACAGCTCGTCCTACCACTGCATTGTACGTTTGATGCCATGTTTCCAACCGAGTATTGTAGACTTGTACATTGGTTAAGTGCATTCGTTGTACAACATCCTGGACTACATTTACCTTTTTGCGAATGGAATCAAGTAAAGTAAATTGCGTGTGCGGAAACAAAATGGCGAGTGGAATACCCGGGATACCGCCACCGGTACCTACGTCCAACACGGTAGATGGATTGTCCCATAAATCCCACGTAATGATGGGTAATATGGGTAGAATATGCTTTTCTTCCAAATAATCAATGTCTGTACGTGCAATGAGATTAATTTTAGAATTCCACTCGCGCAGCAATTGACAATACACTTCCAATTGCATCCAACAGGTAGCAGGTATACCCGGCAAATATTGTTTAAAACGTTCCATGCCTCAAGAAACGTTTTTTGGCAGATCTAAATATTTACGCACTTCAGTGACGTAGCCTTTTATCATTTGCACTTTGGGTAATGGGTTAATTTCGAAAGGAGAAAATAACCTTTTTAAAAAAATATCATTGCCCTCTTTGAAGGCCTGACGTAGTCCAAAATTGTTTTCATTTAAATCCACCAAAACAATTTGACCGTCCACAACTTCCAAGTAGGTGCACAAGTTAACGAGTAATAAGCAATGTCCCCCAAAAAAGTCATCGGTCGATGTTGGGTTGTAAGTTGCAAAAGATCCTGGATTCAAAGTTTTTTCTGTTTTAATCCACTGAACGTAAACATCTTCCGATACATTCACGTCGTTGGAGAGTCGAGAAGCAATTTGTTTCCATGTGAGTACAGGTAGTATGGAGCCTTTGACCATTTTACTTGTTTGAAGCGATAAGATAGGTTCGCTCCCTAAAAGTTGTTCAATGGTTACATCAAAAAATTTGGCGATGGCTACCACAGTACTTATGCGGGGATCATTGGTCTGACACGATAAGAGACGATTGATAGTTGTTTGCGGTAGATTGACACCTCGACATAAATCGGCTTCTGTCATTCGAGCTTCGTTCATGAGTACGCGAATCATTTTTCCAATCGGAAAATCTATAAGGTCCACAACCGATTCTGCTTTGAACTCTGTCACTGCATGGTAATTTTTTGCCTAACGCAACAAAAAGTAAAGCACTTTTTATAAGATTGACCGATTCTTATGCAATAAATGTTTAATTTTTTAAAAAAACATTATTTTTTAGTTGATTTTTGCAAAATTCAATTCACCATCGAATTCAGTTATTGTGCATCGTAATGTGCATAACAATATGTAAGGTGTTCGTTTAAACAATAAAAGAGTGTCCTAGGGAAGCATTTGGATTTTTGCAAGGGGTCTATAAATGCTTCCCCTTTTTAATGCATATGTTTTCGTTGGGACAGGGTATAACATATTCGATTAAGTTTTTCAGGGTAAAATTTTGTGAGCTCGTGGAAATACTCAAATGTTCGAGAGTAGAAAAATACTTTATGTGGTCATAACATGCAGAAGCATTTTACAGGTTTTAGAAGTAGTCGTAAAGTAAAAAGTACTTGTTTGATTGGTTGTAGCATAATATGGGGGTTCGATGGACACAAATGAAATAAGCGAGAAATTCAAGTTTCCCCACTTATCCATGTTGAATCACAATTGTGCAGGCAATAGCAATTACTGTTTGGCCTGTTTTTGATTGGAAACGTAAGTATGCTTGGTTTGTTTCTTGAACATTTTAAGAAATTTATGTTTCGATCTAGCTTTCGTAACAGGTTTGTAAGGCGTAAATGTGGATATCGACTTGTTGGTATCAGCCATCGTTTCCTGTAAACGTTTAGTTTCTATCATATTTTCTAAGCGAGCTTTCAAGCTTTGTACTTCCTGATACATTTGCTGTTCAGATTCTGTAAGCGCATCACCCGGTAAATCGTTTTCTGTGATACCCATGTTGTACATCTTCTTTTGAGAAACATTTTTAGCCTCTTTAACGCTGGGATACAAAAGAGTTCCATCGTACGCAATTTGTGTAGCAGATAAGAAAATGAGTAAATTGGTAATGGTATCTGACTTATTTTTATTTGAAAACAATTTCCCTAAGATAGGAATATCACCTAAAATGGGAGTTTTATCCACAGTATTTGAACTTGCTTGCGACATAAGTCCTCCGATGGCAATCGTATACCCACTTTTAATGGTTACCACGCTGTCTGTTTTCTTTTGACTGATTTGAGGGTATTTGATGGATGACGTCGTATTATTTCCGCCAGAGCTCGTGAATTCAATTTCAGCTGTCTTTGAAGATAAAGAGGGCTCGATTTTTAAAGTGATGAATTCTGCCTGTACTTTAGGCGTTACTTTAAGTTCAATACCGATAGGTTTTTCCTCAAATCCACTGATTTCGTAACCGCCTTGCTCCGAATTGTAGGAATAATTTGGAACGGGGTAATTGGTTACAACAGCCATGGTAGCGGGCACATTATTCATCGTGATGATGATTGGGTTGGATAAGGTTTTACCTAGACTTTCCGTTTGCGCGAAATTAAACGTTGAAGAAAGCGTCTTGATCATAATTGAAGTGGGACCCAATGCTTTACTCTTATTCAAACTGCGTGTAAGTTGCCCATCCGTACTCTCTGCATTGTCACCACCACCGGCCGCTGCCGCCGGAGCACCCGCACCCGCTGCGGCACCACCGGCCGCTGCCGCTTCTTCTTTATCCTTGAGAGTGGCGGATAGGGATTTGGGCCAAGCAAAACCGCGCGCATCCGTATTGTTTGTACTTGCTTCAACAAATTTTGCTTCAATCATAACTTGTGTCTCAGGTTTATCCAACATTTCGATAATGGATGCAAACGTTTGGATATTTTTAGAACGTTCTGTGATGATGAGCACGTTGGAACGTTCATTGAAGGTGATTTTTCCGCCACCATTAGAATCAATAAAATCTTTTAACTCCTCGGCAATTTGCTTAGCTTCAGCAAATTTTAACAAAAAAGTTTCTGTCTTCAGAGGTTCTTTGTTGAGTGATTCAAGTGTACAAATTTGGACAATATTATCATGCTGCGTATACGTACATCCTACAGGCCCCAAAACGGCCTCCAATAAAGATTCCCACGTTGCATTTTTTAAACGAACCGTTACATTCCCTTGCAGAGCTGCAGGAATGATAATGTTAAGGTCGTACAATTCGGATACATAGCGCAAAACTTGTTTAATGTCTTCATTGATAAAGTCGACCGAAATATGCTCTCCATTGTCGACTACTTTATTTGTTTGGTTGTCCTTAAAAGTAACCACAATGTTGCTGTCCACTGTACTTGGGTCATTAAAATTTGTGGTAACGAGTGGCGCCCCACTTTGGTTGCCCGATGAGACTGTTTTGCTTAAATCAGAAAATGACGGAAGTGCTACCTGAGGGTCAAAGATAGGAGGCCTTGTTCCCATCATTCTTTCGCCATCCGCCCAGCAACGAGTGGTTAGATTTGCCAATAAGGCAAATAAGAGCAAGGTGGATCTAATTGAATTACGTGAGTATTGTAAGATTACTGTGGCGTGTTGCATCTTATTAATAATTAAATGTTAAAGCATAGGTATTCAGTTGTAATGTGAAGCATTTCTTCTGTATGGTACTGATGGTTATTTCGAACGTTTGTCCTTGGTAATTCGCTTGCAAGATAGTACCTTCTTTCAAAACTCGGTTACCTTGTACGCAGAGATAAAATGTACCATTTTTTTGAATGGAACCTGAAGGCTGCAAAGCATTACCCACTTGTGTTAAAATTACAAGTTCGTTGACTTGAGGTTCTTCCTCTTCAATGATGGATTCGACCATGGGAGGTTTTACTTCTTCAACCGTTAATTCTGTTTTTGCATCAAAAAGAAAAGGTGTCCACACGCCTCCCCAATCGGGTGTTTGATCATTTATTGCAAGCAATTGGCTAATTTCTTGAATAGCTTTGGATCTTTCACTGGATGGCATGATGGCATCTGGTTTTGAGTTTTGGACTTTCTTGGGAGCACCAAAGCCTATGTGTCCTAAAGCCAGCAAGATTAGACCAAGGCATACTTTACGCATGATCTCCTCCTTGCCCTATTTGGCCTAACATGCTAAAAACGATGGTAGCATTAATTTTGGGTTCTTTGTTTGCAAGATCCACGGTACCTTCTTTGGAGGCGTTTTCGATATGTTCTTTAAGATCTAACTGTTTAACATTGGTAAAATATTTTTGTTCTCTAAGCGTTTTTAAGAGTGTGATTGCAGTTGAGAAAGTGGCTTGAAGATTTACTGTAAAATCAACCAGTAAAAAATCTCCCACATATTCACTTGTATCCTGATTTAATGCAACCGTCTTGTGTTTTGTAAGATCATACGTACTTGATATGGCAATGTTAGCCGAATTTTTACCAAGAATTTTTTCAAGTTTTACCAAAAATTTATACATTGCTGTCCGATTTCCAAAATCAAAACACTGTCTGTATAAAGCCGCCTCTAAATCTTTGTAATTTTTCAAATCGCTTGCTATATTCTTCAACTCACCCATTTGTTTTTCAATTAGGCTAGATTTTACACTAACGGCATCTATGGTACGTTCTATGCCCTCCGTTTGATTTTGTCTGAAATGTACAAAAACGAGCAGAATAAAGTTAATGGCGACTAAAATAACGCAGGGGATATTCTTCCTTAAGAAATTTTTGATTTTGCTGAAATCTAAAGCATTCATGGATCATTTAGGCGTTATATTGTAAATTAATTTGGAATCTTGTTTCGTCTACTTGTTGGTCGGCATTGTTTTTTTCTAGATTGTAAAAACATTTACAGTTGTTTTTCAATGCGTCGATTGCTTTAAGTTGCAACAGTTGAGTCTTGTAAGACTCTAGGATTGCAACATCGCCTTTCACAATGCCGTAGATTTGTATGTTGAACGACTTGCTGGCTGCATTGACAACTTTTGTGTTGGGATCATTTTGGCAATTGGCAATGATGGTATTAAATCTTATCTCGTGAGGTTTACCCTTACATAATTCTAACAAGAATTCGGGCAAATCAATGGGCAGTGTATACGCATTTAATAGCGTATGTACCATGTTCCTAGTTTCTACAAAGTCTTTGTTATGCTGCATCATTTGCTGGTGCAAAGCTGTGTTTTTATCCAAAAAAGTTTTTATTTCGTTAAAGCGATTGGTTTGGCGCTTGTGATCAAGTTCTGTGAAGCAACTCACACCGATCAAAATAACTGTAAGGATACCCAGAGCCGCAAGAACATAGATCTTTATGGACGACAACTGAGAATGAACTACAATAGATTTATCTCTAAAATCTATTTCCCATGGACAGGGTTTAGGGACCAAATACAATTTTAATGATTGGAGGTTCATCTGAAATAATTAAAGATAGCACTTAACATACCAATCCACAAAGGTTGGGATATTTGTGTGATTTTCTCGTTGCTTTGCATATTTACCTTGTGAGCTTGCAACCAAGTATTAAAATCAATTTGCAAAGGTTTGATTTCGAGTACTTTACCGATACATTGCGTTAGCCATGCAAATTGAGGGGATAGGCCGTTGATAAGGAAAAATTCGATGGGCAAACTGGTTTGCACTTCAAAAAAATCGATATAAGATTTAATATCAGCACACATACGCTGTGTGATGATTTCCACGGTTTGTGTATCTTCAGTCATAGACTGAAGTAAATATTTGTAAGTGCTGACGTCATCGGGGAGACTGCACGCCTTGCGTGTTAGACTAATTAAGCTTTTTAAGCCATGGACAGGAGGATAAGCGGCCTCAATATGATTATTGCAAACCACAAACACTAAGGATTGATTCACAGAAAAGTCTATCAATAAAACAGGTTGCGTAACTTTAACCAACTTTGTGTAATCCATTATCCCTTTGGTCGCCGTAAGTGTTGTCAACAGTAATTTTTTTGGAATACATTGGCAGTCCATTAATTCATTCTGGATCATTTTTATCTCTTGTTTTTGAGCCCCTATGAAACAGACGTGGTCAGGCAAAACCGTGTTTGCTGAATCCCTAATTTCTATACCCGTAAAAGCATCTATGGCCGCAATTTGATTCGTTTTTAAGTCGGCGTTAAACCGTTCTTTTAATAGTGGGATGAGTCCCTGGATACCTTTGCTTTTGGTTTTTGCTTCCAATTTTGCCTTATAAATGAAACGAGATAATGGGGCGACCACGCAAATAACGTTTTTACTTTTAGTTATTTTTTTTAGGATAGGAGCATCAAAGTAAGCATTTTCTTTAAAAGGATTGTTGGTTAATTCTTCCAGATCGGATAAAGAGAGTGTAGATTTTTTTTCTTTTGTGACTGTGGCTAACAAACAAGAGGTTTCAGAGGCATAAATAAACTTTTGTTTCTGACTGCCCAGCAAACTTGATAAAACATCCATACAATAATTTTAGGAAAAAACGCAGCCGAGAGCAAGGAAAAAGTAACGTCGTTAAGGCATTTTATGGCAAAAAGCTTAAGCATTTACGATGTGTAGCATGCACAATGCATCATGCACATTGTGCGGATATCAAAACTTTTGATGTCCGATACATATTTGGGCCAGCGGATGTGTGATAAGATGAGACGCATCGTGTGACACATTGGCACAATCATGCATCGTCACCCGTATCCATTTTAAAAAGATTCTGTTCATAATGAACAAATTATAAAAATTGGCACAAAAATTGCAACCTTATGAGGCATGCAAAGGACAACGGGGAAGATTTTGGGAATAGATTTGGGAACGACGAATTCGTGTATGGCCATTATGGAAGGCGGCGAGCCGGTTGTGATTCCGAATGCGGAAGGTGCGCGCACAACACCATCGATTGTGGCCTTTACTAAAGGAGGTGAACGTTTGGTAGGGCAAGCCGCAAAACGTCAAGCCATCACGAATCCTAAAAATACAGTTTTCTCGGCAAAACGTCTTATGGGTCGTAAATTTAGTGAAGTGCAAGCGGAAATAAAAAATGTTCCTTACAAAATTGTGGAAGGTAAAAATGGAGATGCATGGATTGAATGCGAGGTCAATGGAAAGACGGAACGATTTGCTCCGGAACAAATTTCCGCCATGGTACTGGCAAAGTTGAAGGCGGACGCGGAAGCCTATCTGGGAGAATCTATAAAACAGGCTGTCATTACGGTACCGGCTTACTTTAACGATTCTCAACGCCAGGCAACGAAAGATGCGGGAACCATTGCCGGGTTAGAAGTTTTAAGAATTATCAATGAACCGACGGCTGCGTCGTTGGCTTACGGACTGGATAAAAAGAAGGAAGAAACCATTGCCGTTTTTGATTTGGGCGGTGGAACGTTTGACGTATCCGTCTTGGAGATCGGCGACAGCGTTTTCGAAGTCAAAGCAACAAATGGTGATACCCAATTGGGAGGTGACGACTGGGATAAAACCGTCATCAATTGGTTAGCCGATACATTTCAATCCGAAAATGGTATTGATTTGCGCAAAGACCCTATGGCTCACCAACGTTTAAAAGAGGAATCAGAAAAAGCTAAAATTGCATTGTCTTCGGCACAGGAAACAGACATTAACTTACCTTTTATTACGGCAGATACAAGTGGTCCCAAACACCTGAATGTGAAACTGACGCGTTCAAAATTAGAACAAATTTGTGATGGGTTGTACGAACGCATGAAATCGCCATTCAACGCATGTCTAAAGGATGCCAAGGTGGACAGCCATTCAGTCGATGAGTTGGTTTTAGTGGGAGGAATGACGCGTTCGCCCAAAGTAATTGAATTGGCTAATTCTTTAGCCGGGAAGCCGGCTCATAAGGGAGTTAATCCGGATGAAGTGGTCGCCATTGGAGCTGCCATTCAGGGAGGCGTACTACGTGGAGAAGTGAATGATGTATTGCTGTTGGACGTTACACCACTGACATTGGGTATTGAGACGGCAGGTGGTATTTCTACCCCCATGATTGATAGAAATACGACCATTCCAACCAAAAAGACGCAAACATTTTCAACGTACGCCGACAACCAAACGGCCGTGGACATAAAAGTACTTCAGGGGGAACGTTCTTTGGCGAAAGATAATAAGATTTTAGGAACGTTTCGTTTGGAAGGAATTCCCATGTCACCCCGAGGTGAACCAAAAATTGAAGTCACTTTTGACATTGATGCGAGTGGTATTTTGCACGTAACGGCCAAAGATATTGCCAGCGGAAAGGATCAAAAGATTACTATTTCAGGAGCTTCCGGATTTTCCGAAGAAGAAGTCGAACGTCTGCGCAAAGAAGCCGAGCAGTTTGCAGAACAAGATAAGGCGGAACGGGAACGGATAGAAACATTCAATCGTTTGGATAGCTTAGTTTATCAAGCCGAGAAGCAGTTGAAAGAATTTGGAGACAAGTTACCCGCCGAAAAGAAAGAGATGATTGCAAAAAAATTGGAAGATGCCAAAAAGATACTTGAGGACAAAGCGGTTTCTGCAAGTACTTTGAAATCAACGGAAACGGACCTCATGAATTCTTTGCAGGAAATTGGACATATTTTGTATTCGAATGCTCAGCAAAATACTTCGACAGAAGGTAAAGACCAGCCATCTTCAAATGCTAACGAAAGCGATAAGAAAGACAAGAATAACGTCGTAGACGCAGACTTTGAGGTTGTCGATGATAACAATAAAAAAGAATAATTTAACCCTTAACAAAGATAAAAATTATGAAAGTAAACATTAAACCACTTGGAGATCGTGTATTGGTAAAAATGATCGAAGAGAATGAACAAATTAAAGGTGGCATCATTATTCCTGATTCTGCTAAGGAAAAACCTCAGGAGGCAGAGGTGGTTGCTTTGGGAACAGGTAAAAAAGACAAAGAAGGCAATCTGGTTCCTTTTCAAGTTAAAGCAGGGGATAAGGTACTTATTAGTAAGTATGGAGGTACTGAAGTAAAGATAGGTGACCAAAAGCTTACTTTGTTGCGTGAAGATGATATTTTAGGTGTATTAAATTAATATTTGAAAGGAAATAAAGCGTATGTCAGCAAAACAATTGAAATTTGACGAAGCGGCACGTAAAAAAGTGTTAGCAGGTGTGGAAACTTTGGCGAAAGCGGTGAAAATAACGCTGGGTCCTAAGGGTCGTAATGTGCTCATTGATAAGAAATTTGGTGCTCCAACCATTACAAAAGATGGCGTAACGGTTGCCAAAGAAATTGAATTGAAGGACCCATTTGAAAACATGGGGGCTCAGATGGTTCGCGAGGTAGCTTCCAAAACAGCCGATAACGCGGGTGATGGGACAACGACAGCCACTGTTTTAGCGGAAGCAATTTATCGTGAAGGCTTAAAAAATGTGGCCGCAGGCTCCAATCCTATCTTCTTGAAACGTGGAATTGACAAAGCCGTCGAAGCAGGCGTTGCAGAATTAGCTAAAAATAGCCGGGGTGTAAGTAATCGTGAAGAGATACGTCAAGTGGCAACCGTATCGGCCAATTGGGATAAAGAAATTGGAGACATCATCGCGGAAGCCATGGATAAAGTAGGTAAAGATGGCACCATTACGGTTGAAGAGAATAAGAGCATTGAAACAACGCTCGATGTTGTTGAGGGAATGCAATTTGATAAAGGGTACATCAGTCCGTACTTCGTCACCAACTCGGAATCCATGGAGTGCGTTTTGGAAGACGCTTACATCTTAATTTTCGAAAAGAAAATCAGCAGTTTGAACGATTTGTTACCTTTATTGCAAAGTACGGCTAAAACCGGCAAACCGTTACTGCTTATTGCGGAAGAGGTTGAAGGTGAAGCATTAGCCGCATTGGTCGTCAATAAGTTAAGAGGTACTCTCAACGTATGTGCCGTAAAAGCCCCAGGTTTTGGAGATCGTCGTAAAGCGATGTTGGAAGATATTGCTACGTTGACGGGGGGACGGTGTATTACGGAAGATTTGGGTATTAAATTGGAAAGTATCCAGTTGACAGACTTGGGTCGTGCAAAGCGCGTTACGGTTGATAAAGAAAATACAACCATCGTTGAAGGCGCCGGTAAATCGTCGGATATCCAAGCTCGGGTAAAACAAATTCGTCGTCAAATCGAAGAAAGTTCTTCCGAGTATGATCGTGAAAAATTGCAAGAACGTTTGGCAAAACTGGCGGGCGGTGTTGCCGTCATTCACGTGGGTGCTAGCACGGAACCAGAAATGAAGGAAAAGAAAGCGCGCGTCGAAGATGCATTGCATGCAACGCGTGCAGCCGTGGAAGAAGGTATTTCTGCGGGTGGTAGCGTTGCCCTGTTGCGCACAGCCAAAGCGATTGAAGCTTTAAATTTAAAAGATGAAGAAGCGGTGGGTGCTGCCATTGTGCGTCGTGCCATTGAAGCGCCTTTGCGTCAATTGTGTCAAAACGCCGGTGTTGACGGCTCTCTGGTGGTTCAGGAAGTCTTAAAACATTCGGGGGCTTACGGTTACAACGTTGCAACCAACACGTACGAAGATTTGGTAAAAGCCGGTGTTGTGGATCCAACCAAGGTAACACGTGCGGCTCTGCAAAATGCAGCCTCCGTGGCTGGCTTATTGCTGACAACGGAATGCATGATTGCCGAATTACCCGAAGAAAAACCGGCACCTACACCCGATATGGGTGGTGGCATGGGTGGTATGATGTAACAGACTACCAGTTTTATACGCTAAAAATGGATGGAGTAATGCAAGAAAATATTTTCTTGCATTGCTTTGGTGTTTATTGGAGAATGTCACGAAATTTTTTGATTTAATAAAACAGTAGGAATGCCGATATATATTACCAAGAAGCTTGTGTGTTTTTAAGAAAAAATAAGGTACACAAGGTTGTAAGTTTATGCATACAAAGTTTAACATGGACGAATGGATGGTTACGGCAACCTCCACAAAACCTATTTTTCTGAGCGCTCGTGTTCGTTTGGCCAGAAATTTAATGCATTATCCTTTTCCACAGCAGGCATCCGAAAAACAAAGAAAGGAAATTTTTGATACGTGTTCTGATGTTATCATGCAATCGGATGGTAACAATGCATCCATTTGCCTTCAATTGGATGCATTGGATGAGTTAACGTGTACTTCACTCATGGAAGCCCATCAGATAAGTGTTGATTTGGCTAAAAACAAAGTAGGAGCAGGGGTCATTCTAAACAAGAAAAATAAGTTTGCTTTTATGATCAATGAAGAGGATCATTTACGATTACAAGTTTTAGATGTTCAACCCAATTTCAAAATTTTGTGGCGTCGATTGGATCGTTTGGATTCTTGCCTAGAGCAATATTTAGATTATGCGTTTCAACCCCATTTAGGATATTTAACGGCGTGTCCTACCAATCTAGGTACAGGCATACGCGCATCAGCCATGCTGCACTTGCCGGGATTAGTCTTTACGAATCAGCACATGCAAGTAGGACGTTCGTTAGCTGAAATGGGTATGATTTTAAGAGGTGTATATGGGGAACAATCGAAAGCCATTGGACATATTTTTCAAGTATCCAACCAGACAAGCTTGGGGTTTAGTGAAAATGAATTATTGGATCGCGTTGAACATGTGATCCATCTATTAGTGAAAAAAGAAACTGAGGCACGTAAGAAATTACTTCGTACAACACCCCACGAGTTATTTGACAACATTGGGCGGGCACTGGGTATCTTACGTGCATGTTTTGAAGTGGGAGCTGAGGAAGCTACCAATTTGCTTTCACTCATTATCTTGGCGGTTGATCTGGGATTTTTCCCGAAAGAAAAAAGACGCATTTTGTATAAGATCAAGCAAGAAATTCAACCTGCTCATTTGCAATTATTGTTACCGCAACCTTTGAAGGGCAAAGAACTCAACCGAGAGAGAGCAAAATTACTACACCGATACTTTTTAAAATTCCCTGAGCCTGATTTTAAAGTAAAAAAAGAGGAAGTGAACTATGTTTCATAATTTAACGCCACGAGCACAACAAGTTTTCGTGTTGGCCAAAAGTATGGCCTTGAAGTTGCAGCAAAACTATTTGGGGACCGAACATCTTTTGTTAGGTTTGTTAGAACTTAAACAAAGCATTGCCGTTCGTGTACTACAACGCATGGGATTGGATGTGGAAACGGTCCACGATGCTTTGCAGAAGCATATGGTGGCAGGTAAGCATTTGGTGGAAGGTGTCGTGCATCAAGACACCTCTATGCCTACGACGGATATTCCCCTAACACCGCGTGTTCGCCAAGTGTTGGGATTGGCTGAGAAAGTTGCGCATGAGTTAAATCATTCTTATGTGGGTACAGAGCACCTTCTTTTGGGAATTTTGGAAGAAGGCGATGGGTTGGGGGCGAAAATTTTAAAGACTCTGGACGTTGATCCCGAAGAATGTCGAAAAGAAATTTTATCGGAATTGGCTCCAGAAAATGTAGAAGACGGTGACGATGGAGAAGATATCGACGAAGATGAAGAGGATAAAAGTGTTTTGGATAATCTTTACAGTACACGGTCATCTTCCTGTAAAACGTACACGCTGCGTAACTTTGGAATAGATTTAACAACCAAAGCCAAAGAGGGCCAATTAGATCCCGTCATTGGTCGTAACAGAGAAATTGATAACGTTGTTCAAATTTTATGTCGCCGCACAAAACACAATCCGGTACTCATTGGTGAAGCTGGAGTCGGTAAAACAGCCGTTGTGGAGGGGTTATCACAGCGTATTGTACGAGGGGAAGTTCCGGAGTCTTTGTTGGGTAAACGGGTATTTATTTTGGATTTGGCATTGATGCTATCCGGAACAAAATATCGCGGTCAATTTGAGGAGCGTCTTAAAAATGTTATGAATGAAGTTAAGGAGAGTAAAAATGTCATTCTATTTTTAGACGAATTACATACCATTGTTGGAGCGGGATCTTCAGAAGGTTCTATGGATGCTTCTAATATCTTAAAGCCGGCATTGGCACGTGGAGATGTTCAGTGTATCGGTGCGACGACCTTGGATGAATATCGACAACATATTGAAAAGGATACAGCTTTAAATCGTCGATTTCAGTCTGTTTTGATTGAACCTTCATCCATTCAAGATACCGTAGAAATCCTCAAGGGATTGAAGTCACACTACGAAAAATTTCACAATGTACATTTGTCAGATGGAGTCATAAAAAAAGCCGTATGCCTAACGGACCGTTACGTTGCGAATCGATTTTTCCCGGATAAAGCCATTGACCTGATTGATGAAGCTGGGTCCCGTGCGCGTATGCAGGCGGTAAAACAAACTTTTTCTGTAAAAGACATAGATGATGCTTTAAAAGACGCGGCTCTTAAGAAATCAGTGGCAATTAAGTCGCAGAAATTTGAAGAAGCTGCACATTGGCGAGACGAAGAACAAACTCTAAAACGTGAGAAAGAAACAAAAATGGACACGTGGAGGCAAGCGTGCCGTGCACACGCTGTGGAAGTCAAAGAAGATTTGTTACAGAAAATCATTTTCGATTGGACAGGCATTCCTTTCGATTGGATGGGATCAAAAGAGACAAAACATTATTTAAATTTGGATAAGATTTTAAATCAGCAGATCATCGGACAAAGTGAAGCTGTGAATATTGTTTGTCGTGCATTAAAACGCTCAAAAGTTGATATGAAGGATCCACTAAAACCTACAGGTTCTTTTTTATTTCTAGGTCCCACGGGTGTTGGAAAAACGCATTTGGTAAAAGTTTTGGCCGAACAAATTTTTGGCGATAGAAATGCCATTGTTCAAATTGATATGTCGGAATACATGGAAAAGCACACAGTTGCACGCCTTATTGGATCACCACCCGGTTATGTGGGTTATGGAGAAGGTGGACAATTGACAGAAGCTATTCGTAGGAAACCGTATTCGATTATCTTATTCGACGAAATTGAAAAGGCACACCCGGATGTAACGCACATCTTACTGCAAGTACTGGAAGAAGGCAAGTTAACGGACAGTGTGGGACGGACCGTTGATTTCCGCAATACGATTTTAGTAATGACGTCCAATGTGGGTGCGGAAGCGTTGCAAAAGACAACGGGACTAGGATTTAATATTCCTTCTAAGGCCATTGCATTTGAACAATTGAAAGGGAAAGTACAAGAAGCCAGTAAGTCTGCCTTTAAACCTGAATTCTTAAACCGGATAAGTGACATCGTTGTGTTTCGTCCATTGGAACGAGAACATATTCAAAAGATTGTCGAAATAGAAGTTAAAAAAATTGCGGTTAGATTACGAGAAAAAGGCCTCGCGTTATTTTTGTCGACAGACGCAAAGCACTTTTTGGTTGAAAAAGGATTTGACGATAAATATGGAGCACGTCCTTTAAAGCGGGCCATTGAGCGTTATGTTGAAGATGTATTGGCCGATGCATTATTGGAACGTAAAATCAAATCGGGTCAAAAGATTATTTTTGATGTTGATGCTCAGAGAGATTGTTTGAATTTTATAACAATGAAGGTTAAAAAACTTGCACGTCACGGTAAACAGATGATTAAATAACATGAGTATGTATGCAAGAGAGCAAGTGGATCTTTGGTTGAAAACCTTAAGTACTACAAGCGGAAAAATTTTTCGTTTGAACGAAAAGGGAATTTTTGCTTCTACGGATGAAGCAGGTCAAGAGTTTGTCGTAGAGGTTCCAGATGCGTCCGATCAAATTTATTTTTGTGCGCCTATTGCAACTGTGCCGGAAAACAATAAAACGGCTTGTTTAGAGCGTTTGTTGCAGTGGAATTTATATGGCCTACGCACTCAGTATTGTACATTAGGCTTAGAAGAAAATACAAATCGAATTATTATGCATTACTCGATGGAAGTTGCTTACTTGGAGTGTCAAACTTTCGTCAACATTTTCAATAATTTCATAGAGAGGGTTAGAAAAATAAAGCAGGATTGGGAACAGTTTTTGAGGGATTTATCGGTAGGTGGCTCACCCACATTACCGGATATTAATATGCTTCGTATTTAATAAATTATGCGGTTGCATTTATACGATACGTTGACACGGGAAGTTAAGCCTGTAGAGCCTATGGGGTGTCACGTTGGTATATATTGCTGTGGGCCGACCGTGTATGGGCCTGCACATATTGGTAATTTCAGAACATACATTGTTCAAGATATTGTGGTGAGAGTGCTGCAAGCTTTGGGAACCAAGACACGCTATGTACGTAATTTAACGGATGTAGACGATAAAACAATTCGTGGTGCCCAAGAGGCAAAGCAATCATTACAAGCATTTACGTCGCACTGGACAGATGTTTTTAGGGAGGATTGTCGCCGGCTGAATCTGTTGAAACCGGATGTAGAACCACGTGCAACCGAAACTATTCAAGCGCAGTTGGACTTGATTAGTCAACTGATGCAAAAAGGTCACGCCTATATTTCGAAGGAATCGGTCTATTTTCGTATTTCATCTTTTAAGGATTACGGCAAATTGTCGCGTTTGGACCAGCGGTGTTGTCAAACGCAAGGAATTAATAGTGCAGGCGAATTAAATGATGCGGACGAGTATGAACGAGAGTGTGTAGGTGATTTTGTACTATGGAAGCATAGAAAACCGGAGGATGGAGATGTTTACTGGGAAAGTCCTTGGGGAGAGGGACGCCCGGGTTGGCACATTGAATGCAGCGCGATGTCACGTCTATATTTGGGGACCACGGTAGATTTACACGCCGGTGGTGTTGATTTGTGTTTCCCACATCACGAAAACGAAATTGCTCAGTCTGAAGCGGCTTATGGAGGGACTTTTGCACGGCACTGGATGCATATCGCTCATTTGAAGGTAGATGGAGAAAAAATGTCAAAAAGTCTTGGCAATTTGCATACTGTTGCATCTTTGTTGCAAAAAAATTATTCTCGAGAAGCCATTAGGTACGCTTTAATGGCCGGGCATTACAGACATCCTTTAAATTTTACATTTGATTTACTCAATGCTTCCCAAAGTGCGCTGCAGAAGCTTTATCAATATTTATCACGATTGTTGGCAACAGCTCAATTAACGGTAGAAACCTTTGAACAAGAATATGTGTTGGCTTCAACACTCGACAAAGTTAAATATTTGCAAGGATTTTTTGAAAGCCTGTGCGATGATTTAAACGTACCCAAAGCATTAGGTCAGCTTTTTACATTTGTTAACGATACCGACATACAATCATTGGACGCAAAGCAAATTTTGTACGAGTTGGGGATATGCATGTTCGTTTTGGGACTACCTGCACATTTTGCTGCAGATGATGTTGTTATCCCTTTACCGGTAAGACGCATGGCAGAACAACGTTGGCAAGCGAAACAGGTATGTAACTATCAGGAAGCGGACGACATTCGACATATCTTATTGAAGGAAGGATGGCAAGTTTTAGACACCCAAGATGGCTACAAAATAGTCCCTTTAAAAAATTATAAAAGATAAAAAATTGCATAAATGTAGGTAAAGACTGTACGATTTTTCAAACAATGAAGCAGTATTGCACGTATGTTATCTTGAAAAATTACGTGCAAAAGAAAGTCAATAAGGCTACTCGGTTAAGCAATTTACATGCACGGGTCATAAAATTTACAAAAAACAGCTGGCATTATCGTTTCGAAATTTTATTTTGTCCATATGCGACGCGTACCTTTGTTTGATTTGTCACCTATCCATAAAGGTTTACACGATCAATTTTTAGATGCATGCGACGCCGTCATTCATTCGGGTAATTTTATTCTCGGGCATGCCGTGGAAAAATTTGAATGGTCCATGGCTCAATGTTTGGGATGCAAATTTACGTTGGGAGTATCTTCGGGGTCAGATGCTCTTTTGCTCGCTTTGATGGCATTGGACATTCGCACGGGGGACGAAATACTGTGCCCTTCGTTTACTTTCTTTGCAACGGCAAGTTGCGTGGTGCGTTTGGGAGCAATTCCCGTGTGGGTTGACGTTCGTGCAGAGGACTTTGGCATCGATGTGGAGGATGCCGAAAGGAAAGTGAGTCCAAAAACGAAAGCCATTATCCCCGTACACTTATTTGGTCAATGTTGCGATTGCCAGGCTGTTCAAGGCTTTGCCCAAAGGCACGCATTGTGGATTGTGGAAGATGTTGCCCAAGCGCAAGGAGCGCAATACAATCGGCGTCAAGCGGGTTCTTGGAGTACGATGAGTGCGTTTAGTTTTTTCCCGACCAAAAATCTAGGTGGATTGGGTGATGGAGGCCTCGTCGCCACAAATGATGTAAATTTGGCCGAAAAAGCGCGATGCCTGCGGGTGCATGGTGCTGCTCGGAAGTATGAACACATTTATTTAGGTGGCAATTTTCGTATGGATAGTTTACAAGCCGCGTTGCTCAACGTTAAACTACCCTATGTAGACAATTATACTCAGCAGAGACGGCACAATGCCCAATTGTACCAACGGCAGCTTGGTTCTTTGGAACCTTTTATAACGCTGCCCAAAGAATTGCCACACCGTTACCATACGTGGAATCAATATACTATTCGCGTGCACAACCATCAACGAAATGCATTGAAATCATTTTTAGAAGAACATGGCGTTGAAAGTGCTGTTTATTACCCAAAGACACTGGATTTACAAACGTGTATGCAAAATGTATCTACGGATAAAGGTATTGCGACCCATGTGGCCCACACGCTGGCCGATGAGGTTTTAAGTTTACCTATTTTCCCAGGTTTAACGTTGGAACAATTGGAGTATACCTGCGCAACCATTCGCAAGTTTTTTACAAAACAATGAGAATTGGACCTGGGTACGTTCGATTAAAATGATGATGCCAAAAACCTATGCGTGCACAAGTGGAATGGTATTGGGGACAGTACAATATGGAAGAGATGTTAAACCTTGAAATCCAAAAACAAGCGTTGCGTTAGACGATTAAAGAAAATAGCAGAGGCCCTAAGGCGTTAAAAATGAATCCTAGACAAACGGCCCAGCCTAAGCAAAAATCCCTGTAGGGGGCGCCGTATAAATATTCCCAAGCAATGTTGACCAATACGCCAAAAAATCCCCAACCTAGAGCATTACCAACCACGTATGCATATTTTCCCAAAGGGTTTGATAAATGCAGCAAACCTGCGTAACACACGCATTGTGATCCCATCAGCAATATGAGAAGAGGTGTCAATTTCCATGACTTACGTGTAACCCAAATACCCAACAACAAGTGGACGCAAATAATGCCCAAAACTTGAGGCATCAGTAAAGATTGCAATTGATGTATGCGAATGTGCCAGCGTTGACATAGGGCCTCTAGGTGAAAGAAGTATCCGGAGCTCAATAAAATAGGGAGATTAATGATTCCGTTTACCAGCCAAAATTTTTTTGTTTTTAATAAAAACCAAGGGGTGCACATCCGTTGTTTTGGAGGCATCATATTTGGGGAAATCCTGTTGATTACAAGGCTCAAAAGAGCAGCCCAAAAGTACATAAGACTTTCTAAGCACAGTACCGTTTGCCATCTAAAAAGATGGATTATCTTTAGAATAATGAAAGGTAAAATACTCACGGCGAGTATCCCCAACGATTCTTGGATGCCTGCAAAAATTCCCTGCTGAGTGCGAGGGACACAGGCCATTAAAGAGGTTCGACATGCTACGACGAGGAGTCCTTGTCCAAGCCACTGCAATGCAAACAGGAATAACGTAAAGCAAAGTGGATTTGGATTACCTGGGGGCAGAAAACTGATGAGCAACAAAATATTTCCTAAGCACAAACTGGAATAAAGGCATGCTTTCTTGAATTCTAGCTTTTCAAAACATACTCCCGACAATCCGGCTGTGATTGCGACGCATAAAGTCGCATAGCAGTATATTTGGCTTAACGTTTCTCGCGACCACCGAAAATATTGTAGCCAAGACTCCGTGAAAGCACCCAATACCATGACATTGGTCAATGCACTTAGAATGTAAAAACTTAGACAAGCAGTAACTGTAAACCCTGTTGTCATTTTAAGTTTTCATTATTTTGGCCAATTACTTCGAATACGCGTGCGCCATATCACGATGGTGATTAGAAGTAAAATACAGAAAACGGCCCACGAGTCTGTGATGCGGCCGGTACCCCATCGGTTATGTAAAACATTTGAAAAACAGTAATGCTGCCTGACGTACATTAAGGTAAAGATGAGGCCTGCATGGAAGCCAATTGCGCTCCACAGGGTTTTCAATTTTAAAACCCACAAGCACAACAGATAGCTCAACATGTATAGATTAAAAAAATAAGCCCACTGAATACGTGTAAAGACGTCAACCAGCGAGTAAAAAGCACTATAAAACCCTTTTAAAGCCAAAGCGCAATGTATATCCAAATTGCGAACGTTTGCGAAATGTAAACAAGCAAACATAAAAGATATCCAATGTATGCTCCAAAATTCTGACATATTTTTTAAAAAAAATCGGAACAATAAACCTCTGAAAATAATTTCTTCCAAACAGGCCAATAAAATGCTGGCGGTTGCTGCGGATACGATTGTATAAAGTAGTGTATTGGACGCGTTTTTTAATTCGAGGAATCCTATGTTGCAACAAATTAGGGTCAAGAAACTAAGCCACAAACCTATTCCTAATACAAAGAATTTGATACTAATTCCGAGTGCGTGAAGCGTAAGTTGCATGTTGAATTCTGAACAACGTACTTTAAAGAAATGTAAGAGGATTGGGAAAATTAAAAAAATTGAAAATAGCCGACAACGATCAAAGTATTGTTCAAAAGGTTTGTTGGCTAAATAGGCTAGAAACTCGTAAGTGCAATGAGCATTCAGATATTGGACACAAGCAAATGACATTGGACTTAAACAGGCGGCCAATAGCAAAATAACACCGTAAGCCCCTAGCGTATACGTAATACATTTATATTTCACAAACAATAAGGAAAATGGTGGGAGATACTGGATTCGAACCAGTGACCCCTAGCGTGTCATGCTAATGCTCTAACCAACTGAGCTAATCCCCCCTGCTTATTCTAATTTGTATGGGTCCCCATCTGATTGCAAGGAAAATCGTTGCATTTACCTGGGTTGATGGGTAAAACAATTATCATGAGCGTAAACAGATGGCAGGCGTTTTTTTGGTAGATATTTACACAAGCACTTACGTGATGACACCTTTAACTGAATTTAACGGATACACTTTACAATATGGAAACAAACAAGTTCCGGGTTGTAAGACAGCATTACATCCAACTTCGGTGTAATCTCCCATAATTGCCCCCATTTTTTTTAATCCTGTTGCGTACACTTTATTATTGTCGCCTTTGATAAGGATTTCCTTTTTGTCAAAGCGTACATTGGATAAGATGGCTCCAGCTCCTAAGTGCACATGCATACCCAAAATGGAGTCTCCAACATAATTAAAATGAGGAACCTGCACGTGATCGAGCAAAATAGAGTGCTTGAATTCACAGGCATTACCCAAAACGCAGTGTTGCCCTACGATAACGTTTCCACGAATATAAACACTTGGACGTAGGATGCAATGATCTCCAATGTAAGTGGGGCCTTGAATATATCCAAACGGGGGCAGTGTTACGTTTTCTCCAATGAACACATCTCCAAAAACATGAAAATTAGGAGGTACAATGGAATGAATTCTATTTTCTGGCGGGCAGTGCTCAAAAAATCTTGCCAGCGCTTCCGGCAGCAATTTTAACCACGCCCATGGTTCTATTTCTAGCAACAGAATATTTTTAAAAGGCCAGCCGTCGGTAATGGATGAAAAAAATTGTTTCGCTTGCATCATTTTTACGTTGATAGGGCGCCAATTTAGAATTAAAATGTATTCATGACAAGTAATATTCATACTGTTTCTTCTGTAGAGCCTGTAACCTCAACTGCCGAAGCCGTTGTAAATGCTGATCCCTCAGCAGTTGAAGCTGCAGACGTTGAAGCTTTTCAAGCTTCTGTCTCGGCGGCAGATAGAAAGCAAGCGCTGAGAGAAGCCAACAATCGTTTTTTATTTCAAAAAATGATAGGATCTATGCGTACTTCTTCCCAAGAACAGATTAAAGAGTTGCAAAAACAGCAAGCGGAAGAGGATAATGTTTCTCGAAGGTAGCGTAGCTGGAGGCCAGTTTGTTGATCGTTAAAGCGTGTTAGCATGGAAGTTGATCAACGCAGAAGGTAAAGGTATTCAGATGTAATATCCTAAAGTTTAGTTTTGCCCAAGCTGTAAACACTGGATGATCGCTGTCATGGAAGTACTTTTTGAATCCTAAGGGATACTTTTATGGAAGCGTTAATATATTTTATATGATCTCACTTAATTTTAATATTTTTTGGACGTATTCCTCAATTCTAGATGTAAGTTAAAAGTAAAGCTTCAACCAACTTGGACCAACCGTTGACGAGAACGAATAACATGAGCTTAAATGGCAACGATATCGTCATGGGAGAGACCATCATCATACCCATGGCTAAAAGAATGTTGGAAACGACCAAATCAATTGCAATAAATGGCAGGTAAATTAAGAACCCTATTTCGAATGCGGCGGATAGTTCTGAAAGCATGAAGGCAGGAACGCAAATAAGGATATCATCTTCTTTTAAATCTTTAGTGTAGGCAGCAGGCCATAAACGTTTAGCCATACGCATGAAAAAGATAGATTGCCGTTGCGGTGTATGTTGCGTTAAGAATTGTGTAATGGGTTGTTTGGTATAATTCAATAAAGCTTTCATTTCGTTGAGCATTTGTTCGGTACGTTCATTCGGTGCGTATTCAGATGTGAACGATGTGAGAGACAGCCCAGAATTGTCTTGTGACGCCATGTACGGTTTAAATTTATCGGGGAGTATAAAGGCTTCTTTTAATTGTTTACGCGCTTTTAAAATGTCATTTGTTTCGAAGGCCCTGTGAATGCTTTCTTGCAGTGTAGGGGCCATAATATAGAGGGTTAATATAATCGCCAAGCCATTAACAACCATATTGGGTGGGATTTGTTGCAACCCCATAGCCTGGCGAATGAGATTCATGACAATGACAAGTTTTACGAAAGAAGTAACCATCAAGGCTACAAAAGGAGCTAGCGACAATGAAACAAGGAAAATAATGATCCCAATGGGATCATATAAAAATGAGGTGTCTGGAATCATGAGTTCAATTGAGTTATTCGAACTCCAAAATGCTCGTTAATGCACACCCATTCACCTTCTCCGATAATTTTTCCGTTGGCTTTGATTTTGACAGGATCGTCAATGGTATGATCCGTTTCAAAAGTGTAGCCAATGTGTAGATTTTTTATTTCTTCCAGTGAAAGTATCTTTTCTCCCGCATCAAATGTGATGTGAATGGGCAATTGATCAAGATTGATGGCAACGGATTTAGGCGTTTGATCACTTTGGCTTTTTTCATCTTCGGTCGATGCATCCGCAGCAGGTACTTCGGCGGCTACATCTTCTGGCGTTTTGATATCATCTTCTGGAATGATGCCTGCAGGTAAGTCGTTTGTTTCGTCCATAAGAGGTGTTTGAATTGCAAATTTATTGATGGCAATTTGTTTTGCCCAGAAAGTAAGCTGGTTTGCATGAAATCTAACCAGATTATTTTGTGCCCGCACGCGTTCTTGCGTTAGCAGGATATCGCCCGTACGTAGTTGTTTAAGCTCGTCCAAAGAAATGCGTGTACATCCGCGTTCAATTCTAAAAATAAATGGAATTTGATGAATGTTGAAATTGGGGTTTAGGTCGGGCTTATTTGCTTTTACTTTTTGAAAAAAAAGGGCACTGGCATCGTCGTTAAACAATTGAAGGGCGCATTTTTTTTGGTCATTAACGATGTAGAGCGTAGCCAATCCGTTTTTGATTTCGGCAGGTGTGGATTGTATTTGGCTTAATTCGACGGCACTTGTATTAAGCTGGTTGAGTAATTCGGCCACAAATTCATGGCATGCATCCAATAAACAGATTTGGATTTCTGGATCGCAAGTTTCCAAGTGAAGCTCTTCAAGTTGCGGATCCAAAAAACTGAGAAATGAATTATTTAACAGTCCAATGTTTAAATTTTGATTTTCCCATCGATAGCCTAATGTTGCGATGGTTTGTTCGCCGACAATGGGGCTTAGTTCAAAACAATACGTGTGATTATTGGACGTGCAATGCACTTGCGATGGATTTACCCATGCATTAAGTAATTGAACGCATTGAGGATTCAGTTGAATTTTGGGTGTAAATTTATCCATTATTCGCTGTCTTCAGGCGTTTGATACTCGTAACGATTTCTGGAGCGCCCATCCTGTGGTTGACCTTGTGCAGAGGCAGCGTTCCCTTTTGTGCCGTTAACGGAGACAGAAATGTCTTGAAAATGATTGAGGCGTTCCACCAAATGCGCTTGCAAGTTGGGTTGGGTATTGACCAAAAACATTTCCGATTGCGTATTGGTTGTCACAAAAGTCACCTGTAAATTATTGCCTTGTTTTTGTAAGCTTACTTCGGTTCCCGCCAGCAGTTGTGGACTCAGCGCAATTTTTACAACTTGCTTGTTCTCTAAAGCGTTGCTCGAAATTAAAATTTGATCTACAAGTTCTGTTTTAATCTGTTGTAGGCGATGACTATGATCTAGGGCGGTATTTGAGCTCGTTTGCGAAAAGCTTTGAAGATTATTCAAAATCGTATCACCGTTATTTGCAGAAGAGAGTAGCCCTACGGGCAAAGGATTGTTGGATGTTGTATCATCTAAGTGTGAGGCCGTGGGTCGATTTTCTGCTGGTGTTTGACCGGTTGTAACACTGGCAGATGATTGTCTGATTACTTCATTATTCTCCGTCAATTGTGTAAAGGTCGCAGTCCCATCTTTGAGTGTGGGTTGATCAACGTGAGTCTCGGGATTCTGAATTGCCGTCTGTGTGAACATTTTACCTGCATTTGGAAATGTGGGCAGTAGGCCTACCGTACCTGCGGCATCATTGGATTTCATTGATGGTGTGCCAGGGACAATATCATCTTTAGACATTTGTGGATTAAGCGGTGTCCATTGGGGAGAGGCTTTCAGTTGATCTTGCGTCTGCACGGCCGATTTTTGCAGGAGTTTATTAAAAGCTTCCACCGACAGTGGATCGGCCGAGAGTGTAGGTTCTGCCACGTCTTGCGTGGCTTCTTCGTAAGATGGGTCAGGTGTTATAGTTTGAGGTGTATTGACTTGGGGCATACGTTATTCCTTATTGCTTTTGACTTTAAAATCTTCTAATTCTTTATCTTGTTCAACTTGTTCCAGTGCACTGACTTCCGCTTTCCATGTGACCTTATGTTCTTCTATTTTATTCATTTCAACGGTCGCTTGCTTAAGGGCTGCTTTGCATTGCTCTACCTTTTTGGCAGCCTCCTCTTCTAAATTTTGTGCTTTTTGGAGAGCAATTGCAAGCTTTGATTGATGTTCGTCGAGTTTCCCAAGTTTAAACGCTATGAGATCCATGTAGTTACGTTTAAATTGTGGTTTTTGAAAAAGTTTGTCATAGATTTGTCGGATAAAACTCGGTTTTTTTTGAACAAACATTTCAAGTTTGATTTTTTGTTGCTCGCAAAACTTTTTGGCTTCGGCTAGGGCGTTTTGAGCTTTAATGAGCGCATCACTGGCGCGATCTTTGCGTAAATTGCGGACGCGTAATAAATCTTCTAACTCATACTTCATGCGTCTTTTCTTTAGCCAGTGGGTTGAAAAAATTCCGTAAGAGCGGTATTATTGGGGTTGTAAATCAACATTTCAACGGTAGACAATACGTATTCGGGTCCATTTTATGGGTTGGTTACGCATTGACCAGTGCGATCATGCGTTCCACCGTTTCGTCATAGTAAGATTTTTCCGTTAAGCTTTGTTTCAGAAAGTTATTTAGTTCTGGCATTTTTTTAATTGCTTCGTCTACTTCTGCATCGCTTCCTTTTTTGTATTCTCCAATACGCAGTAGAAGTTCGACTTCTTGATATTTACCCAACATGTTTCTAAATTTTCCGGCAGCTTTATTGTGTTCTTTGGAAACAATGGCATTCATAACACGACTGACGCTTGCCAAAACATCGATGGCGGGATAGTGATTGGCACTGGCGAATTTTCGTGAGAGAATAATATGTCCGTCCAAAATGGAGCGCGTTTCGTCGGCGATGGGTTCCGTCATGTCATCCCCTTCCACCAGAACGGTGTAAAGTGCCGTTATGGAACCTTTATCGGATTGGCCGGCACGTTCCATGAGTTTTGGCAATGTTGAAAAAACGGAGGGCGGAAATCCTCTTCGCGTTGGCGGTTCCCCTGCGGCGAGACCGATTTCGCGCTGCGCTCGCCCAAATCGAGTGACCGAATCCATCATGAGCAGGACTTTTTTACCTCGGTCTCTAAAAAATTCTGCCACACTGGTGGCGACGTAGGCCGCCTTTAAACGTTCCATAGATGAGCGATCGGATGTGGCAACGACCAGTACGGAGCGCTGTAGGCCCTCTTCGCCTAGGTCTCTTTCGATGAATTCTCTGACTTCGCGACCGCGCTCGCCGATGAGGGCCAAGACAACGATTTCTGCCGCCGTATTCCGAATGATTTGGGCCAACAACGTACTTTTCCCTCCACCTGCGGCGGCAAATATACCTAAACGTTGACCTTCGCCGCACGTCAATAATCCATCTAGCACGCGCAAGCCAAGCGACATAGGTTTATCAATGGGGTTGCGGGTCATGGCATTGGGTGGATCTGCGTATACGGGATAGTAAGTTTCCGGAACAAAAGAGCCTTTAGTGCTTTCGTCTGTAACCAAGCCTAAGCCGTTGAGCACGCGTCCCAGAAGTCCACTACCTACGGGAACGCTGTGCGTTTTACCCGAAGGAATCACTTGCGTTGAAGATGAGACACCCGTCAAGTCTCCCAAAGGTGTTAAAAGGGCCGCTTCCTGGGCAAAGCCGACAACTTCGGCCAAAGTTTCATTGGAAGTTCCGGGGTTGACGAACGAGCAGATTTCTCCAATTTTTACACCCGGAACAAAGGCTTTAACAATGGTTCCAATCACTTGCAAAACTTTTCCTTTTGTGGCAATTGGTGTTGTTGCTTGGATAGTTTTACTCAGTAAATTTTGAAGTGTTTGCATTGTCAATGGATGATGGATTCAATCGCTTTCATCAGAGTGTTTAATTGGACATCCAGGCTGGCGTCCAAGATACCGGTTTCCGTTTCGAGAATGCATTGGTCGTTTTGCATCGCATTGTTACCTTCGATTTCAATACGTTCAAGATGAGGTTGCGCCTGAAGGAGTTCGTCAATTTTTGTCTTGAGCGTAATTGCCTGTTCCGGTGGCACGTGAATTTTCAAAAATTGTCCGTTGGGTACGGACTTCAAGGCATTTTTTACCAAAGCGGTAATTCGTTCATGGGCAGGGCATTCTCCCAAAATTTTTTCCGTAATGGACTGAACGACGTCAATGAGCGTTTGCTCCAATTTTGATAAATAATCGACACCTCCTGCCAACATGTTGAATAGCATTGCAATATGTTTTTCCTGGCTGGCATCTGTCCCTTCTTGAAAACCCCGTTGCTTTTCTTCTTCGTATGTTTTTTTTGCATCATTGATGATGAGTTCGGCCTGCATATTTGCTTGTTGGATGATTTTTTTGGATTTTGCTTTGGCATCCCCTAAAATAATGTCTGCTTGGGCAACGTAAGCATAATCTTCGTACTTAACAATACGCGTTGCGGGGCATATTTTTTTGTTAGATTGTAATGTCAATAACATCATAACTATTACTTTAATTCTTTGTTGATCAATAAATTACACAGGGAAATGAGTTTCATTTGTTCGGTGGGATCGGTGCGATGTTCAAAGTTCCACGTAAGCGTAGGATTAAATTTTAGCGTAAAACGTTTCAAAAGTGGTTCGGATGAATTGCACAAGCAATATTCTTGAAAAAATTGTCCCGCTTCGATGATATTTGCAGAGAGGTCCGGTTTCGAAAATTTTGGAGTAATATTACAGGGTAGGAGAGGCATAAAAAGTGATGCGCGTTTCAAAATGCATTCGTATATCGTGGTACCTAATAGGGATGTGAGTTGCTCATGCTGTCGTTTCATGACAACTTTTTTGATGGTTTCTGCAAAAAATAATGCTCCCAGTAGATGCTGTAAATCCAGTAAAGTTTGAAGGGGGAGCAATAGCCACTTGCGTAATGGAGATTCTAAATTTTTTAGGGGAAATTCCAGCACATCCAACTTTTTTCGAAGGTGTGCATTTAGATGTTGCAGGATTTTTTTATTTGTTATCCTTTGGAAAGGAAATTCTTGAGGTAAATACTGAGTTAATGCGTGTGGATGCACATCGTTCAATGTTTGGCTATATTGGACGTATTGACAAAATTGGTTTCTATCGTTTGTCCACAAGTATTTTGCATTGAACATAAGGAACTGAGCATGTGTTAACTTTGAGAGGATTGTTTTTGTTTCAGGAAGAAGATGGTACCTCCGAGGATGGCTATCGCGCCTACGGAAAGAGCGCCGAGAAAAAACCAAAACTTAAGCACGGAATCTTTGGCGATTTTCATGGAAAGAATAGTTGTATACGGACTTTTTTGCGTGGACAAGTTGAGGGGTAATCGTTCCTTGGGATTGGTTGCCGGAAACAATACGACGTTGACTTTATCGTAGGTAAGTCCTTCGATGCTGTTGGTTACCAGCTGACGTATGTCACGCACGCAGTCGTCCAAGTTTACTTGGGGTAAATAAGAGATGAAAACGGAAGCGGATGAGGGTAATGTTTTGGCCGAATAAGGATCGTTGTCGGGAAGGACGATGTGAACACGTGCGGTGACAATACCGTGGATGTGCGTTAAAGTTTCGGCCAATTGCTCCGATAGGGCATGCATAAAGCGAGCCCTTTCTTCAAGCGGTGAGGATACGAGACCCGACTTTTTAAACACATCGCCCATAGAACTAAATTTATCTTTGGGGTAACCCACTTCGTTAAGTAGACTGACGGCTTCCGTAAATTGGTTTTTCTCGACAACGATATTCCAAGTTCCTTCTATACCAGGGACTTTATCGCAGTTGACCTGATTGAATAGCAAAATGGCAACCATGTCGTTGGCATCTTTTTCCGGTAGTCCCGTGTACAAAGTTTGTTGGCTACACCCACAGATAAATAATGCTACCAGAGAAAAACTTGCTTTCCAATTCATACGTTTACTGATTTCTGAAAAGCGTTTGTGCACCCTGGCTAATTTTGTCGGTACCTTTTGATATTAAATCTTGCGTTAATTGGTAATCCACCAATAGTTTTTGCAATTTAAGTGTATCCGCAATTGTAATTGAGCTATTCGCGCTCATTTGACTAAGGGTGTCTTGAATGGCTTTTGTATTCGTACCTTGACTATCGGAGACGCGCTGTAAGGAGAGAAGAATTTCGTCACCGGGGGCACGGTTTTCAAACTCTGAGATTTGCGGCGTTAAAGTGGGAGGAGGATTGTTAAACGCTTCCAAAGAAGTTTCAGGCATTTCCAAGTTTGTTGTAACTGGATTATCCGGGCGTACGTCAAGCGAAGCTTGTATATCGGACTCGACGGTTTGTTGCGTTTGGACGGTACTCAGTGCATTACCTTCGATGCTCATGACAGTGCATTAGATGTTTGAGAGAATTGACTGGCTTGTTGGGTTTGTAAATCCATCGGCGAGAGTTCTTTTTTGTAAGTATCCAAAATGGCTTGTGCCAATTGTTGGGCAGACGGATTTTCTCCATATTTGACAACGGATTCGGCGGCTGCTACGGCGTGCGAGTCGACGTTGGTCATTTTAAATGCGACCGCTAAAAAACTTTTGGCCAATTCATTTTCTGGATTTTTTTCCAATACTTTAAATAAAATTTTTGATCCATTGGCAATTTGGCCTGAGAATATGCGTCCAATACCTTGGGCAAGTAACGCATCTAAGCTGTCTGGGCGTGCTTTAACGATGGCATCGAAGATGACCTGAGATTCTTTAAAAAAGCCATTGTTGACACCTACGTATCCGATTTCGGCGAGCAATTGTAGGAGTTCACCGGGAATTTGTTGTAAGAAGTTGTTCATCATTAAAATCAACGAATGTTTTGAATCACGTTTTTAAGTCCCGTTGAGACACCGGATTGGAAATTGGTTAGCAATTGTGAAGCCAATTGCCAACGCGTCATGGTCATTTGTGCAGCCATGAGTCGGCTTTGATCAAGTTGCCCTGGATCTATGGTTGCCAGCTCTGTAAGGAGTGCGTTCATCTGTGTTTCGCCTTTGGCAACGAGGCCGACGACGCTACCGGCAACTCTATCAATGGTTGTATCCTTGGTGAGGTCCCAAAGAGCTGTTTGAGTTGCAAATTTGTAATTACCTGCGTTTGTTTCTGCTAAATTTGGATCTGCTGACATAATATTAGTGGGTTACGATTGTTTCTGCGTGTTGCAATGCCATTTTTAGGCTTTCGAGCGTGTCGAAATGCGTTTTATCGGGCGACGAAGGCATTAACTGGTTGATGAGTTGCTTGTATTGGGCCAATTGATCGCGCAATTTCCTACGGAAGGCCCCTGTTGTGTCTTGTTTAAGCTGGTTTTCCATTTCCACAAGAATAATTTTTTGACTTTGATTCATGGATTATAGTTCGTTGAGGGTTAAATTGATGGATTCTTCGTTTTTGTTAAGAATGATACCACTTGGCGTGATGGATTGAATGACGTAGCTTGAAGGTAAAGTGGTTCCTTCAAAGTAGCGTTCTCCGTTTTGAAGATCAATCCACGGAACACCCTCTGTGGGAATGGAGACGGAAGCGATGGGTGATTTGAAGAAAGAACGTTTGACGGATTGCGACGGCAATACAGCAACATGTGTCAGGATGTGACAGATGCCGTTAAAAGTGTTTTTAAGGGCTTTATGAGCATCTTTCCATACAGGTTCGTTTTGTGTTGGAATGCTGCCGGATACGAGAAGTCCAGATTCGATGGCCTGTATGTTGAGAAGTCCCATTAACCCGTACTGTGTAAGCAAGTTTGATGCCATATCGTAAACTTCATCTGAACTTAATATGGTCGTTTGGATAGATTTTAGACCGACAATATCTGCGAAAAGTTGATTTTTAACATTCGGTAAATTGTCAATTGCATACAGGTAGCCTTGAATTGCGATGGAATTGAGCTCGGCCGTTTTTGAAACAGAGAGGGTCTTGAATTTTTTTAAAACTTCCTGGGCTTGAAGTATTAAATTTTCTTGCGAATAAATGCGCAATTTTTTGAAAGGTATATGGGATAAGGCTTTTTGTAGATTTTGTTTTTGAGCATTTGTTTCAACGTAAACGGTCAATTCGTATGCATTTTGCTTATCTTCTAGGGTAATATTGTTATTGTTGACGTGGTTTTTTTGCAAAATGTTGAGAATTGTATTTTTGCTATGTTTGGATACCGCAGTTGCAAGTTTATCGGGTTCATCGGATTTTTTTGAAGCAAATAGGGTTACGATGACGATCAACAATACGGCCAAAGATACGCTTCCTGCGATGGCATACTTTTTAATTTTTGAGGTATTATCAACTGCTGTGGTTTCGGTTGGCGGTGGTGTAGCGGAAGGTATATCTTGCTGGGGCGTCGGTTCATTTTGAGATATTGTGACGGTTTCTTGCGTCGGTTTTTTATCGGCAGAGATGGTGGGCCAAGTAACGTTGTTGGGGCCTATGGATAGTAGAGTTGAACCGATGACAATCGCTTGAAAATTTTGCAGTACGGTGGTCCCCGTTACGTTGGTACCCTCCACGGTTACGGGAGCGTTATTGAGTATTTCCAAGTTAATTTGACTGTTTTTGACAAATACTTTGACGTGTTGGTCATTGAGTGCTGGATCGATGAGGACCACGTCGCACGCGGCTTCTTTGCCGATAACGATGGCGATTTCCTGCAGATCGATTTCTGCCCCCATGTGCGGTCCTGACAATACACGCAAAACAAGTTGACCGGCGGGCATCGTTGCAGCATCACTTTGCCTTTGATTTTCAACTTGATCGGTTTCTTGAGAGGCCATAAGACATATCAACTATAGTGAAGAATAAGACGGATGTAAACAAAAAATTGTTGCGGTTAAGTAAGGTAATCGTTGAGGATAACGTAAGGTGGGTTTCCAATAAGTATCTTTAACGCTTCGTTGTGGAAGTAACGTCAAAGCGGCTACCGATACCTTGAATTGATGCTTGCATACGTACAGAACATGGATGTATTGGCCTCTGCAACTGTCCTCAAAACACTAGGCTCATAATTGGGTTTACAATTTTATCCCTTCTTTTCCAATTTTGGCAAAAAGTATGCTCTAGGTCATTTAATCATTAAAGAAATTTCGGAATGCGTCGAAATTAATTACACACGTGGCAAGATCGTAACGATACGTTGCATAATGTGAAATGAGATAAAAGGAAATTTATGAGTACACCAGATATGAGTAGCCTACAAAATTACAGTAATGGTACCTACAATGTGAGCTTCAATGCTAAAGACGATGCGAAGGATGGGTCTTATACGATTACAAAGACAGGTGATTCGTATACGATCAGTAAAGATGGAATTGCACAAATTACTAGCGGCAGTTTCAATGATGTAAAAGCCCTTTTCGCAGATGGAACCATCGAAAGTATTTCGATGCCAAGAACGCCCGTTATAAGTCCAAGTAGTAAAATGATCACGGACGACGATATACGTGGTTTGATGAAGCTGTTGTTGCAGGCATTTACATTGATGATCAATGCCCAACGTCAGGGTGACCTCAACGATCTCAACGGTGTACTTAACGCTTTAGCAACGAAAGTGGCGGCGATGGAAGAGTCCAAAGAAGCCGCTTACAAAGCGGCTAAAATGCAGGCCGTAGGACAGATTGTATCCGGTAGCATTGGTATTGTAGCCGGTACCGTGCAAGTTGGTTGTGCAGGTGTTTCTGGATCAAAACTGAAAAGTGATCCCCACTTTGCGACGGCGCCAGGAACCACCGATATTTCACAAGCAACTTCCTCTCAAACATCGAATCTGAATAGTTTTGGCCAATCGGCCGGAACAATTGGACAAGGTTCGGGGCAATTAGTGCAAGGGGCCATGGGTCTCACAGCTGCAGGATACAGTGCAGAACAACAGGAAGCCGAAATAAAAA
Organism: Puniceicoccales bacterium; assembly: GCA_031283895.1. Taxonomy (GTDB): domain Bacteria; phylum Verrucomicrobiota; class Verrucomicrobiia; order Opitutales; family UBA9783; genus CABUVL01. The sequence goes on along the minus strand of JAITAV010000010.1, from coordinate 105,326 downwards.
AGGAAGAGGCCAATGCGCAATTGGAATTTTGGAAACAAGGGGAATCAATGGACGAAAAATCCATGGAAGCCTTCTTCAACTTTTTGAAAACCATTCTCTCCATTTTGCAAGAATACAGACAAAATGCCGCTTCCACGGAGGGAGCCATCGCAAGAATGTCGTAATATTTATACCGATCTCTTGCGTGCAAAATTTAAAAGCTGCTTGCAAGGGATCGTTTTAAAGGAGGATATCTGCCGATTTTTGCAGGACGTATCAAGCTGAAAGTTACATAAGACGTCGTATAAGTTTAAACACCTGCCCCTCTTCTCATGGCAGCTCCTACCTCTTCGGCGCGGTTGGGTTCCAGAATTTGTTCCAATTCTCGAGATTTTACCGCCAAAAGGAGCAACATCGGTTGCTGCGTTTCTCCCCTTAGGGCAACCAGTTCCCGCAGTTTATTCATGAGGCAAAGGAGTTCTATCTGATACCAACCCAAAGGGTGAATGGGTGTATCCGGTAGACTATCCCTGTCGATGTATCTGTAAACATTGTTACGCCAATGCGTCAACGTACTTACAAGAAATACGTGGATGGGGTCTTCTTCCCTTCTTTGCACTTGCATGACATTGAATAACCACGTGTGAAACCGTTCCCTGGTGTTGTCGAAATCGTATTGCGCAAAGTGCGTTTGAGCACAATTACCAAAATCAATGCCAACGTAACAACGATACAAGTGGACGGTGCGCAAGAATGTTTCAAAATTGATCTGCCCTGCGTTTCTTGCATCGCAAGCATTCGTGAGTATCTCCGCCACAGGTCGCACAAAATACCTATTTAGTATTGCCCACCTCGCGCAGCGAACGAGCTCGGAACGCATCGTAGAGATATTGTTTTATTTCATCTCCCATTTCCGTCTTAAAATAAGCTTTGGCCGTGTCTTTGTCGGGCCACCAAAGCATGCAACCCAGTAAACCACATGTAGTGATACACATAACGGAATTAAAACAACAAGAAGTGTTATTATCAGGGCAACATTCGCAGCAGGCTTTCCATGCGGGCGCACCGCAGTAGCAGCACCCATTAATTTCAGCATTTTGCTCATCATTTAAAAAAGTACCATAACCTAAATTACGGACCCCCAATATCCATATGCCACTTTGTTTGTGAAAGCTTGTTGTTTAGCCAACATCCCAGGAGAAATGGGTAACACCGTACGTTTCCTCGTCGGGTCAAAACTCTATCCGCCAATCCTCCTTCGCAGCTACCTTCAAAACCGAACATGCCCCCTCCACCGTGTGCCGCGTAAATGTTACCCATGTCATTCGTCCACGTGTCGAACAGACGGATGTAGGATGCGGCCACTTGCGGGTCGTTGGGATTGGCTTGATACGCCTGATGAGTCCGATTTAAGTCCTCAAACACATCTGCCCGGAGATGGAGAACATTCCATATTATGGAATGCGTAAGCGCTAGTGCACCTAGTGGTATCAATTTTTTTCTCATCATAAGAACTTACTGAGTTTAGAGTGCTCTCATTTTGGGGTGCAAGCAAAAAGTTTATTTTACAATGCAAGTTTGGAACGAGTGATGCCAAATGAAAACGGACAGGTTGGCAATTCAGTAATGGCCTGAAAAGTATAAATAAGGTAGCCGCGTCAAAGAGCATCTACAGCCTTCCATTGCGGCCAATATCAGAATTTTCTTTTCATTGTCTACGGCCTGTAGTATGATGAGCATATGGTTCAGCGAATGGAGCAGATTCAGACACAATCGCAATTGCTTGCGCCTCAGTTAAGGCAATCTTTGAAAATATTGCAAGTTTCAGCCATGGATCTGCGTAATGTCATCTTGGAAGAACTGCAAATGAATCCTACGCTGGAAGAATTGCCCTTGGATGAGGTCAGTTTAGACGATCCCGTAAATGCCGAAGATCATTGGGAAGATTACAATACGTTTGCCACCGATTCTAAAGCCAATGCGATCGCCCGTAGCCGCAAACACGATTTTCTAATGAATTCACTCGTATCCGAGATTTCATTGCAGGATCATTTGTACGAACAAATAGGTTTTTTGGATATTTCCCACGAGGTCGAAAGTGTCGTTCGTTTTTTGGTCGGTAGTATCGATGAAAAGGGATTTTTAACCCTGCCTTTGCACAAGATTGAAGAACAGACAAAAGCCGACGTCGAAACCATTCAAGCGGCCATAGCAACGTTAAAACAATTGGATCCTCCTGGAATCGGTTGCGATGGCCCACGCACTTGCCTGCTGCAGCAATTGAAAATCCAGAACAAATCTTCTTCGGTAGCTTTTCAAATATTGGATCAATGCTACGACCTACTGCTGCGTAATAAAGTGGTCGACATAGCGCGATATTTGTCCATTTCTTGCGATGCTGTTCAAGGTGCCATTGAAGAAATTGCAAAGCTAGATCCCGCTCCGGGACGTCGATTTGAAGTTCATCACGTACAAGGTGTTATTCCGGATGTTGCCATTTATAAAAATCATCTGCACGAATGGGTTGTAGACCTCAATAATCATTATATTCCACGTTTGTGTATCGGCAATACTTATGAGCATTTACTGTCCGATACTTCCATCAATCATCAAGATAAAAATTATTTACGACTCAAAATGCGTTCGGGTCGCTTTCTTATCCAGTCCATTTTGCATCGTCAAAGAACAATTGAACGCATTGCTTACGCACTCCTTGATAAGCAGAAAGACTTTTTTGAGGCAGGCCCCAAACATTTAAAACCGCTCACTCTTCAGTCGCTTGCGGAAGAGTTAAGTATTCATGAAACCACCGTTAGTCGCGCCGTTGCGAACAAATTTGTAAAAACATCCTTCGGTATCTTTGATTTCAAATATTTTTTCACAAAGGGGTTGAATTCGGATTCAGGAGACTCTATTGCTAATACTATCATAAAACGACAAATTCAAAAAGTTATTGAGCAGGAGGATAAGACAAAGCCTCTCAGTGACCAGAAGATTGTTGAAATTTTGGCGCAGAAAAATGTGAAGATTGCCCGCAGAACGGTTGCGAAGTATCGCGAGATGTTGAGCATTCCTCCCACCAATCTGCGTAGAAAATATGATTCGTATGAATATTCATGAGTATCAAGCAAAGCTTTTGTTAAAAAAATTCCAAATCCCCACCCCCAGAGGTATTTGCATCGCATCTTGCCAACCGGATGTTATTGAAAACGCTTTGAATGCTTTTGAGCAAGGTAAAATGATCGTTGTTAAAGCGCAAATCCATGCGGGTGGACGCGGTCAAGGTCATTTTATTGAAAATGGTTGCAAAGGCGTTCAATGCGCTAAAAATAGGCAAGAAGCGCGTGAAAGTATCGATACCATGTTGGATCGTACCCTCGTCACGCGACAAACGGGCCCCAAGGGCAAGCATGTACGGAAAGTTTATTTAACGGAAGGCATTCGCGTTCGTCGAGAATTTTATGTTTCTATCATGGTGGACTGCGAACATCATTGCCCCGTTTTGATCGCATCGGCAGAAGGTGGTACCGAAATAGAAGTATTAGCTCAAACGGATCCGGAGAAGATTTTAAAAATTTTGATCGATCCACTTATGGGCCTAACCGATTTTCAAGCGCGTCGTGTGGCATTTTTCCTTCAACTGTCTTCTGAAATGCTGCCCGAGTGCGTACAACTACTTAAAAATTTGTATCGGTTATTTATGCAAGTGGATGCCCTGCTGGTCGAAATGAATCCCTTGGTGTTAAATGAAGATGGACATTTGATGGCGTTGGATGCAAAAATTCAATTGGATGACAATGCGCTGTTCCGCCATAAGGATTATGAGCAATGGACTGACGCTCATGAAAAGGATCCCAGAGAAGTTGAGGCAGCAAAATCGAAATTGAATTACGTTGCGTTGGATGGCGATATCGCCTGTTTGGTGAATGGAGCCGGTTTAGCGATGGCAACGATGGATATGATTCAACATTTTGGAGGTAAACCCGCCAATTTCCTTGATGTAGGTGGTAGCGCCAGCGCAGAACAAATTCAAAAAGCCTTCAAGATTATTTTAAAAGATCCTTGCGTTAAGGGTATTTTTATTAATGTTTTTGGCGGTATTTTAAAATGCGATCTATTGGCAGAAGCGATCGTTACGGCCGCACAGTCCATAGCATTGAATCTTCCAATGGTGGTTCGTCTGAAGGGTACCAACGTTGAACGTGCTCATCAAATTCTGCAGCAGAGCGCTTTGCCTTTGGTTACAAGCGATACGTTGGAAGCGGCCACAAAGGAAATTATTCGTCGAGCACAAGGCATGTAATTGTGAGCATCTTTATAGACGCATCTACCCGTATTTTAGTTCAGGGGATTACCGGAAAAAATGGTTTAGCTCACGGCGAGCTATGTTTAAATTATGGCAGTCGTATCGTAGCCGGTGTCACCCCTGGTAGGGGAGGCGGTTACGTATTGCATAAAATCCCCGTATTTAACACCGTAGAAGATGCTGTTCAGGCAACAGGCGCAACGGCCTCCTTAATTTTTGTTCCGCCTGCATTTGCGGCGGATTCTGTTTTGGAAGCTATCGATGGAGGTCTCGAGTGGGTTGTATGCATTACGGAAGGTATCCCCATTCGAGACATGATGATGGTGAAGCGGAAGTTATGGGGTTCTCGGACCCGACTCATTGGCCCTAATTCTCCCGGAATTATTGTCCCCCGGAGATGTAAAATGGGTATTATGCCGGATGCTATTTTCAAAGAAGGTTCCATCGGTGTCGTTTCTCGTTCCGGAACTTTGATGTACGAATCGGTATGTCAGTTGACCGAATGCGGCTACGGGCAATCTGCATGTGTAGGTATAGGCGGAGATCCGATTGTGGGGACAAATTTCATCGATGTATTGAGAGCTTTTAATGAGGATCCTCAAACGGAAGCCATTGTACTGATTGGAGAGATCGGTGGATCTGCCGAAGAACGCGCTGCAGATTACATTAGGCAGCATGTCCATAAACCTGTTGCCGCCTTTATCGGCGGTCAAACGGCACCTGTTGGTAGACGCATGGGACATGCGGGAGCAATTGTTTCCGGCAATAACGGTACCGCCATTTCCAAAATGAATGCATTAAAGTCGGCCGGCGTAGAGGTGGCCTTACACCCTGCAGATATTGGAAATGCACTCGTACGTGCCCTAAAAAGATCGTAAAAACGGTTGCTCCGTAATCATTAGTTTTATCTGTTTGCTGGTGCATGCAGAAGCTATTTTGTCACATGTTCTGCATTTATGGAGATATCCTAGGGGCAACTCATTGTTAACCCTGTACAAACCCACAAAATAATAATTTATGATATATTTTCCAAAAAAATAGATTTACAACGCCTTGGACGTGTGTAAAAATATTTCCTGTTTTTTTCATATTTATTGTTACATTAAAAAGGCCATTCCTTGTGGAATGGCCTTTGTGATTTAAGGGTAGTCTTATTACAAAAGTTGAAGATTACCAGCGGAAGTTTTACCGTGTGACGTAATCAATTCGTAGCGTACTTTTTGGCCTTCGGTCAACGTATCAATACGTGCTTGTTGCAATGCCGTGATGTGTACAAACACATCTTTGTTACCCGATTCAGGTTGTATAAACCCAAATCCTTTTTTGTGATTAAACCACTTTACTGTACCTGTATTCATTTATTTATTATTGATTGATTGAGATTTTTGTATCCCTTAATACGCTTCATAAGTTGTCCTTATTGCGTATTAAAGAAAAATTAAATAAAACTTTCCTTCAAATACAAGAATTAAACGTAGTTTTTACAAAATATTGTGGTAAGATTTGCCGTTTTACCGTTCTGAAGGTCTAAAAGCAGTTTATCTTGCGGTATTTTCCAATCGTTCAAAAGAACGTGGGCATGTGTAAATTTCTAGGTTGACATCCCACTTTGAATTTTTACACTTTACTTTGTTGGTTGATGTTTTATTTAAGATATATTTGTTTGCATAGAATGCGATACGGCTGTTGTGCCGTTGTGAGATATTAGTTATCGGTTGTTCTCAAAAAATATCTTGTTCCAAGATTGCTATTTCAAAGTTACGGTAATGTTTTGAGGTATATTGTCGTTCAGCAATGTTGTTTGTTTAATTTTTATGAAAAAGAAGACGTTAAGTGCTATTTTTTTACTTGTGGGGACTGCTGTGGGTTCTGGGCTTATAACATTACCTATGGTATTATCACAAATTGAAGTTTTAAAGGCCTGTGGGCTTATGTTACTGTGTACGTTTGTGGCTTACGTAGCTGCTTTGGCACGGTGTGAATTGAATTTACAGTCAAAATGTGACTTTACATTGGAAGATGTGGGCCTACATTTTTCTGGGAAAATGGCAGCTTTATTGGGCAATATTTGTCTAAAACTACTTTCATTTTCTCTTTTGTCTGCCTACATTTATGGATTGAGTGCCATTTTCATACCGGCAAATGCCATGCTAAAGATAATCATTGCCGGTATTTTGTTCATTTTATTTTTATTTGCTTCAAGTGACGTATTAAGCATCAATAAATACAGTTGCTTGATACTGATGAGTATGGTTGTTGTTACGGCAACAACCGCCTATACAAAAATAAAATTTACGTCTTTGTCGTTGGCCACAGATACGGTCATGTGTTCCAATATGTACGTCGTTTTACCCATTTTGTTCACTTCATTTGGATTTCATGGCTCCTTGCATTCTCTCACCAAATTCTGTGGCAATGATGCAAAAATGATCCAAAGAGCCTGCTTATGGGGAAGTTCCATTGCGGCAAGTATCTATTTTATTTGGTACGTGAGCATTACGCTATTATTAAGAGGCGTACATGAAAATTCACTTAATCCGCTGCATGTGCATGCATGGTTGGCTTTATTGAAATCTTTGATACCCGGATATCTTATTGAAGGGCTCGTTGTTTTTACAATTTCAACTTCCATGATGGGTGTTGGTATAGCACTGATGGATGACTTACAGCGTTTAGCAGATCGTTATCACCTCAGGTGTCGTCCAATAGCGCGGCGTATTTTATTGTCCGGATTGACTGTCTTGCCGGCCGTCGTTGTTGCCGTATGGATTCCGGAAGCTTTTATCAATGTATTAAGCTTTTCAGGATGCATATTGGTTATCTTAGCCATTATGCTTCCTTTATTTTTGCTGTCTAAGATTTCTGGAAAGCTTTATTTTAACGTTTTAAATTCCGGTACATGGAGGATTTTTCTGTGGCTATTTAGTATTGGTATTATCCTATGCGAATGTTTACACCTGTTGAAACCCTTATCAACATGATGGATAATACGGTTATTGATGATAACTTTATTCTTTTCGAAGATACGAACTGCGTTGCAAGTACATTTGCATTTTTTTCATTTGGACCTTGAGTGTTTTTAAGTATTTTACTTGAAGTTAGGTTAAATACAGGTGATAGTCGTACGCCATAATTGGTATGAAGTTTTTGAGGATTGTTTGCGTATTGTACGGCCTTATGGTCAATGTTACCTTGCATGGGAACCGTGCATCCAATTTGGAAGATGGGGGTGCGTATACTTTCTTTGTGGTATCTAACAATCCTCAGCTGCAGGAAATTTTTGAGCAGATTTTGCAATTACATGGAGGATTAAGCAAGTCAAGTATCCAAGGACAACTGAAGATTACAATTGATGTACGACAATCTCGGATCAAGGTTTATTTGTTTAAAGAAAGCACAAAATTGAGTAAATTGATTTGTGAGGGACCAGATGCGTTAAAAACATACATCGACGCGTGTAATCGTATTATCGCCTATATGTTTCGGACACCTGGATTTTTCCATTCTACGTTGGTCTTTGTTTCGGACGTTTCAGGGCATTCTGAATTATATTTGTCCAATTTACTGTTCGAAAAGGTGGTTCAGCTGACACGGGATCATGCTGCGGTTTTACGTCCACGATGGCATCCTAAAGGCACACACATTGTTTATACGACGTGTGGTAAGTCCGGTTTCCCGGATATTTATTGCATGCACTTGGCTTCAAGATCAGTCACGGCCATTGCACAATATCGTGGCATAAACGCATCGGCCTGCTTCAGTCCTTCAGGTAAACAATTAGCCATGGTATTGTCCGTAAAAGGGATTCCTCAAATTTATATATCCGATATGGATGGTAAAAATTTGCATGCCATTACGCAATGCAATGGTATAAAGACTTCACCCATCTGGTTTGATCAGCAAAATCTAATCTTTGGGTGGGACGAAAGTGGTTATGGTCCACAGCTGTATAAAATATCAACATTGAAGGAGAAAATTTTCCTTAATCATTTCCAAAAGATACAAATCTCTTTGAGTCATTTTGTGGATGAAGCCGCTTTAAATTTAGATAAGAATAAACTTCTTTTTACGGCAACAATCCATAAAACATTCCAGTTGGGCATATGGGATTTAAATTCCAAGGAAGCCCGCTTTGTAACCCAAGGTCCCTTGGATCATGTGGAAGGTTGTTGGTTGGCAGATGGACGCCATATTGTGTGTACAGAAAAAGATGTTGGTAAGCGTAAGTTGGTAGTATACGATACGCAGACAGGGAAGAGGATACCTTTGCCCTGCGATTCTTGGAACAATACTTCCCAAGCGGATGCATTACCCTATGGTTACTTTAATTGATCGTTACATATTCAAAGAATGGTGCAAAGCAATGGGAGTTGCCTTAATGCTCATTATGGGTATACTTATCTTGGAGGACATGTATAAGTATTTAAAGACGTTTATTGAAAAAGGGGCGTCTTTGTCCACATTGATGACATATTATACTTTCATGATTCCGAATTGTTTTCACGCCATTTTACCCATCGCCTTTTTCATGTCTGTTTTGTATGTACTTAATGATATGCAAGCCCACAATGAAGTGGTTACTTTACGTGCAGCGGGATTAACCATTTTTAGAATTACGCTTAGTTTTTGGTGCATAGCCGCATTGCTGACCGTTTGCATGCTCATTTTTAATATTCAAATTTTACCTTATGCGGCAGATCGTATACAATCGATTGTACGTTCCATCGATTACAATGATCAGAAAAGGCGTCATCTGACGCCCAACGCCATTGGGATGGAATCTAATTTAAGTTTCTACAATGCTAAAGAACATCGTTTGTGGTTTTTTTCTCAGTTTAGTTTGTACACTTATAGTGGCACTTATGCCACCGTATGCTTGTTAGATGAACAACGCAAAGAAGTTGAACGTATAAACGCGCGATCGGTGCGTTTTGATAATTATCGAAACGTTTGGATTTTTAACGAAGGGAAGCGTTGGATTTTTGACAAAAATCACTATGAACCTGCACGTTTTATTGCATTCGATGAATATGCTATACGTTGTGACGATACACCGCATTTGATGAAAATTGCCAACACGCCGCTTAAAAATCTTAATATGAATGATTTAAAATTGATTTTAAAGTTTGCACCGCTGCACCATGCGTGTTTTTTTGAGCACCGTGTAAAGTACTATTCTATTCTTTCCAGTCCATTGATTCTTTTTATGATTGTTTTGTTGGCAGTCCCTTTTTCTTTGACAGGAGTACGTAATAATCCTGTGGTTGGAATTTCGAAGGCAGCAGGATTGTTTTTTTGTTACTACATCTTCAGCAGCTTGGGACGTACATTGGGTGCTCAGGGTATTTTGAATCCTCTATTGGCCGCTTGGTTACCCAATACGCTCATGCTAATCGTAGGCGTCTTTTTATACAAGCAATTAGCTCCCAAATAGTCTACCTATGCCTTTTGTTTCACGTACTTGTTTAGAACAGATCCGTCAGCGAGTTTCCATCGTTGATATCGTGTCGCCCTATGTACAGTTGAAGCCCGCAGGGCATGCTTTTAAAGGACTCAGCCCTTTTTCCAACGAAAAAACGCCTTCCTTCTTTGTGGATCCACAGAAAAATGTATTTAAGTGTTTCAGTAGTGGATATGCGGGAGATATGTTTAGATTTTTGGAACTGAAAGAGCAATTATCATTCGGTGAAGCCGTCGAATGGATTGCGGAAAGATTTAATGTCCCACTTGAATACGAACGCGATGGGAAATATTTTGTGGAAAATGTAGCTCAACCGAACAAGAAGGTTTTGTGGGACATTTATTCCAAAGCGGAACAATTTTTTAAAAAATATTTCTGGATTTCCGATAGTTATAGTGTCCAAGTACGCGATTATTGGAACAAAACGCGTGGGTTTAGTAAAGAATCTGCGCAAACTTTTTCTATTGGTTTCGCACCCTTGGATCGTTTTGAGTTGTATAAATGTTTGCGTCGTGATGGATACGATCACGCCGTTTTGCAGCAAAGTGGATTATTCTATATTCCTAAAAATGTAGCACAAGGAGATTTAGTATGTCGTTATCAAGGTCGATTGATCTTACCTATTAAAGATATTCAGGGGCGTACAATTGCCTTTTCAGGTCGACATCTCCCTTTTGTAAAGAGTGTAGAAGATCCAACACATGAAGCCAAATACGTTAACTCTCCGGAAACACCTATTTTTATAAAAGGGAATCAATTATTTAATTTGCATCAGGCGCGCCAAAATTTTGATGGCACGAAACCATTTTTTTTGGTCGAAGGCCCGCTCGACGTCGTACGGTGCTGGGAATGTGGGTTAAAAACGGCCGTTGCCCCCCAAGGAACGGGACTTACCGAAATGCAATTAAAATTGTTGCAAAGATATTCGGGTTTTATCACAGGTATGTTTGATGGTGACAGTGCGGGTGTAAAAGCAGGTCTCCGTTTAATGGATTTAGGATTGCCTTTAGGTTTGCAGTTACAATACGTTTTGCTGGATTTGGATAAAGATCCCGATGCTTTGTTTGCACTGCAGAAAAGTGCGTGTACGTACGAGTCATTGCTGGAAAAATCTTTGATGCCAGTCCCGTTTATAATAAAAGCTTTTCGGCGGTTGGAGATGAATGAAAAGAGGGCAGAACGTTTGGCGATAGATCTTATTTATTCCATTTTGGCGAAGTGCCCTTCGGCAATTATAAAATATGAAAGTATCCGCACGTTGTCGGGTGAGACGGGAATTCCGCTAAAAGTTTTAGAAGAAGATTTCCGAAAATTAGATGTAAAAAATGCGTTTCAATACAACGTCAGCGCGCGAAACCTCCCTACAAAAGTTGAACATTATCGAGATTCTGTAGAAAAACAGCTCTTGGGATTCCTGTTTCACAAGCCAGAATATACGGCGTGTATTTTGGAAGTTTTGTCTTTGGATTGGATGGATACGTCCGTTTTAGTCGGTCAGCTACTGTTTAAAATCGTCCACGAGTTTATTGCCAACGGCATTGAGCCTCTTACGCTGGTGAAAATTGAAGTTTTGCACTTAAGTGAATCTGAGAAGGAATTATGGTATCAGATTTTAGCAGAACCTTTTCAAATTGAAGATGAACGAAAAATGTTAGTGACAATTTTGCAGCAATTGTATAAAAAGTTTTTAAAAAAATGTATTTCCGCAATTGACAAAGAAATGGCAAAAAGTTCTATCATCAATGCGAGTAAAATGGAACAGCTCCGAACAGAACGTTATCAATTGAAAAAAGCACTTGTCAATGTGCATTTAGAAGTTCGCTGGAACGAACAATAACCTTATTATTGCGTTTTTCTGATGATTATTCAAAGAAAAGTAAAAGTTATAAAAGCTAGAGATATCTTGAACGAGAAGATTCGTCAGTTAATAACGCTTGCCAAGCAGCAGGGGTTCTTGACGATCCAAGATATTAATCGTTACTTGCCGGAAAGTGTTAAAAAACCGGAAGAAATTGAAAATGTAATTAATATTTTAGAAAATTTAGAGATAAATATCTTAGATAACGATGAGGCAGAACATTACAGGAAAAAAATTGAAAACGCCGAAGAAGGTCAATCGATAGAGGGTGAAGACAATTTAGAAGACCCCGTCCGCATGTATTTAAAGCAGATGGGACAGGTGTCCTTGTTGTCGCGTGATGAGGAAGTACAAATTTCTAAGCGCATTGAAAAGGCGGAATATGCGGCTCAAGATAAATTATTTTCAGTAGCTTTGTCGCTCAATTTTCAGCAAGATTTAGCTCGAAAGCTTTTGGAAAAGAACGAACGGTTTGATAAGTTGGTCGTTGATAAGAAAATTGAAAGTCGTGAGGAATATTATCAAATTTTGGAAAAATTAGTCAAGCAGTGCGATACAATCGGCGATCAGTTGGATAAAATTTGGCAGGAATACTTAAGTACCGAGGATGACGAAGAAAAGAAAAAGCTTCTGGCGCGTTATAAAAAATATGAGGCGCAATTAAAGCCGATTTTTAGAAAATATTGTTTTAAATTAAAGGTTTTTGAAGAATTCTTGAATCGTTTTTCCCCGCTTATTCGTGAGATAGAAACTATTGCAGACTGTTTACAATCGGTGCATCGCAACCAAAGTGTTGTTCGTTTTAAAACAATCGATGCGGATAAGATGACGAAACGACTTCGAGATATTGAATTAGAATTACGTTTATCCCCCCAAGAGTTGGTTGAGTTGGTGAAAGGTGTTCGTAAACACATGAAGGAAGCACATCGGGCAAAAACAGAAATGGTGGAAGCCAATTTGCGGCTTGTTATCAGTATAGCTAAAAAGTACACAAACCGTGGGTTGTCTTTTTTGGATCTCATTCAAGAAGGCAATATGGGACTCATGAAGGCCGTTGAAAAATTTGAATACCGTCGCGGTTACAAGTTTTCAACCTATGCCACATGGTGGATTCGCCAAGCTATTACACGTTCTATTGCCGATCAGGCACGCACCATTCGCATCCCTGTTCACGTGATCGAAACCTTGAATAAAGTTATTCAAGTCCAAAAACAGTTGGTACAGGAATTGGGATACGATCCTACCCCCGAAGAGGTCGCAGAAGAGTTGCAAGTTCCCGTAAATCGCATTGAATCTATCATAAAAATGGCTCAACAGCCTATTTCCTTGCAGAGTCCCGTTGGAGAAAGCGAAGATAGTTGCTTTGGAGATTTTATTGAAGATAAATCTGCGGATAATCCTTACGATATGACGGCTTACACTTTATTGAAAGAAAAGTTGATAGGTGTTTTGGATACTTTAACGGATCGCGAACGTAGAGTTTTATCTTTGAGGTTTGGATTGCACGACGGTTACAGTCGTACGCTAGAGGAAGTAGGCAAAACCTTCCATGTGACTCGGGAGCGCATTAGGCAAATTGAAGCAAAAGCTTTACGTAAAATGCGTCACCCCACACGTATACGTCAGTTTAAAGGATTTTTGGAAGGCGAAGTTGAACAACAAGAAGCGAGTTTCGATAGCTTCCAAAAACCGAATCGAAAACAGGAAAAACTCGATTTTATTTCTCAATTGAAGCAATTGGGCATTAAACCCGATGGTACCTTGTATGAGTAGTATCGTTGTACAATCGGTTTGATTTTGTGCAGTATTTCTGCTAACAGTTTAGAAGTAGATATTTCTGGAATGAATTTTGCAGCCGTGGTTGTTTTACGAAATCCATTATTTTTATGAAAAACAAAAAGCCATTATGAACAGTCGGAAAAATTTTAAGTTAAAAGCAGGGAATTCAAGTACATAAGGTTAAAATTAGCGCAATCAATAGATGTACATTTTTTAACTTATCATGGAAGCTACCTAATCTAATTCTATGCAATTTTGACTGTCGTACTTTATGTTTCAAGATCTAAGAATGTTTTATAGAAATTTTTGCACGGACTTTAAATGGAAAATTGTATGCCTGTTGTTGATTTCTTTCTTTGCAGGTATCTTGGAATTAATTGGAATAGCGGCTATTATCCCTCTAATTGGTATGCTTGCCGACCCTAGCGGTGTAAAGTTCACATTTATGGAAAAATTCTCTGAAGCCATTAATTGCAATATTACATTTTTTGTGTTTACCATTAGCCTATGCTTTGTACTTGGCATATTCCTCGTGAAAAATGTTTACATGATATCCCATCAATACATTATTTACCAATTTTCTTGCTCACTAAAAAATAAAATTTGCCTCAGTTTTATGCAACGCCTATTTAACAGTCATTATGCTTTTTTCCTGAAAAAAAATTCGGATTCTCTTATCAATACAATTGATAACACAACACGTTATGTTATTCATCCTTACCTAACTTACCTTGAACAAGCTTTTACCTATTTGTTAATAACATTATTATTAGGTGGGTTTATAACATACAACTTTTTTCTACCAACGATTCTTATATGCCTATTGTGCATCTTTATTTATTATTTCCAACATAAACTAGTTAAAAACAAAATAGGCGACATAAATTGCCATATTATTCAAATGAATACGAATAATGTAAGCATATTACAAAAAAGCATCCTTGCCATTAAAGAAATAAAAATTTGGCAAGCAGAACCTTTTATTTTAAAAAATTTTTCGTTGGTTTCGAATAAGCTAAATCAGTTAGAACAATACGGTATTTTTTTGCAGAATTTCCCTTCCTTTGTTTGTTGAAACGACCGCTGTGATCTCTCTTTGCATATTTTGCCTTTTTATGGCTTATGCGCAGGGTATAGGTATAAATACAAAGCTGATTGAAAATTTGGGTATTATCGCTGTTGTATTTTTTCGCCTAGCACCTGCATTAAATCGTTTCTGGACTGCTGTTGGCGTTGTTAAAGCTCACAGAGGATCATTAAAAAGCCTTAATAATGAATACGAGGAATTGTTATGTTTTCAAAAAACTCTTGTTTCTAGTACGGTTGATGGTAACAAGAAAGCTAGCGCATTTAATAAAACGATTCGGTTAAAAAATGTCTCTTTTAAATATTCTTCTAATCAAGAGTTTGGCTTGAACAACATAAATTTAGAAATTATCAAAGGGGAATTTGTAGGTATCGTAGGGGCTTCGGGTTCTGGGAAAACAACTCTGATAGAAATTATTTTAGGATTATTAAATGCCGATGGAGGACAATATTTCATTGATGATAAGCCCGTTCAGCCATGGGAACTAGAAAGGTTATATCCTCTTTTTGGTTATGTTACACAATTCCCCTATTTAACTTCGGATACGATTGCTCATAATATTGCATTTGCGGAGTCTACAATCGATTATAAACGCGTTGCAGAAGTTATGGATATTTGTCTGTTGAAAGATTTTGATCCTCAACAAAAGCTTTTAGAATTTGGTAAAACTATCTCTGGTGGCCAAAAGCAAAGAATCGCTCTTGCACGAGCTTTATATCGTAACCCAAAGCTTTTAATTTTAGACGAAGCGACCTCTTCTTTGGATATTACAACAGAAAAAGAAATCTCGACTATTATTGATAATCTCAGAGGTACAATAACAATTATTGCCATCGCGCACCGTCTATCCACACTGAAAACGTGCGATAAGATCATTTACATGGATCAGGGGAAGATTATCGACATAGAGACTTTGTCTTATCTTAAAGCAAACTATGGTAAGTTTGCAGAAATGATACAATTATCTAATATACAATAGAAAGGGTGTGACACTTTTGTGATTATTAGGGTTAATTTATAAAGAGGCTTGTTTTTTATTCGTAAAATTAATATAAAACATGTGCACAGTAAGATTGTCGTTTTATTTGACCATCTATTGGTTTTAACAAATAAGTTGGGGATATTTTACACCCTTTTCCCCACCTAACTTTGTTTGCAACGACTTTGCTGTTTGTCCTTTTATAGCAGTGATTCTAATGACGTCCCTGACGTAGTTACTTGAAGCTAAAAAAGGGAACATTAGGGCAATGAGTTTGAAAATTCCATATGCAAGCAATAAGCGGAATCATCAAAGAGAGCATACTAAAATACCCAAATGCTTATGGTTAATAATGGGGAGTTAAAAATAAAGCTTTTTACCTGATACGGTAATATGTTCTGCAATCTATCAAAACTAAAGCTTCCTCTTCTTGCTACCGATTTTTTAAAGTTTAGCTTTTAATAAAATATCTTACGCATGTACGGATACTTTACGATGGGGTTTATCCCAAGCCACCGTACCGGTAACCAATGCGAATAAGGTGAAATCGCGCCCCAATCCGACGTTTTGTCCCGGATGATACACGGTGCCACGTTGGCGCATTAAAATGGTACCGGCTTGGACATACTCACCACCGTAACGTTTTACACCCAAATTTTTACATTTACTGTCGCGTCCATTTTTTGATGAACCTTGCCCTTTATGATGTGCCATCGTTAAACCTTTCTAAAAAATTACTTTATTTCGATAGATTGTACTTTAACAACCGACAATGACTGACGGTGTCCACGCTTGCGTTGATATCCTTTACGACGCTTATGTTTTAGAATTGTAAGCTTTTTATCGCGTTTGTTTTCTAATACTTGAAGGCAAACGGTAGCATTATCCAACACGGGAGTTCCAAAATAAACACCCGATGCATCTTCGTACATTAAAACATCTTTAATCGTTAAGACGCTTCCCGCTTCCGTATGAGGATAACGATTCACCTTGAAAATATCTCCCGCTTGAACGGTAAATTGTCTACCTTGGGTTTGAATGACCGCTTTCATAAATTACTTTTTCAACTTTAAGAGAACTGTGTGCAAAGACAAATGGCAAGCATTTTCGAAAACTTTTAGTACAGATAACTTTTTTTATGGGTCGCCAGATTTTAAACCGGACTCTAGTAAGCGCAATTTTTGAATTTCATCTTTAAAGGAAGTGGGCAAATCCGATTGGAACGTCATGCTCATACGCGTTATGGGGTGATGAAAGCTTAATTGGTAAGCGTGTAAATACAAACGCTTATCCTGAATTTGTCCATATTTAAGATCGCCTACAATGGGATGTCCCGCAGATTTTAGATGCACTCGAATTTGATGCGTGCGTCCTGTTTTAGGTTCGCATGCGAGTAGCGATTTGTGGGTGTTTTTAAAAGCTTCTTTGAGCGACCAATGCGTCAATGCGTATCGGCCTTTGGTGCAGATGCACATGGCTGTACGATCTCTGGAACTACGACCCACAGGTAATTCAATGGTTCCCGATTGCAAATGTGGTATGCCCCATACCAATGCGTAATAAACTTTATGTATCTGTCTTTCGGCAAATAACCGCGTTAATTTC
The DNA here is from genome assembly GCA_031283895.1 of Puniceicoccales bacterium. Taxonomy (GTDB): domain Bacteria; phylum Verrucomicrobiota; class Verrucomicrobiia; order Opitutales; family UBA9783; genus CABUVL01. The sequence goes on along the minus strand of JAITAV010000010.1, from coordinate 88,272 downwards.
CAATAAATTTCGTCGGTTTTAGCCAACAAAACAAGTCCAGAAGTTGCTTGGTCGATGCGATGAACAACTCCTGGCCGGTTGATACCTGCCGCCATGCTGAGTGGGCAATGAGACAGCAAAGCTTCCACCAACGTAGAACCTTGTTCTACACTGTGTCCCAGATGTACCACCATATCTGCAGGTTTGTCCACGATTAACAGAAATTCATCTTCGTATATGATCTTTACGGAAGCGTGCGACGCAATTAATTCGCAGGCAATTTTTTCTTTGAGTTTAATTGCAAAGTGATCACCCCGTTTTACGCGATACTTTTGTTGAATGCCTGTCTTACCATTGCAAACAATTTCTCCCCTGGCGATTATAGACTGCACGACTGCACGACTTATTTGTCCTTGCAGTTGGGTTGTTAGAAATTTGTCAACACGTTCGCCTTCATCGGTTGATTTTGCCAGAATGTTAATGATACGTTCCATTTTTGCATTTATTTCCATCAATCTATAGGCAGCGTACGAGAAAATTTTTTATTTGGTTGGAAAATTTCAAAAATACCTACACCGCATCTATGACTTAAAGCCTTATTCAAGACATTTGCCGTAGTTGCAAACCAAAAGCAAGCGAAAGTCTCTTAAAACTTAAATCACTTCACCATGGGGACTTATCCACGTGCGGTTTCGATACCAAAAATAAAAAATGATAATTCGAATGGTCGTATCTAAGCCGATTAATTGCAAATATAAAATGGAATTGTATCCACATTGACCTACCAAAAAATAAGTAGGTAATAGCGTAATACACCAAAAGCATATGGTATTAAGAAATAGGACGATTTTTGTTTTGGCGAGAGCAATAAGGAAATTTTGTGCACTTAGCCAGGCTGTTTCCAACCCAAAAATTAGCCATGACCATATTAAAAATAAGTGAACTTGCCGATCAAAATCAATTTGATTACAAATTTCAGCATCTACGAAGAAGTGAATCATTGAATCCGAGAATCCAAGCAAAATAATAAGGAATAAAAATGAAAAAATACAATTCCATCGAAACGATTGTTTTAAAACTTTGCCTAATAAGTTATGCTGTTGTGCACCAATAAAATTCGAACATAGGGTACCGACCCCTTTTCCTAATCCGTCCATTACAAAAAATACAAGCGTGTACAATGTAAATGAAATGCTGTACGCCATAAAATGTGTATGCGTTAGCTTTGTGACTAAAAATTGGTAAGCAATGGCCCAACCTGCCACGACGCAAAAATGGGCAACTGCGTAAGGGAGACTGATGTGAAAAAATTTTTTTAGCAAAGGCCAAGACCATTGAAAGTTAAAAACTGCATACTTTTTTCGATACTTTTTTTGCAGGAAAAGTTTTAGAAAAATTACGAAACCAAACATTTGGGATATTGAAGTTGCCCAGGCGGCTCCGCGAATTCCCATGCTTGGTAAGCCATAAGCTCCAAATACCAACAAAAGGTCCAATACCAAATTAACAATGTTGGAAAAAATTAAAACGAAGGGAATTGCTTTAGTTTCTCCACGACCTACGAAAAATGAACCTATGGCCCCAAAACCAGCTAATTCAAAGGGGCAACCCAATAGTAAGATCTGTAAGTACGGTTTAGCCAAAGGTTCCACCGTATCGGCCAACAGATAATGAAATAAAAATGAAATGGGGATTAAAATTAACTCGCACGCAAACGCAAAGACAACCATTTGCCAGATAAGCGAGCCCATTTTAGCAAAATGTTTAGCTCCATTGTAACGACCAATGAAAACTTCTGTTACGGAAATAAGAGCCATCAAAACTCCTTCGACTGTCCAGTACCAAGGTTGGGCTGCCGTGCATGCAACAAACGCTTCCGCGTTGTACTGTGCCAAAATAGTCCTGTCGATAAAGGTCATCAAACAACCCGAGAAGGATGCCAACATGAGTGGCCACGCTACGGTCCAGAGTTCTAAAAAACTGCCCGCTTTGTGCCGCGTCAACAAGACAGGAGTTGCGGGAGATTGTATGGACATTCGTTGAAGGTAATTGTAAGTTTTTAATTGCGTTTACGTACACCGCTATTTTTACGATGAACACGTTTTACAAATGATAAGAAGCAGTAGTTTTTTGCAACATAGTTGAATTTAATCTCCACTTTTGACTTCTAAAGAGCGTAAATTTTTCCTACCTCGGGATCCAAAACATGCATATGGGGATAATCTTTTGAGAATTTTTCCAAAAACCACTGACGAGATTCTTCATCACCGTGGGTTAAAATTACTTGTTTGGGTTGGTGGTCAGCCACAAATTGATACAAATCATTCCGGTCAGCATGCCCACTTAGATCAAAATGTTCAACCTGCGCTCGCAAAGGGGTTGAGAATGCGAGGGCTTTAAACGAAAAAACCTCATCGGGTGATGTTTGTAAAAGTTGTCCTCCGGGTGTATCTGGATCGCAATAGCCGACAAAACATACCGTATTTTTACAATCTCTTATGAGACTGGAAGCAACGCGATAAGAAGGCGTATGTTCCACCAACATGCCACTGCTTAACAAATAAATTGCCGGTGTTGTTAATTGACTGTCTGGACCAATTTTCTTTCGTCTCAATGACTTAACGTTTAATCGTTTCAATATCTTTCGGTTAAAGTGAACGGTATTCGTTGTTTTTCCAATGTCGTTAAAAACATTTACAAGTGCCATACCCAAGCCTGAACAAAAAATAGGACATTCTGGAATTTTGTCCTGCCTGCGAGCGTTGTACAGTAAGACCAACAATTCTTGAATGCGTCCCAATGCAAATGCTGGAATTAAGCATATGCCGCCACGTTGAATCGTGTGCGCAATGGTTTTCAACAAACGTTCTTCTTCGTTTGCCCGATTGGACTTTCGTTCCGTTCTTCCGCGCGTTGTTTCCAATACAATCGTGTCGAAGTAACGATCACTGGGAATATTTGCACCTTTCAAGGTGTGCTGATCTTGGAACAAAATGTCTCCCGTAATGAATATTCTTTGCCCTCCGTATTCGATTAAAATGCTGGAAGCTCCCAAAACATGACCCGCGAGATAGAAGGTAATGTCTAGGCTGCAGCCTTCTTTCTCCAGATGTTGAACCTGACCAAATTTAACGGGAAAAAAACTTTGTTTTAGCCGTTCAACATCTTTCTTTTCATACAACGGGTATTCTGGTATTGATTGTTCTTCCTTTTGTCGGCACATGACCGTATAGGAGTTTTCCAACATAATTGGAGTTATCAAGCTCGTCGGATAACTTAAAAACACACGAGCTTGCGATTGTTGCCGCAGCAAAACGGGCAGCCCACCCACATGATCCAAATGGCAATGCGTTAACAAGATTGCATCTACGGAGTTTTTGGGCAAAAGATCCAATTGCGGTAGCGCCGCATTACCCACACGTTTGGGATCCATCCCCACATCCACAACAAAACGAAACCGTCCCACTTCTAAAAGAAGGCTATTTGCACCAATTTCTTTTTCAAAATTAAGATCTCGTAGGTAACAACCTATCACAAAGTAAAAAAATTACATCCCATCGATCCCATATTCGGATAGGATCGTATTTATTGGTTTACACTGTATTCTAGCTTCATTTGTTTGGCAAGAAAATTTTTTAGCTGCTTGTCCTAATCGGCACGTATGTTGCTTTGTTTAAAGTAAAATTTTACATTATGACATTAAATATAAGTGATCGGAACATACCTCAATCTACTTTGGTGGATGCAAGTTCAGCGGGAAATATAGGTATACAAACAGCAACTAGCAATTCTGGCGTGCACCGTGCGCAGCACGGCTTGGATTTGGTACGGGCTTTCGTAACAGAGGCAAAACAGGTTTCAGCAAATCCGATAAAGGATATTATGAGCGCGTTTAGTACCCTAGCGGCAGAGGTTGGAAAATTAAAGGAGGAAGCCGAATCGATAGCAAATCGAACAGGTTTTGGAAAATTTATTAATGGTTGCAAAAATATAGCAAGCAAACTATTTGGATTCGTTCAAAATCCGACGGACAGATTAAATCATTTACAGAACCAGATAAAAATTTTGGGCCATCAGATGGAGGCGTTGTTCAACAAAATGGGACAAACCGAGTCCTCAGGGCGTGGCAATATTCAGTCTCCACCGGTATACGCTGACATGGGGGCTCAAGCGTCATCAGACGATTTACAAGAGGCAAAAGGACTTGCCAAAGAGAGTGCTCAGTGCGTTGGCGATGCTCACGATGAGGTAAAAACACAATTAACTGAAACGTCTCGGCCCCAGAAGTCGTTCGAACCATTCATGGATAGACAGCTCGTTGAGATTATGTTTGGACCTCAACCAGACCTTCCTACACAGGCATCCGAAGTACCGGCAGGAGGCGGCCTTCCACCACCGCCGCCGCCGCCTCCTCCTCCACCTCCAGGTATGGGAGTCCCACCGCCTCCACCGCCTCCAGGTGGTGCACCTAAGGCAGCACCTAAAGCTGGAGGTGCGGTCGATCAGAAGGCAGCCTTTGAAGCCGATATGGCTTTATGTCAGAAACTGCAAACGGAAGGACATCCGGTTAACGTTTCTCGGGAAATCCCATGCGCGGATGGGAAAAAGGTTTCTATCAATGTTGCCGCAACCATTCATTCAAAAGCTGAAGAACGGGTTTTCCAAGGGCAGTTGCAAGCTGAAGCAACTAAGTTAGGTACGATGATAAAAAGTTTAAAAGAAGAACCTGAAAGCTTAAAACAACAGACGCTTGACGTTATTACGACCATGCAGAGGGAAGTTGCTTCGGGAGCGCGTGGCACGCAAACCATAACACTACCTTCAGGAATGCAAGTCACAGCAAATATTAAGCTTTCATGCAATTACTCGGAAAATCCCTTACAGTTCTTTAACGATCTCGAGCGCCTAAAGACAGATGGGCTCATAACAGGTGAGGAATACGGCAAATTGCAGTCTATCAAAGACCAGCTTGCCGCAAACCAAGTACAATATACCAATGCTTTAACTGACGCCAAAGCATTGGAAACAGCTAAACAAGAACTTGAAGCAGCAAGTAGGCAGACTTACTTACCAAAGGGTAGCCCAATGTTTGACACCATTGCTTCCGTTTTGTCTCAACGTGATCAATTGCCTACAGAAGCGAAATCTTACTGGAATACCTTTAGTTACGCGTCTCTAGAGGCAGGGTTACAACGCGCTCAAGACCTCCACCAACAGAAGATCAATCAAAAGGCAGCTCAATTGGAACAAAAAAGGGCAACAGCAACATCGGAAGCACAATATGCGTCCATGAAAGAAGAGGTTTTAAAACGGTTAGAAAACTCTCCCATACCCGGTGATCAAAAAGCTCAAATAAAGGCGTGCATTAACCTAGATTTTGTTGAAATTGAGGACGGTAAATTTCGGCAGTTAGGTGATGATCCTGCCTTTCTTATTCCATTACAAAAACACGATCCCGCTTTACAAAAGATGTTTTATCAGTTGAAAAATCTGAGCCCCAAATTGGGCGAAGAACAAATAAAAATCCTAGACAAGGAGATCAAAACTCTCCAGGCAAGTAGATCGTCTGCCGGATTACAAGGTGCCATCATAGGCAAACAGATACAAATATCACTGGAACAGAATTTGTTCAAGGTTGCGCAACAAATACGTGGAGGTATTCAATTTGATTTAGACGGTTTATCAAAAGCTATACAGGCTATAGAAACGGATAGAAGTAGTGGTACTTCCGGGGAATTTACTAAAGCAAATGCTCAGTTAGAAGCATTTGCTTCAAAACTAGGATATAATGCAAAAAATGTAGATGATGAAACAGATGTAGGTAAAATAAAGGGACTGATGAATCTTGTTAAGCATTTACAAGCACACAATAGTCCTGAAGATATTCACACATTGGCTGAAAATATTGCACAATCAAAGACGTATACAAAGATGCCCAATGCCGCAGGGTTAAACGCCGCATTCTTTGCGTATGTACAAAAAATGGCCTAGGCAATCTTATTATAAGAAGAGCCAGGGGAAATTTCCTGGCTCTTTTATTTACATCCGTTCCAAGGTGTCCAGGCCCAAAAGGTGTAGTCCCATTTCCAGGGTTGACAGTGTAGCGCTGCAAAGCAACAGACGCATCTGTTGTATGTCACCCTCATCCTCAACGATGATCTTATCCGCATTGTAAAATGCCGAAAAAGTTCCCGCCAAATCAAACAAATAACGGCACAACCAGTGCGGTTTTAATTCTCTGATCGTCAGATCTAAAGCAGAAGGAAATGCAATCAACTTTTTGGCAAGTGCACGTTCCGTTGCGGTCGAAAAAGATTGGACATCTTGCAATTCGAAAAAATCCACGGTGTCTGGGTTAAAATTCAACTTGCGAAAGATGGCGTGGATACGCGCTATGGCGTACAGCAGGTATGGGGCCGTATTACCATCGAAATTGATCATCTTGTCCCACTCAAAGCGGTAATTCCCCGTACGTTCCTGAGAAAGATCCGCGTACTTAATGGCGCCCAGGCCAACCACTTCCGCAACCTTCCGCTTTTCGTCTTCCGATAAATTGGGACTCTTTTCTTGAATTAAATTATAGGCACGTTTAACCGCTTCATTCAATAAAGTATGCAGCCGAATGGGCCTACCTTCGCGCGTTTTAATGGCTTTGCCATCGGCATCTAAAACGGTCCCAAAATAAACATGATACATGTTAGGTACTCTATAGTCAACCGCCTGGAACCACTTTTTTACCGTTAAAAATAATTGCTCAAAGTGGTCGCGCTGCCGACAATCCGTCACGTAAATAATATCTCTCGCACGGAGTTCTTGGACACGATATTTGACCGTTGCCAAGTCCGTTGATGCGTAGTTGGAAGCTCCATCCGATTTGCGCACCAAAAAGGCTTGCTTGCAAAAACGTGGATGTTCCGGATGAAATACAACCAAGGCCCCCTGATCGACAGTCGCCAGACCACAGTTTGTCAATTCATCGTACACGGCCTCCACTTTATTTCTGTAAAACGATTCTCCCAAAACATAGTCAAACTCAACCCCCATGCGTTGATAAATGCGATCAAAACTTCGGCAAGATAACCGGTTAATGCGTTCCCAAATGGCAACATTTTCCATATCGCCTTGCTGTAGCTTGACAAGTTCCTGCCGAGCTTGAGTGAGAGCGGTTGCATTTTCCTTTGTTTTAAGAACACCCGCCTGATATAAATTTTCTAATGATTCGACGGTTTCCTCAGGATTATTGTTAAACACGTACTGAGATGTTTTGATCTGCATGAGTAGAATGCCAAATTGCGTACCCCAATTGCCGATGTGGTTGTCGCGAACAACGATGGCGCCTCCAAAACGAATAAGTCGCTGTAAGGCTTCGCCTATAACTAGGGAACGCAAATGTCCCACGTGCATACATTTGGCCGTATTTGGCGAAGAATAATCAATAACGACAACATGACCAAAAAAAGTGGATCTGTAGATTTTTTGATACGAGGATGTCGTATGAAATTTGCAAAGCCATTGCATCAACGCTGTATCTTTTAATGAAAAATTTAAAAAACCAGGTCCTGCCACAGAAACGTCAAATAAAGAGTCGTGTACGGCAAATAAGTCCGCCAACTTCTGTGCCCACATGCGTGGATCTTCTTTTTTCTCGCCCAAATACGCCAATAAACCGTTGGCTTGAAAATCACCGAAACGTATATCCGCCAGTCTAATTTCCGGATCAAATGTTGCATCAAAAACAGGCAACGTTAATGCCGCTTCTTTCACAAGCTTTGACAAATATGCTTCTAAAAAAAATTCCATTTTTAATTATACCAACGATTTATTTTCGCTTAAATATTGTCAATCATGAAATTTTTCATAAGTACGTTTTATTACAAGTAACTACTTTATCCAGAAGGGATATACATGATTCTTAATAGGCCTCTTTTTACGTTATTTCTCAAAGTTTTTTTGAATCATTGGATCATCAATCATGACTGTCAACACTGTGCTCAAATCTCAAAAACACAGTTGTTTTTATCATCTCCATATCTTCGCAATAGCACTGCGATAGCCTTTCACATTTGGCATTTTCTTGTTTGCGTAATCCTCACCTTATGGTGCATCTTTCCCTTGTTTACCCATTCCAAAGTTTGAATTTTATGTACTGGATTGGCAGTTTTGCGTTAAGAATGATGCTAATTTTTCTTCTTGATCGGCTTGCTCAAGGGCATGGATAAATGCCGCAAGATCACCCTCAAGCACACGATCTAAGTTGTATGCCGTAAGTCCTATGCGATGATCCGTTACGCGGTTTTGTGTAAAATTGTACGTGCGTATGCGATCGGAACGATCGCCTGATCCGACTTGCTGTTTACGAAAGGCTGCATACTTTTCACGTTCCTCATCTTCTTTTTGTTTTAGCAGGCGAGCGCGTAACACTTGCAAAGCTTTTAATTTATTCTTTTGCTGGGAACGTTCGTCGGCGCACGTAACGATAAGGCCGGTGGGTTTGTGTAAAATTTGAACGGCAGAATCGGTGGTATTAACGCCTTGTCCTCCGGGACCACTGGCTCTGCAAACGCTAATTTCGATGTCTTCCGGAGCGATGGCGATGTCCACCTCTTGCGCTTCGGGGAGTACCGCGACCGTTGCCGACGAGGTATGAATCCTGCCGTTGGTTTCCGTAATGGGTACACGCTGCACGCGATGTCCACCGCTTTCATATTTGAGCGCTTTGTAAACGTTGTCTCCACTGATTAAAAAACTGATTTCCTTAAAACCTCCCGACTCGGATGGATGACTACCCATGAGTTCAGTTTTCCATCCATGTTCTTCGGCAAAACGTAGGTACATGCGATACAAATCGCCTGCGAATAGAGCCGCTTCTTCGCCTCCGGTACCCGCTCTAATTTCTAGAATGGTATTTCTAGAATCGCTGGGATCCGGGGGAATCATGGCAACCCTAAGGGCGCGTTGCGTTGTTTGACACCGTTGTGCAAGTTGTTCTTTTTCCTGGAGTGCCAATGCTTTTAAATCTTCTTCGGCAGAATGCGCTAAAATTTCCTCTAAATCTTTTTGTTCTTGCTGTATTTTGAGCACATCGTCGTACAGTGATGTAATTTTGGAAAGGTATTGATGTTCCCGAGATAACTTTGAAACGAGTTGGTTGTTTTTAAACGTTTCTGGATCACTTAGCTGCAAATTAACGGTTTTAAGCCGCTGCCTAATAGGTGCAATATCCGGAAGAACAAATGACATCATTTTACGACACGTTAAGTATTTTAGAAGAAAAGTAAATACGGGAACCCAAGAAAATATGCTTTACCATTGAATTGCGTTGACCCGGAATGCTCAAGCACCACAATGCCGTATGTGCAGTATTTTTGCTATAATGAGCATCCGTGTTTTCAATTGGATAATGCCAATGTGAAAGCAATTTTATCGGCCATGCAAACGTATGTGCCATTGGATCATTACGACATCATTTCCGTTGCTTTTTTAAATGAATCAACTTTGGTCGATTTACACATGAAGTTTTTAAACGATCCGACCCCCACGGACGTGATCACTTTTCCCGCAAGTAAAGGTGATGACGAGCGGGTTGGAGAAATTTGTATTTCTGTGGATCAAGCCAAAAAGTATGTTGCCGAACATCGGCAAGATTTGGCACAAGAATTAACTTTGTACATGGTGCATGGTTGGCTGCATTTATGCGGATACAATGATTTAAAAGCGGATGATCGTAAGACCATGCGTGCGGCAGAACAAGCAGTGCTTAACTTTTTAAAGGAGCGTTGCTTAAAGCTTGAAATAAAATATAGTCAATAGAGTGTGAGATCATAATTTACACCTTTTGTAACTTTGCAAAACAAGTCCGTATGCGACTCAAAAAGTGAATAGGGGTTAAATCTTGTATCGAATTTAATTTCTCCGCCTGGGGGATTTTACTCGTAGAGAGATTGTAATGTTGTGGCAGTAAAAATGTACGTTCCCAAAGAATATATTTGAAAAATTGCAAGCGCTGGAATTAAAAAAACTTGTACTTTTACTTGTTTGTTGTCAAAAGCATCCTATAATGCTACGGTGATCTAGATGAATATGATTCGTTTGATTTTGAAGGATCCGGGAACTTTTTTTGCTCTGGGGAATACGTGTCTTTTTGCTTTAGTCAGTCCATTGGCCTTTGTGGTTATGGTGATGACGTTGATGCTCATCGTCTTGAGTCGCTGGTTGGTGACGTGTACGCAAAAAAATTGGAAAGGCATTTTGGGTGTTTTGCAGCAAGCTGGTAACGATCCCTGTTGGGGATTGGAAATGATGGGCTACGCTTGTTTAATGGTGGCTTTATTCGCGATGATTAACGAAGCTTTTGTAGGTTTTGTTTGCAGTGTTTGTTTTGGCTTCGCAAATTTACTCATGGCCCATCGACTCAATAAAGGTATTTTGGATGTACTTCCGAGTTTTGGAAAAATTTTAAAAGAAATAAAATGTACGCATTCTTTGACGCCTTTATTGTTGGCCCTTTTAAAGGAACCCATTGTGCTCATAGCGCTTGGGATGCTGCATGCCGGCTTAGCTGCAGGCGGAACATCACTTTGGGCTTTCCCTCTTATTTGTTTAGCACCTTATTTTGCCATGGTAAGACGGGATATGAACCGCGCAATTCCTCAAATTTGTCTAAGTATGTGCGCCTTATGGTACGCTTTGGTCGGGGTGGCCAATGCAAAATTTTGTGTGACGACTGCCAATATTTGTTTTGCGGTTGCCTACTTGGAAATTGCGTTGCAGGAACACCGTATTTATTTAAAATCTAAAGATGCTACGCCACTTTAACGGATGAGATATTTTACAGCCAGGCAATACCGTCGATTACCCATAGACGTTTTGTTGCGTCTGAAGCTGAAGCTTCGCGGTGGACAAGCATTTTACAGGTTTTTTGAAAAGTTTCGCCACCATTTTTTACAACGGCAGTGCCGATGATGATAAAGCATTCAGAACGTACCGATAAAGGATTTTTTAAATAGGAAAGTATATCGCTTTGGCGAACCTTTTTAAATTCATCTACTTCATTAAGTGTTGTTTGCAAAATGCCCGATTGAATAAATTGTTCTATGGATAGGAAGGGCCTCCTTTTTACAACGTGTGCCCGCAATTTCTCTATAAAATACTCTAAAGCTGAGGCATTGTGCGCGTATCCTAACGATTTAAAAACGTCTTCAAAATACATGCACCAGTCGTTAGATACGGTGTTTACATTCAGGGGTGGCATGGCGTGAGCACAATGGTAATAATCCCAGAAAAATTGATTGTAAGCACCGATGCGATCATTCCCATCTGTATTTGGCCAACCAATGCAGGCATACGGTATTTGGTCAGGTTTCAGAAAGCAAGCTTGCATGCGTTGAAAGGAGGTTTGTGTCAAGTAAGGCGTTTGTTTTGATAGAAAAGAGAAGTCTTTGAACTTTTCGTCCAATGTCCATAAACGTTGGGTACTTGGTGTTGACTTCACCTGAGGTGCTGATGGTTTAGATTTTTTCCATCCAGGCTGCTTGGTAGAAGATGCTATGGTAGGAATCTCATTGGGAGATGCCCACAAGTTAATGGCGTGAAAATCACAATGCGCATCAATGTTTAAGGATATCGTAATCGTTTTTGGTAAGCGATCACATGCAATATGATCCATATGATACGTGCATTGATTACACGAAGTACCCGTTTGAATTTGTAGGCTATTGAGAAAAATATTTTTTTTATCTTTGAGGTCGATGGGCAGATTAACTGGGTTATCCGGATGCACATTTCCAGGTTGTATGTTTATGGTTGATTGAAATGTAGGATAGGTGGCGGTATGTCCACTGTCTGAGTGTATTACAAGTGTAATTTGAAAATCCATTACACCCTGCAATTCTCGATCATAAGGGTTCCACCAAAGGTTTTCTACGGTTATGCTTTGTTCGCTGAAACTTAGTGTAGAACGAAGTAAAACGGGCAAAAAACCATTCATGGTACTTAAGGGTTGATGAGTGTCTTCAAGATTTAGAAGTCTCTGGCGGTTTTTGTTCCATAATGCTTCTGAGCCTGGAAAATTTTTGGGAGGTGACTTACAGATTGCTTCACTAAAAAGTTCGCGTAAGCCTCCCTGTTTTGCATTACAAATTGGAATTTTGTCGGTATGATTTTTAAGAAGATCTCCTTCTAATATACCATAAGCGATTGCAACGTTGTTTGTTTTTTGCTCCAGAGATAACGCTATGGGATTGCGTTTATTTTTATCGACATTGACCTGAATGGATGATTCACCTTTGGACACGATAGGTTTTAAGTGATTACCATTCAATGTATCATAAAATTGGACGATGGGGCGTGTTGGATTTTCATCACAATAGGTGGCTATGGTATCGGCTGTAGCTTTTTTCGACAACTTTTTAAGTGCGTGATGGCAGGTCCATAAGGCTAATTTTTCTGCTCGTAGTGCATTTATTTTGAATACCCATTGTTTATGCAGAGAATTTTGCTTGTAGGTACAGACGAATACGAGGGCGCCAAGGGTACTTAGTAGCATGATACCTAATATGAGACTGCCTCGTTGTTTTTTTTGTAGCATTGGGTTAAGTCTTAGGTGAATGCGATAGAAATGCAAATCAGAAGACACAAGAGGCGATGTCGGTATCGTGAAAAAATGATTTGTAGAAGTGTCGAAGTGATTTTTTAGCAATGCTCTTGTTGAGCAAAATGCCTATGTCTTGCAACGATGTCTGCTGGATGCTTTTTGTAGATCTTCAATATCTTGAATTTGTTTTAGGCGCCTTAGATGTCGGGATTCCATGCTGGGTGTGGCCATCAAGCATTTTTGAACAATGAGGTAGGCGGTATCAGCATCTAGGGTGCCTGCAAGGCAAAGAATATTGATGTGGTTATGTTCGCGCGCTTTTTGTGTTGCTTCAGGGGTATGTACGAGTGCTGCCCTAACATTTTTGAATTTGTTGGCCATGATGCACATGCCAATGCCTGAAGTGCAGATAAGGATACCCAAATGTTGATCATTGTTTTGTACGCGCAGAGCAACTTTTTGAGCAATTAAAGGGTAGTCGCAGGGGTTTTGCGCAGAAGGTTCCACATCTTCGACGAGATATCGATTTTGTTGCAGCCAATGTACAATTTTTTGTTTAAGTTCAAAACCCCCGTGGTCGGCTCCTATAAAAATATGCATACACTTATTCTATTTTAGATTTTCTGTTTTACAAATCAAAATTAAGTACCGTATGCCGTATCAGGAGAATGATTTATGTTTTAGAGAGATTACGGTATTGTAACAGAAAACCTTTTGATGAATTTGAGGATACATACTTGATGTTATCGAAGTTTTGTGCTTGATTCAAAATCGTTGTCAAGAGGTATGAACAGGTCGATGAAATTGGTTTTTGTGACGGGAGGCGTTGTATCGTCGTTAGGAAAAGGTCTAACGGCAGCATCTTTGGGGGCCCTGTTGGAGGAACAAGGATTACGCATAGGGTTACAAAAATTTGATCCTTATTTAAATGTGGATCCGGGAACCATGAGTCCATTTCAACACGGAGAGGTATACGTTTTAAAAGATGGAGCGGAAACCGATTTGGATTTGGGGCATTACGAACGTTTTACCAACGTTGCTTTGTCCAGAAAGCACAGTGTTTCTTCGGGTCAAATTTATGAAAGTGTGCTTAAGAAAGAGCGGCAAGGACAATATTTGGGTAATACGGTTCAAGTTATTCCGCATGTTACAGATGAAATTAAAATGCGTATTTTATCGGGAGCCAACGATGACACGGATATTTTAATTACCGAAATTGGGGGTGTGGTTGGCGATATTGAAGGGTTACCTTTTTTGGAGGCATTGAGGCAATTAGTTTTGGATTTTGGTCGAACCAATGTTTTATTTTTGCACGTTACGTTAGTCCCATTTTTAAAAGCTTCTTCGGAGTTGAAAACAAAACCTTCTCAGCAGAGCGTTGCAAAATTACGTGAAATTGGCATTCAGCCGGATATTTTGGTTTGTAGAACCGAAAGGCCGCTTGAAAAATCTATTCGGCAGAAGTTAAGTTTGTTTTGCAACGTTTCGGTGGAGTCGGTGATTGAGGAAAAGGATGTTGAAATCTCCATTTATGAATTACCGCTTTGTTTACATAAGGAAAAGTTAGATCAATTGGTTTTAGCGCATTTTGGAATGCCTTATCGTCCCTCCAATTTAAATACGTGGAAAACGATTGTGAGTAAGATCTGCTCTCCCAAGTACCGTGTAAAAATTGGTGTAATCGGCAAATATGTTGATTTAAAGGATGCTTATAAATCTATTTATGAAGCTTTATTTCACGCGGGCATTGCCAATGAGTGTACCGTCGAAGTGAAACCGATAGATGCGGAATGGTTGGAGCAAAATCGTGTGGACAAGAATTTAAAAGATCTAGACGGAATTTTAGTCCCCGGAGGTTTTGGGATAAGAGGCATTGAGGGGAAAATAATGGCGATCCGTTACGCGCGCGAAAAAGGCATTCCTTATTTAGGAATTTGTTTGGGTATGCAACTGGCTGTGATTGAGTTTGCACGTCACGTTGCCGACTTACCAGGCGCAACCAGTACCGAATTTGATGCGCAAACTACGACACCCATCATTGGTCTTATGGAAGAACAAAAAGAAAATATGCGTAAGGGAGCATCCATGCGTTTGGGCATGATGGAATGTAATATAGTTCCCCATTCTTTATTGGAAGAGGTTTATCAAGCAAATACCATTTTTGAACGACACCGTCATCGTTACGAAGTTAATAAACAATTATGCAATCTTTGGACTGAAAAAGGATTGAAAATTGCTGGTATGTGCCGCAACTTAGACGTTATTGAGGCCGTTGAATTGGAAGGACATCCGTGGTTTATAGGTGTGCAATACCATCCAGAGTTCCAATCTAAGCCACATGCAGCGCACCCTTTATTTAAATCTTTTGTTCAGGTTTGCATCAAATGAAAAACTTTTGATGATGGAGGTGTACGGGTTATGAAGGCAGCGAGGAGTATATGTTTTTGCTTGAATGGTGGAATGGTAGACACGCTAGACTTAGGATCTAGTGCCGCAAGGTGTAAGGGTTCGAGTCCCTTTTCAAGCACCAGCATTTATAATATGCGTAAGGATTGAGGGGGCCACATTTGAACCGCATCGCTTGGTTGATTATTATTTCTTTTGCAGTAACGTTTGCTCTACCTGCGGAAAAGCAGACGATAAGAATTGCTTTTGCCGATTTTTGTGCGGGTATATCGGGGCCATCGGATATCCAAGGGCAAAAGTTTGTTGCTATATTAAAAAAGTATTACCACGTTGAAATAGGCCCGAACGCTGATTTTTTGTTTTATTCCTGCTGGGGAGATGCTTTTAGGCAATATACCAATTGCGTTAAAATATTTTACACGGAAGAAAATGTTATGCCCAATTTCAACGAATGCGATTATGCCATTACGTGCCATCCAATTCGCTTTGGATCACGTCATTTTTAACATAATTCAGATATTCCGATTTTTAAATCCTGTGAACGTATGCGTTTGCAAGTGGATCAAACATGTCTGCATCGAAAGTTTTGTAATTTTGTATACTGCAATGCTTCCAAAGGCGACGGAGCCATTTTAAGGCAGGATTTTGCTAAGAAATTAATGCATTACAAAAAGGTGGATTGTCCTGGACGTGTTTTAAATAACATGCAACGGGCCATTGTTCCGCGAGGAGGTGGTAATGCGTGGGAGAGTAAGATAGATTTTATCAAAGATTATAAGTTTACAATTGCCTTTGAAAATGCTTCCAGTGAAGGCTACGTAACCGAAAAACTGGTACATCCTTTCATGGCAAATTCTATTCCAATTTATTGGGGAGATCCAGGTATAGGCACATTGTTGAATACAAAGGCTTTTATTAATTGTCACGAATATGACAATTTGGATGCTGTGATACGGAAAGTGATAGAACTCGATCAAGATGATACAAAGTATCTTGCCATGCTTCGCGAACCCATTGTTAAATGGGAAGCAATGCTGAATAATGAAAAAAATTTGGAACAATTTTTAGTGGCCATCATAGAAAAAGGGAATGTTCCATTTTATAAGTCGCAATTGTACCTACCTAAAAAGAATCTTTTTACACGTGTAAGTTATTTTAACTATGGTAGATATTGGATCTTGTCAAAGGTGATGTTGTGGGCAAAAGGTCAGCATTATCGCAATAAGTTTGCCGAAATCAAATTGCAGTTACATTGTCTGGGAAATGCTGTGAAAGTATTTTGAAGAACGTTGAATGGGTTAAATGATTGGGGATGGAGGATGATCATGCGTTTTGAAAATTTTCAGATGCGTGCAATGGTAATCGAAAAGATTAATTATCCTTGTTTTTTAATATTTTTTTAAATAAAAGGTTGACTGTTTGCAATTAGGTATCAAAAGTTTAACTTTCACAGTATTTTGGTCAAAAGCCAGAAGTGGATGAGAAGTTGCCCTTGTAGCTCAGTTGGCAGAGCACATCCTTGGTAAGGATGAGGTCGGCGGTTCAAGTCCGCTCGAGGGCTCCATCAGCCAAATTTTATCTTAACCTCAATTTTTTTGTATGGCTAAAGAAACCTTCGCAAGAACAAAACCACATGTTAATGTGGGAACAATTGGTCATGTGGACCATGGTAAAACAACACTCACAACGGCTATTCTTAAAGTTCAATCGGACAAAGGATTGGCAGAATGTAAGTCTTATGCAGAAATTGCAAAAGGAGGTACCGTTCGGGATGCTTCCAAAATCGTTACAATTGCCGTTGCACACGTTGAATATGAAACGACGGTTCGTCACTACGCACACGTAGATTGCCCGGGACATGCGGACTTTGTAAAAAATATGATTACGGGGGCTGCGCAAATGGATGGTGCTATCTTGGTGGTCAGTGCCTACGATGGTCCTATGCCTCAAACCCGTGAACACATTTTACTGGCGCGTCAGGTAGGCGTACCTAATTTAGTTGTTTTTCTCAATAAAGTAGATCTTGTGGATGATCCGGAGTTGCTCGAATTGGTAGAAATGGAAATTAGGGACCTTTTGAACAAATACGAATATAAAGGTGATGATATTACGATTATTCGTGGGTCTGCTTTGGGAGCTTTGGAAGGAAAACCCGAAGGCGTAGATTCCGTCAGCCGTTTGTTGGAGGCCGTTGATAAGGATATTCCTGAGCCTCAGCACGATTTAGAAAAGCCTTTTTTAATGTCCATTGAAGATGTTTTTAGCATTACGGGAAGAGGTACTGTTGTAACGGGTCGCATTGAACGGGGTAGCATTAAAGTAGGTGATACGGTGGAGATTGTAGGATTGCGTCCAACGCACAGTACAACGTGTACAGGGGTTGAGATGTTTCATAAGTTGTTGGATCGTGGGCAGGCAGGTGACAACGTGGGTGTTTTATTGAGAGGTATTGAAAAAAAAGATGTCGAACGCGGTCAAGTTTTGGCGAAACCTGGGTCTATTACACCGCATACGAAGGCTAAGGCCGAGATTTATGTTTTAACAAAAGATGAAGGTGGCCGCCATACGCCTTTCTTTAAAGGGTACCGTCCTCAATTTTTCTTTGGTACAGCCGATGTGACGGGGGTTTGTGCCTTACCAGATGGGGTCGAAATGGTGATGCCGGGGGACAATTTGTCCATTGAAATTGAATTGCAGAAGGCGGTTGCCATGGAAAAAGGGCAGCGTTTTGCCATGCGCGAGGGCGGAAGAACCATTGGTGCAGGACGTATTGTTGAAGTTATTGCCTAAGTGCTTGGGGTAACGTTTGGGGACGATTTTCGTTGACAAAAAAAATAAGACTTCCAGAAAGGTTATTGGGCATGAAGGTGGAATTTCGAATAGGAGAATGGCGCAATTGGTAGCGCAGCGGTCTCCAAAACCGTCGGTTGGGGGTTCGAGTCCCTCTTCTCCTGCCAAGGTGTAAAACGAAGATGAAAATTTTTAAAAAAATACGTACTTTTGGACGTGAAATGGTCGAAGAATTGAAAAAAGCGTCTTGGCCGAGTTGGTATGAATTGCGTAAATCTTCAGTGATTGTCTTATTAGGGGTATTATTTTTAGGATTTTTTGTAAGTATGGTCGATTTTTCATTATTTCAAATGGTCGATCTATTGATACGCTGTGTAAGTCGTTGATCATGTAATCCCCCAAAATAGAGAATATACATATTAAGATGACCGAAGTAACAGAAGATGATAGTTTTAAATGGTATGCGGTTCAAACGGCTTCTAATCAGGAATTAAAAATTAAGCGTCATTTGGATCATTTTACCACCATTGAGGGATTGGGGGCATACATAAGGACCGTCTTAGTTCCTACCAAGACGGTCATAGAGGTTAAAAATGGTAAAAAGAGTAGTAAGGTTCATAAATTTTATCCGGGTTACATTTTCCTTCATATGCGGCTTTACGACGAGAAGGGAGAAATGTTACAGCAGGTTGCTTCGTACGTAAAAAACATTCAGGGAGTCTTAAATTTTATGGGAGGAGACCATCCCATTGCCCTTAAAAAGAGAGAGATGGAAGGCATACTGGGACAAGTGGAAGAGACCAAAGGTAAAAAAGTTTTGAAGGTTGCGTATGAAGTTGGAGAAATGGTTAAAATTATAGATGGGCCATTTTTAAATTTAACCGGTAAAATTGATGTTGTGGATCCCGAAAGAGGAAAATTAAAGATTTCAGTCTCTATTTTTGGACGTTTCACCCCCGTTGAATTGGAGTATTGGCAAGTTCAAAGGGAAAAAGAATGAAGATGGGTTGTTAAGTTATGTCGATCAAAAAAAAGGTTATTGGAGAAATACGTTTGCAGTTGCCTGCAGGTGCGGCTAATCCTGCACCGCCAGTGGGACCAGCGCTGGGGGCGAAGGGTGTTAACATTATGGCGTTTTGCAAAGAGTTTAATGCGCAAACCAAAGATCAGACAGGCTTAGTGATTCCGGTAGTAATAACAGTTTATGCAGATAAGTCTTTTTCGTTTATTTTGAAATCGCCTCCGGCATCCATACTGTTGTGTAAGGCCGCTAAGGTTCCAAAAGGTTCGGGAGAACCCAATAAGATAAAAGTAGGTACGGTAACTCGCAAGCAAGTGGAAGAAATAGCGAATATCAAGCAATCGGATTTAAATTCACACTCTGTGGAGAGTGCTGTGCGGATGATTGAGGGAACGGCCCGTAACATGGGTATTCAGGTGATAGACTGATAGTAATGGTAAGAGAAGCAATGAAAAAACATAGTAAACGTTATAGATTAGCTTTGAAACAAGTGAAAGAAGGAAAATCGTACGAATTACTTGCGGACGCTTTTCAATGTTTGTTAGAAATGCCGGCGGCTCAATTTGATGAAACGGTTGAATTATCAATGCATTTGGCAGTTGATCCCAAGCAAAGTGATCAGATGGTGAGAGGTATTGTTCAACTGCCTCATGGTAGCGGTAAAGAGGTGCGCGTTGTTGCGTTTACGACTAGACCCGAAGAAGCTGTACGTGCGGGTGCTTGCGCAGCCGGATTGGCTGATTTGATTGAAAAAGTTAAAGAAGGTTGGTTGGATTTTGATGTGGCCGTTGCTACGCCTGAAGCGATGAAAGAAGTAAAAGTCGTTGCGCGTATATTGGGACCGCGTGGGTTGATGCCCAATCCAAAGACGGGTACGATAACAGACGACTTGGTAACTTGCATTGAAGCTTTGAAAAAAGGGCGTGTGGAGTTCAAAATGGATAAAAGTGCCAATGTGCAAATGGGTATAGGAAAACGTTCTTTAGGTATTCAGAAGCTCGTAGAAAATGCAGAAAGTGCATTGCAAGCTATTCAACACGCGCATCCCACATCTTTGAAAGGTAAATTTGTCAAACGTGCAGTGGTTTCGACCACAATGAGCCCAGGGCTCACTTTGCATGAAACTTTGTTGGCTCGTTACGGAAAATAGGTTTTAGAAAGAAAAATTGGATGAGAATAGAAAAAACATTCTTGGTGCGCGAAGTTTCAAACCGCGTTAAGGATTCAAATTATTGGTATTTGGTTGATTTTAGAGGTGTAACGGTTTCGGAAATTGCACAACTACGAGCAGAGTTATCTGGAGAAGGGGCTTATTTTCACGTTGTTAAAAATGCAATTTTACGTAAAGTGGGAGAGGATCTCAAATGGCCTTCTTTTGTGCAGTGGTTGGAAGGCCAAACCGCCATTGTGTACGGAGGTGATAATCCATCAGGTGTCATTAAACTGTTGCTGCGGTTTGCTAAGGATAAAGAAAAGTTAAACGCGAAAGGGGGTTGTGTGGAAGGACAGTTGTACGATGTTATGGCTTTGGATGCTTTATCAAAACTGCCTGATTTAGCAACGCTAAGGGCTATGTTTTTATCCTTGTTATGGACACCTTATCGTCAATGTTTGCACATCATGCAAGGTATCCCGCAGAGTTTTTTGACTCTGCTAAAAGCGTACGAAAAAGGAGCCGTATCACAAAATAATTTTTCAGGTCAGGTTAGGGAGATTTTATCTCCTTAAATGCTTCGTCTGAGAAAAAAAGAATAAAAGATGAACGCTAATCTGTGCTAGGAGGAAATATGAGTAATCTAAAAAAGGATCAAGTTATTGAATGGTTGAGTAATCAGTCAGTTTTGGAAATTGCTGATTTGGTTAAAGAGCTTGAAGCAAAGTGGGGTGTGAGTGCCGCCGCTCCGGTTGCGGTTGCCGCAGCGCCTGTAGTTGCCGAGCAAGCCGTTGAAGAGAAAACGGAATTTAACATTATCTTGGCAGATGCTGGCGCCAATAAGATCAATGTTATTAAAGAGATTCGTGCCATTACAGGTTTAGGCTTAAAAGAGGCTAAAGACTTAGTAGAAGGAGCTCCGAAAGCTGTCAAAGAAAGTATAGGAAAACAAGAGGCGGAAGATCTCAAAAAAAGGCTTGAATCAGCTGGTGCAAAGGTTGAAGTTAAGTGATTTTTGATTTGTGAACGTGTCTTGTGTGAACAAGGATAGGATGGAGAGAAAATCCTTGTTAAGATTTTGTTTATTTTATGTCACATCGCATTAATTTTGGAAAGCTAAATGAGGTTATTCTACCACCTGATTTAATACAATTGCAGCTCGCTTCTTTTAAGGAGTTTTTACAGGCGGATAAAGCGCCACGTCAACGGGAAAATGTTGGACTGGAAGCTGTATTCCAAGAAGTTTTTCCGATCGAAAGTTACGACAATAAGTTTCATTTGGAGTACGTGTCTTATCAGCTTGTGGAACCGAAGCAATCGGATTATACATGCATTAGAGAGGGCAGTACTTATTCTGTTTCCTTATATGTAACCTTGCGGCTTAAAGCTGAAGAATCTATTCAGGAAAGTGAAATTTATATGGGTGAAATTCCATTGATGACGGAAAGAGGTTCTTTTATCATTAATGGAGCCGAGAGAGTAGTTGTCAGTCAACTGCACAGATCGCCCGGTATTTGTTTTGAACAAGAGGCGCACACAACAGGTAAAGTACTGCACTCTTTTCGCATTATTCCTGACCGTGGTACTTGGATTGAGGTACAATTTGATCCCAACGATTTATTATACGTTTATTTGGATCGTCGTCGTCGTCGTCGTAAATTTTTGGTGACTACATTCTTACGTGCACTTGGATTTAGCAGTGATATGGATATTTTAAAGCTTTTTTATGCACCAGAAAAAGTATCCGTCCAGGTGTTGTTATTAAAAGAAGATTTGACGGGGTACATTTTGGTTGAAGATGTGATTGATGCAACCAAGGGATTAGTGTTAGCACGTGCGTTTGAACCTGTGACACAAACGGTCTTACAAGCGTTTACGCAGTCTAATGTTGAAAATGTATGGATTGTAGACAGCAGTGTGGATGAAGGGGCCATTATTCGTTGTTTAAAAAAAGATACAATTCCCAATGAAGAAGAAGCGTTGAGAGAGATTTTTAGGCGTTTGCGTCCAGGAGATCCAGCGACTTTGGCAAACGCTAAAAGTTTATTTAAAAGGTTGTTTTTTGATGAGAAGCGTTATGACTTAGGGCGTGTAGGGCGTTATCGTTTAAATCAAAAATTTGGCGAAAATGTCAATTTATTTAAACGTTTGCTGCAACCCAATGATATCGTTCAAGCGACGCGTTATTTGTGCAGTTTGAAAAAAGGCAATGGTGTGGTGGATGACATCGATCATTTGGGAAGCCGTAGAGTACGTCCAGTGGGAGAATTGCTATATCATCAGTGTCGTTTAGGATTATCTCGTACGGAGCGCATTGTGAAAGAGCGCATGGCATTGTATGATCAAACGGTGGATGCCGTCACGCCGCAGCGTTTGATGAATACCAAAGCTTTGGCAACCGTTGTACGTGACTTTTTTGCGCGTAGTCAATTATCGCAATTAATGGATCAAATTAATCCATTGGCCGAGTTAACGCATAAACGTCGTTTGTCAGCGTTGGGTCCGGGAGGATTAAACCGTGATCGAGCTGGTTTTGAAGTGCGTGATGTACACGCTTCGCATTATGGACGTATATGTCCCATTGAAACACCGGAGGGGCCCAATATTGGTTTAATTAATTCGTTGACGACGTACGCAAATGTCAACGAATTTGGTTTCATTGGAACCCCTTATAGGGTAGTAAAGAAGGGGATGGTAACCGATGAAGTTCATTATTTGACAGCAGATCAGGAGGAACAAGTAATTGTTGCCCAAGCCAATTCTTTCATCAATAAAGAAGGTCGCCTGGAAGGAAGAATTACGGCGCGTAAAAGATTTGAAGTAATTGAAGTGGATCCCAAAGAAGTTAATTATATGGATGTCTCTCCAAAGCAGTTGATTTCCGTTGCCACGGGGTTGATTCCATTCCTTGAACACGACGATGCGAGTCGCGCTTTGATGGGATCGAATATGCAACGTCAAGGAGTTCCATTATTGCGAGCTCAAGCGCCTTTCGTAGGAACGGGTCTTGAAGCTAAGGTGGCTCAAGATTCTCGTACCGTAGTGGTTGCCGAAGCAGATGGAAAAGTCGTCGAAGTTGACGGAAAACATATTGTTGTTGCAACGGGTGGGACTTTGCCATCGCGTATGGATAAGTCTTTAAAGATGGACCGCAAGAAAGGCGTTTACGTTTACAATTTGTGC
This sequence comes from Puniceicoccales bacterium, assembly GCA_031283895.1. Lineage (GTDB taxonomy): Bacteria > Verrucomicrobiota > Verrucomicrobiia > Opitutales > UBA9783 > CABUVL01. The sequence goes on along the minus strand of JAITAV010000010.1, from coordinate 65,148 downwards.
AAATTTATTCGTTCCAATGCAACTACCTGTTTTAATCAAAGACCTTTGGTACGTTTGGATGATACGGTGAAGAAAGGTCAAATTTTGGCAGATGGTGCCGCAACGCAGGACGGAGAATTGGCGTTGGGAAGCAATGTCTTGGTTGCTTTTATGCCTTGGAATGGTTACAATTTTGAAGATGCTATTATTTTGAGTGAGCGTCTCGTCAAAGAAGATGTTTTTACATCCATTCACATTGAGGAATTTGAAGTGACTGCTCGCGATACAAAATTGGGAGCTGAGGAAATTACACGTGACATTCCCAATGTGGGCGAAGAAGCGCTTAAAAATTTGGATCGCAATGGCATTATCTGTGTGGGTGCTGAGGTGCATCCGGGGGATATTTTGGTTGGCAAGATTACACCTAAAAGTGAAACTGAATTGGCGCCAGAAGAGAAATTATTGCGAGCAATTTTTGGTGAAAAGGCAGCCGATATTAAAGACTCTTCAATGATCGCACCTCCCGGTTGTTCAGGAATCGTCATGGATGTCCGAACATCGGTGCATGCCGATAAGGAAGATGAAGAAGGGTCTGTTGAAACGGTAGATTACCGTCGTAAGCTTAAGAAAATTACGGAAGAACAGAGGACTGCAAAGGAACATTTGCGCGAAGAATTAACGGAAGCTTTGTCCAATATTTTATTGGGCGAAAAAATCCCTTTAAATATCACCCACCAAAAGACAGGTGAAATTATTATTCCGGCAAATCGTAAAATTACTAAAACTTTGCTACGCCGTCTAGCTTCGGCCCCCGATAGTTTACAGATAGAACAATCACCTGTGAAAGTTAAGATTGTTGACATTTTGAATCAGTTCAAGAAGCGTTTTGAACTTTTGGAGGAAGAATACGAAGCAAAAATTCGACACGTTGAAGAAGAAGGTGAAGAAACGGGTACCATTAAAAATGTAAAAGTTTACATTGCCGTAAAGCGTAAGATTCAAGTGGGCGATAAAATGGCGGGTCGTCATGGCAACAAAGGGGTTGTCGCCCAGATTGTGCCCGTGCAAGACATGCCTTTTTTAGCCGATGGGACACCGGTGGATATCATTTTAAATCCACTAGGTATTCCAAGTCGTATGAATGTGGGACAAGTTTTGGAAACGCATTTAGGTTGGGCTTGTCGTGCTTTGGGTATTAAAATTGCGACACCGGTTTTTGATGGCGTTTCGGAAGATACCATTCGTACGTATTTGAAAAAGGCAAATTTGCCTGAAAGTGGTAAAATAACCTTATACGACGGTTGTACGGGTGAAGCGTTTTTTCAAAAGGTGATGGTTGGCTGCATTTATATGATGAAACTTAATCACTTGGTTGCCAATAAAATTCATGCGCGTGCGGTAGGCCCCTACAGTTTAATTACGCAACAGCCATTGGGTGGAAAGGCGCAATACGGTGGCCAACGTTTCGGAGAAATGGAAGTGTGGGCCTTGGAAGCTTATGGTGCTGCTTATAATTTACAAGAGTTATTGACCGTAAAATCAGATGATGTGCAGGGGCGTACACGTGTGTACGAAGCTATTGTAAAAGGACATCATTCTTTACAGGCGGGAATACCTCAGTCTTTTAATGTTTTAGTAAAAGAAATGCAGGGGTTGTGTTTGGATGTACGATTGGGATCTAAACAGCAGCAACTCTTAGAAGACGTTCGATTCTAAAAGGAATTATGACTAAAGAAGAAGTTCGTGAAGTACTTGGTTTTGACGAAGAACAAAATTTTGATTCGGTGAGTATTGCGGTGGCGTCTCCGGATACCATTCGTCGGTGGTCTAAAGGTGAAGTAAAAAATCCTGAAACGATCAATTATCGTACATTTAAACCTGAATCGGGAGGATTATTTTGCCAACGAATTTTTGGTCCTGTTAAGGATTATGAATGTGGTTGCGGCAAGTACAAACGTATCAAATATAAAGGAGTTGTGTGTGACCGTTGCGGTGTGGAAGTGACACTGTCGCGTGTACGTCGTGAATGGATGGGGCATATCAATTTAGCTGTTCCCGTAGCGCATGTTTGGTTTTTAAAAACGATGCCAAGCCGTTTCGGTTTGTTGTTGGAAATGACCATGCGCGATCTGGAAAAAGTCATTTATTATGAAAATTACATCGTAATTGATGCGGGGCGTACGTCTTTGGAAGAAAAGCAATTATTGACAGAACAACAATATCAAATGGCTCAAGAAGAGTTTGGAGAAGACGCTTTTGTAGCCAAAATGGGGGCTGAGGCCATTAAAGATTTGTTGTCGCAAATTGACTTATCGGCGGAAATAGAGTCCATGCAAATGGAAATTTACAATACACGTTCGAAACAAATTAAGAAAAAATTGGCAAAGCGTTTAAAGATGATGAACGGTTTTTTGCAATCGGGTACCCGACCCGAATGGATGGTTTTGGATGTTATTCCCGTCATTCCACCCGATTTGAGGCCACTGATTCCCCTTGAAGGAGGAAGGTTTGCCACCAGTGACTTGAATGATTTGTATCGTCGTGTTATTAATCGTAACAATCGTTTGCGTAACTTGCTGCAATTGAAGACGCCCGATGTGATTATTCACAATGAGAAACGTATGTTGCAAGAGGCCGTAGATGCACTTTTTGATAATGGTTGCCACGGTGCACGTCCTGTAACGGGTTCAGGTAATCGACCTCTCAAGTCGTTGAGTGATATGCTGAAAGGTAAGCAGGGTCGATTCCGGCAAAATTTGTTAGGCAAGCGTGTTGATTACAGTGGTCGCTCTGTTATTGTGATTGGCCCTGATTTGAAATTGCATCAATGCGGTTTGCCAAAAAAGATGGCTTTAATTTTATTTGAGCCGTTTATTATTCGTCGTTTGAAAGAACTAGGGTTTGCGCATACGGTACGTTCAGCGCGTAAATTGATTGAAAATAAAGCGCCGGAAGTATGGGATATTTTGGCTGAAGTTACCAAAGGACATCCGGTGTTGCTCAATCGTGCACCATCGTTGCACCGATTATCCATACAAGCTTTTGAACCCGTATTGATTGAAGGCGATGCCATTCGTTTGCATCCGTTGGTATGTTCCGCGTTTAATGCCGATTTTGATGGAGATCAAATGGCCGTACATGTACCTTTGTCGACGGAAGCCATTATGGAAGCGCGCTTATTGATGCTTTCAACGAATAACATGTTTGCTCCTTCGAGTGGTAAGCCTGTTTTAACGCCTTCACAGGATATTGTGCTGGGAATCTATTATTTGACGTTAAGTTTAACGGAAAAGCCCGCGAAATTGGTTCGTGTTCCCGTCGTATCCGGTATTCAGGAAGCATTAATGGCACAAGCCGAAGGTATGTTAACACTGCACGATTGGGTGGATATGCCAAATCCGGATTACGGTAAGCATACGCAGTTTGGCAATAAAGATGTTAGGTTCATTCGTACAACGATTGGTCGGACTGTCTTTAACACCATTTGGCCTACGAACATGGGTTTTATCAATGAACCTGTGGGTAAGAATAAATTGTCCGAGTTAATTGCTTTGTCTTACAATTTAGTAGATCGTTTGGAAGCTGTACACGTGCTGGATTCTTTGAAACAAATGGGTTTTTTAATGGCTACAAAAATAGGTGCTTCCATAAGTATTGATGATATGGTGGTTCCAAAAGAAAAATCGATAATTATTGAAAAGAGCCGTAAAAAAATTAAGGAAGTTGAATCTCAATTTAAAAAAGGTATCATTACCAACGGCGAACGATGCAATAAGGTGATAGACGTTTGGACAAGTGCTACCGATGAAATTGCCAAAATGGCATTTAAAGGCCTCGAAGGTATACGCGATGGGGAAGTCAATTCTGTGTACATGATGATGGATTCGGGGGCGCGTGGGAATCGTCAACAAGTACGTCAATTGTGTGGGGCTCGTGGTTTAATGGCTAAGCCATCCGGTGAAATTATTGAACAACCTATTTTATCATCTTTTCGGGAAGGATTGAATGTCCTTGAATATTTTATTTCAACGCATGGTGCTCGTAAAGGTATGGCGGACACCGCCCTAAAAACGGCGGATGCGGGTTATCTGACGCGTAAATTGTGCGACGTTGCGATGGATTGCGTGATTGAACCCGATACCGACAACTTGGATTACAATAAAGGGGTATGGAAACAAGCCATTTATGAAGGCGACGAAGAGATCGTCAAGTTATCGGAACGGATTATAGGTCGTTGTTCTTGTGAAAATGTTGTGAATCCGATTAATCCAGAAGAAGTCATTATTCGTCGTGGTGAAATAATTACGGAAAAAATGGCTGAACGAGTGGAAGAAATGGGTATAATCCGCGTAAAAGTTTTATCTCCATTGACCCACATGAACAAAGATTGTATTCCTGCTAAAGCTTACGGTTTGGATCCATCGACGCATCATTTGGTTGAGGAGGGAACTTCGGTGGGTATCATCGCCGCCCAATCGATTGGAGAACCGGGCACGCAATTAACGATGCGTACTTTCCACGTTGGTGGTGTTGCTAGTCAAGTGTTAAAGTCTCCAGAAAGTCGCGTAAGACATTCGGGACGCGTTAAATATAATGGATTGCGTACCGTAAAGACGGCCGATAATGCAACCATTGTTTTGAACAAGAGGGGGACCGTCTGCATTATGGATGAGGAAGGTCGTGAAGTTGAAACGATTCACATCTTTGCAGGTTCACTTTTGACGGTTGCCGACGGTGATTTTATTGAAAGTGGCCGTGTTTTAACCATGTGGGATCCGCATAACATCCCGGTTTTATCCGAAAAGGGAGGCATGGTCCGTTTTAAAGATATGATGTCTGGGATTACGATCCGCCGTGCGGTGGATGATTCTAGTGGTCTAATAACGAGTGTTGTCATGGAACATCAAGAAGATTTGAATCCTTCCATTGAAATTATGGACAAAAAGGATGCCCAGAAAGTATTGGCTACGTACGCTATTCCGGTAGGTGCCCAAGTCATTGTTAACGTGGGTGATGAGATATATCCTGGAGCATTGCTGGCGAAAACTCCACGCTCGGCGTCTCGGACCCAAGATATTACGGGTGGACTGCCTCGTGTGGCCGAATTATTTGAAGCGCGAAGACCCAAAGATGCTTCGGAAATAGCCAAGATTGAAGGCATTGTATCGGTGACTTCAGGGATGGTTCGTGGTAAAAAGCGCTTGTTGATAACAAATCCAGAGACGGAAGAGAACGAGGAACACTTAATTCCGCACGGTAAGCAATTAGTTGTTTATCCGGGAGATTTGGTGAAAAAGGGTCAGTGTTTGACAGAAGGTGCTGCGGATCCTCATGAAATTTTGACCGTTTTAGGGGTACACGCTTTACAAGAGTATTTGTTAACGGAAATCCAAAAAGTTTATCGTTTGCAAGGTGTGACCATTGATGATAAGCATTTGGAGGTTATCATTGCGCGTATGTTGGGTAAAGTACGTGTAACAGATCCGGGTGATACAGACTATTTCTGGGGAGAACAGGTGGATCGGGCGGACTTTTTAACCGCTAATGAAAAAGTTTTGACCGCGGGTGGTAAACCTGCGGAAGGAGAGCCTATCTTGTTGGGTATTACGAAGGCTTCCCTTGAAACGGATAGTTTTATTTCGGCAGCTTCATTCCAAGAAACAACACGCGTGCTAACCGAGGCGGCAACTCTAGGAAAGACAGATTTGTTGAAAGGATTTAAAGAAAATGTTATCATGGGTAATCTAATTCCTGCGGGGACAGGTATGGCAAAATATCGCCGTATGACCATTCGGTCTTTGTGCGAATCAACCGGTGACTTTGCATGCCAAGGGGAGGAATAGCGCATAAAATGAAGAATTTTGTGGTTGCTTTTTTATTAAAAAAGGCTTGCAACATATGGGATGTTAACGCTAACTTTCTTGTGAGTTAATATAAGATGCCTACGATTAATCAGTTAATTTTAAAGTCAAGAGTAAAGGTTTACGCGAAGTCGAAAGCGCCTGCATTGGGGAAGAATCCATTCAAGCGTGGGGTTTGCGTACAAGTGATGACACGTACACCCAAGAAACCTAACTCTGCTGTTCGTAAAGTAACCAAAGTCCGTTTGACAAATGGGGTGGAAATTATTGCCTATATCCCCGATGAGGGGCATAATTTGCAAGAGCACAGTGTGGTATTGGTACGTGGTGGTCGTGTTCCCGATTTGCCGGGAGTGCGGTATCATGTTGTTCGTGGTATATTGGATGCGCAAGGCGTTGAGAAACGCCGTCGTAGTCGTTCAAAATATGGGGTCCAACGGCCTAAAGAGAGTAAAAAGAAATAGATTTTTAAGTTATGGCACGTCGTAGAAGAGCAGTACGTAGAAAATTAAAGGAAGATCCTCGTTATAAAAGTACGTTGGTTGAACAATTGACGAATCGCGTTATGCGTTCCGGTAAAAAATCTTTGGCAAGGCGTATTGTATATGGTGCCATTGAGCGTGTAAGCGAGAATTTGGGTAAAGGGGATCCCATGGATTTCTTGTTGGCTGCACTTGAAAATGTACGTCCAAAGTTAGAGGTTAAGAGTCGCCGTGTCGGAGGGGCGACCTATCAAGTTCCTGTGGAAGTGGGGTATGAGCGTCAGGTAAGTTTGGCTTTTCGTTGGTTAGTCCAAGCTGCAAACAAGCGTAAGGGAGCCATGGTGGAAACGTTGGCAAGTGAAATTATAGAGGCGTATAACAGTTCGGGAGAAGTTGTTAAGAAGAAGGAAGAAGTCCACCGTATGGCCCAAGCAAACCGTGCGTTTGCACATTTGCGTTGGTCTTGAATGAGATAAATAAAGTTAAATCATGAGCAAAGAAAATCTTTCCGTCGCAAATGCTCCCCAACGCAAAAATCCATTGGAGTATTTACGTAATATCGGTATTGCCGCCCATATTGATGCCGGTAAAACTACGACGACGGAGCGTATTTTGTTTTATACAGGTGTAGTGCACAAAGTGGGGGAAGTGCACGAAGGTGAAACCGTAACCGACTGGATGGAGCAAGAACGAGAACGAGGCATCACCATTACGGCAGCGGCCATTAGTTGTGATTGGACAAACAAAAAAGGCCCTTTTGAAGGGGTACCTCATCGTATTAACATTATTGATACACCAGGCCATGTCGATTTTACGGCGGAAGTGGAACGTTCTCTGCGTGTATTGGATGGCGCCGTGGGAGTGTTTTGTGCGGTTGCCGGAGTGCAGCCTCAATCGGAGACAGTTTGGCGGCAAATGGACAAATACCGTGTGCCTCGCTTGGCTTTTGTCAACAAAATGGATCGTACGGGCGCAAATTTTCTAAATGCCATCAAAGATATTCGTGAGAAATTGGGAGGCAATGCACATCCATTATTTTTGAACATCGGTCAGGAGGATAATTTTCGTGGGCTTATTGATTTGATTGAAGAAAAGGCTTACATTTACGATGAACAAGATCCTCATGGAATGCGTTATGAGAGTGTTGCCATCCCTGATGAATACGTAGCATCAGCACGTCAATATCGGGAACAATTGATAGAGACTTTGGCAGATTGCGATGATGATTTGGCGGTCAAATACCTAGAAGGTGAAGTTTTATCCATCGATGCGCTTAAAGGGGCGGTGCGTAGAGCAACCCTGTCAATGAAATTTCTGGGTGTTATTCCAGGAAGTGCCTTTAAGAATAAAGGGGTTCAGATGTTATTGGATGCGATTGTAGATTACTTGCCAAGTCCCCTAGATTTGCCCCCTACGCAAGGTGATCGGGATGAGGAGAAGGTGGAAATTTTTCCGGATGATCGCAGTAAGCCTGTGGGATTGGTGTTTAAGTTGATGACGGATCCTTATGTGGGCAAATTAATTTTTTATCGTGTGTATGCTGGGGTGATTCGTAAAGGTATGGTTTTGTACAATCCGCGTACGCGTAAACAGGAAAGAATCAGCCGATTGGTGGTTATGAAAGCCAACGAACGGGCGGACATAGAAGAGGCTTTTGCGGGTGATATTTGTGCTTTAATTGGTCCTCGGGAGATTGTGACGGGTGATACCTTGTGCGATAAAGATTTGAACGTGCAATTGGAGCCTCCAACATTTCCGGAGCCCGTTATTAGCATGTCCATTGAGCCCAAGACCAAGTCGGATCAGGAACGTCTATCCATGGGATTACAGCGTTTGGCTGAGGAAGATCCTACGTTTAGAGTCAGCAGTAATACGGAAACGGGGCAAACGTTGATTTCTGGTATGGGCGAACTGCATTTGGAAATTATTAGGGATCGATTGTTTCGTGAATTTAAGGTAGAGGCGGATGCAGGTCGTCCTCAAATTGCTTATCGTGAAACGATTGTTCAATTTGCAGAAGGCGAAGGTAAGTTTATTCGTCAGAGTGGAGGTCGTGGACAATACGGGCACGTTGTCATTAAACTTGAGCCGCTCGAAAAAGGCAAAGGTATTGAAGTTATCAATGAAATTGTTGGAGGTGTTATCCCTCGTGAATTTATAAAACCTACGCAAGAGGGCCTTATGGAAGGTGCTCAAAATGGTGTTGTGGCAGGATATCCTGTCGTAGATTTTAGAGTTCGTATTGTGGATGGTAGTTTTCACGAGGTGGATTCTTCGGAATTGGCATTCAAAATGGCTGGAATTTTTGCTTTCAAAGATGCTATGAAAAAGGCGAATCCAATTCTTTTGGAACCCATCATGAAAGTTGAGGTGGCAACACCCGAAGAATATCAAGGGGATGTTATGGGAGACCTAAACCGCCGTCGTGGACAAATACAAGGTATGGAAACTAAGGGAACTGCGGGCATTATTATGGCTTTTGTTCCTTTGGAAATGATGTTTGGTTATGCAACGGATGTTCGTTCTCTGACGAAAGGGCGTGCTTCTTATTCGATGGAGCCCTCACATTTTGAACAAGTACCCGCAAGTTTGCTGGCTAAAATTGTTGAAACTGTATCGCGCGCACCGGCAAGGTCGTAATAGGATGTTGGATAAAATATTCGCAAAAAGTTAAAGAAAGAATTCAGATGGCTGGGCAAAAAATTAGAATAAAATTAAAAGGATTTGATTATCGTACGGTTGATCAGTCTACGTTTGAAATTGTTGATACGGCTAAGAGGTCGGGTTCCAGAATTTGTGGACCTATTCCAATGCCTATTAAAATTGAACGATTTTCGGTGAATCGTTCGCCGCATGTCGATAAAAAATCTATGGATCAATTTGAACTACGTACCCACAGTCGCCTGATTATAATTATAGATCCTACACCACAAACGGTGGACGATTTAAAGAAGTTGAATTTGCCTGCAGGCATAGAAATTGCAATTCATCTTTAATTTTTTTAAATAGCGTTGACAGGGAAGGTGTATTTATTTTGTGTCGAGTGTGAGTATGTTATAAGAAGACGAGGATTGACCGTTTAATGCTATGCAAAACAAATTATTAATTGTGGGGAAAAAAATAGGTATGACGCAATTGTTTGATGAAAATGGTTGTTTGTTGCCTGTTACGGTCATTTTAGCAGAGCCTTGTAGAGTTACTCAAATTAAGACGAAAGAAAAAGATGGATACAAGGCAGTACAATTTGCCTATCAGGCAAAAAATCGTGTGAGTAAGTCCATTGTGGGTCACCTGAAAAAGGCTGAAGTATCGGATAAATTGGCTTCCTTTAGAGAATTTACCACAGAAGATGTAGACTGTTTTTCGTTAGGTCAGACATTAACGGTTGATCTTTTTCAGGAGGGCCAAGAAGTTGACGTTATTGCTCAATCAAAAGGTAAGGGCTTTCAAGGACTCGTGAAACGTTATGATTTTGCTGGAGGACGTGCTTCGCACGGTTCTATGTCGCATAGACGTGGTGGAGGATTTGGCCATTTTCGTCGCATGGGACACATTACCAAGAACCAAAAAATGCCAGGACACATGGGGGCAGTGCGTACGACTGTACGCAATTTAGTGATTGTTAAAACGGTGCCAGAAAAAGGTTTGATCTTGGTCAGGGGAAGTATTCCTGGTTTTAAGGGCAGTTTTGTGATGATAAGGCAAGCCAAGCAAGCGTAGGAAAGAAGCGTATGAAGGTTAATTTTTATGGTATTGATGGCGTTTTTCGAGAAGAACGGGAGTATAACATTCCTACATTTGAAAAAGGTCGTGGTCTTCAGACATTGAAAGATGTTGTGTTGGCTTATCAATCTAATTTGCGCCAAGGGAACGCTTGCACAAAAACGCGAGGTGATGTGCAGGGATCGGGGAAAAAACCTTACCGTCAAAAGGGAACCGGCATGGCGCGTCAGGGTGAAAGAAGAAGTCCGATTTGGCGAGGAGGGGGTGTTGTTTTTGGTCCAAAACCGCGAGATTTTTCTGTTTCTATCAATAAAAAAGAAAAAAAATTGGCCTTGCAGCGTGCTTTATTTGATACGGTTTCTGAAGGTAAGTTGTCAGTTGTAGAGCGCCTGAGACAGTTTGATTGTCCCAAAACTTCTTTAATGGTACAGTGGTTGCATCATTGGATAGCTAAAGGCAAGATTTTGTTGGTTGATAACGAATTCGAAAAAAATGCTTTGCTGTCTGCGCGCAATTTAGATCGTGTATATACGGTTGATACGTCGTCTTTAAATGCATTGGATTTGTGCCGTTATGCCAATATATTGTTTTCTGAGCGTGCGTTACTCTTATTTTTGGATCGAATTTGTTGATAAAAAATCTTACTATGATAGAACCTTGTAAAGTGGTAAAAGAGTGCAGAGTAACGGAGAAGGCAAGCTTACTTACTTCGAAGGATGCATGCTATACGTTTGAAGTTATCCAAGAGGCAAATCGTTTGGAAGTGAAAGCGGCGGTAGAAAATGCGTTCAAAGTGAAGGTCAAGCAGGTTAGGATTTTAAATAGGAAAGCTAAAATGAAACGCAGTCGTATACGGCGTGCTCGTCCCGGTTACGTGGGAGGTATGAAAAAGGCGATGGTTGTCTTGGCAAAGGGCTACAAGATTGACATGATGTGAGGGTAGAATTGGTATGATATTGATAAAAAGTACGCCTTTGACGCCGGGACAACGATTTTTGGTAAAAAATAAGTCATGGACGTCTAAAAAAGAGCCGGAGCCAAAGTTAACGGGAGGTTTTCAATATAATCGTGGACGTAATTGTTACGGGCGTATTACATGTCGTCATCGTGGAGGTGGGCACAAACGTTTATATCGTTTAGTTGATTTTAAACGAGATAAATGTAATGTTGCCGCAACAGTAGAGTCCATAGAGTACGATCCGAATCGTTCTGCGCATTTGGCACTTTTGAAGTACGTTGATGGGGAAAAATGTTATATTTTAGCGCCCGAAGGTTTAGCGATCGGTGATTCCGTAGTGAGTTTAAATAACCCTGTTTCTAATTATCGTGTTGGCATGAGTTTCCCGTTGTCGTGTATTCCGTTGGCCATGAATGTGCATGCGGTTGAATTAGTTCCGGGTAAAGGAGCTCAATTAGCTCGGGGAGCCGGTGTTGGATTAGAATTGGTGAGTCTTGAAGATGGATATGCTTCTTTAAAAATGCCCAGTGGCGAAATCCGTTTGGTGGATGCACGCTGTCGGGCTACGATTGGTAGGGTAGGTAATATTGATCATCAGAATGTAATTCTTGGAAAGGCGGGTCGTAAGCGTTGGAAAGGTCGTCGGCCCAGTGTTAGGGGTGTAGCCATGAACCCCGTAGATCATCCAATGGGAGGTGGTCAAACGGGCGGAGGAAACCATCCGGTGTCTCCGTGGGGGCAACTTGCAAAAGGTTACATAACGCGGAAACGTAAGAATGTTACTAATAAATACATTTTAATACGTCGTAATGGAAAGAAATTAAAGAGGAGATAGAAAGACTATGGCACGTTCGTTAAAGAAGGGTTTTTTTGTGGATCCAAAATTGATGGATAAGGTGGATTTATTTCAAAAATCCGGAAACAAAAAACCCATTCAAACTTGGTCCCGCCGGTCTACTATTACGCCAGAGTTTGTGGGTTTGAATTTTAATGTACATAATGGAAAAAGTTTTTTTCCGGTTTACGTTACGGAAAACATGGTGGGCCACAAATTGGGTGAATTTGCACCGACGCGGACTTTTAAATCGCATAATCCTCATACACAAAAGGCCTTATGAAAGTTCAAGCTGTGACAAAATATGTGCGAATTTCTCCATTGAAGGCACGTGCTTTGGCAAGAAATTTGGTGGGTATGCCTGCGGATGGTGCCTTGCAAAGTTTAAAGTGGATTCCTAGAAAATCAGCTCGTTTGATGTTTAAGACTTTAAAAAGTGCCGTGGCAAATGCTGAAAATAATTTTAATTTATCGATAGATCAATTGACTTTATCGGAAGCCATTGTGAATGAGGGGCCTGTTATTAAAAGGTTTCAAGCCGTTGCGCGTGGGTCAGCCCATCCTATTCGAAAGCGGACAAGTCATATCAAAATTGTATTGACCTCCAAGGATGAGAATGAAAAGGATTGTAAGAAGTAAATTATGGGACAAAAAGTAAATCCTATTGGTTTTCGTCTTTCGGTGCGTAGGGATTGGCGTTCGCGTTGGTATGCTTCAGGGAATCGTTATGCTTTGTGGATTGCCGAAGATCACAAAATTCGCGAGTTTTTGCACAAGAAGTTACGTTATGCTTCCGTACAGGATGTTTTGTTGGAGCGTGCGGGTTCTCGCATCAGAATTACCGTCTTAAGTGGTCGGCCGGGGGTTATTATTGGCAGGAAGGGTCAGGAACTCGAAAAGATTAAGAATCAGCTACAAAAATTGGTGTGCAAGGATGTCTTGTTGGATGTACAAGATCTTAAAAATCCTGATTTGATAGCCCAATTGGTTGCGGAAAATGTTGCCTTGCAATTGGAGAAAAGAATTTCATTTAGACGTGCCATGAAAAAGGCCATCCAGTTGGCAATGAGTATGGGTGCCAAAGGAATTCGTGTTCAGTGTTCTGGCCGTTTAGGTGGGGCCGAAATCGCAAGAACGGAATCGCAACGAGCGGGGAGTGTACCTTTGCATACATTACGTGCCGATGTAGATTACGGTTTTAACGAAGCTCAGACCGTTTATGGAACCATTGGTGTGAAATGTTGGATTTGTCACGGTAATAATTAAAGTAGGTTTTGTATGGCGATTTTACTTCCAGCTAAGACGAAATATCGTAAAGTCCAAAAAGGGCGTATTTACGGTAATGCAAAGGGTGGTAGCGCGTTAGCTTTTGGGGATTTTGGGATTCAAGTTATGGAACGAGGAAAAATTACAGCTGCACAATTGGAAGCTGCACGAGTTGCGATTAACCGCCATTTAAAAAGAAAAGGAAAAATGTGGATGCGTGTATTTCCTCAAAAACCAATCACAAAGAAGCCCGCTGAAACACGTATGGGTAAAGGTAAGGGAAATGTAGAATATTGGGTAGCCGTGGCAAAACCAGGTGCTATTTTGTTTGAATTAGCGGGAATTTCGTTGGCCATAGCTAGGGAAGCTATGAGTTTGGCGGATAGAAAATTGGGCCTTCGTTGCCGTTTTTTAAGTAGAGAAACTTTAATGCAACGTTTTTGAGTAAAATTTTGTAATGAAAACTAAGGATATTTTAAAGTTAACACCGGGAGAAATGCGTGAACGAATTGCTGAATTTTCGCAACAATATTTTGAATTGCGAATGAAAAAAGGATTAGGGCAGCTTAAAAGTCCTTCGGTAATGCGCAGCTTACGTAAAAATATAGCGCGTATGAAAATGGCGTTGTCGCGACAGATTACGTAGGGTTACAGTATAAAAAATGCGTTTACATATATGAATCATTTGGTAGAGAGAAAACAGCGTAAAACTTTGGTAGGGAGCGTTACAAGTCGTTCGGGTGATAAATCGATTAAGGTCGTTTTCTTTTATAAACGGCCCCATGGTCTTTATCGTAAAGAGGTAAAACGTAAAACGGTATTGCATGTCCACGATGCCGATAATGTTTGCAATGTGGGAGATAAAGTAGAGATTATGTCCACACGTCCCCTGAGTCACATGAAGCGTTGGCGTGTTGTTCGTGTATTGGACAAGGTTCAAGCATAAAAAGGGTGGAATTATGTTACAGATGAATAGTCGATTGGAAGTTGCAGATAATACGGGAGCAAAATATGTAACGATGATCCGTCGCTTAGGTCAAAATAAACGTACCGCTAAAGTGGGTGATGTGATTATCGCAGCTGTTAAAGCAAGCACTCCAGAGGCAAATGTAAAAAAAGGAAGCGTTGTACGCGCCGTGATTGTTAGAACAAAACATCCAATTGCCCGCAAAGATGGGAGTTTTTTACGATTTGATTCGAATGCCTGCATTATTATTGATGGCAACGACAATCCTAAGGGGACACGTGTGTTTGGTCCCATCGCTCGCGAATTGCGTCAAAAGAATTTTATGAAAATTATTTCGTTGGCTCCAGAGGTTATATGATGAAGTATAATTTAAAAAAAGGTAGTGATGTTGTAATTATTTCGGGGGCTCACAAGGGAAAAAAGGGGGGAATTTTAAAGGTTTTTCGCGAAACGCAGAAGGTAATTGTGGAAGGTGTCAATTTGCGCAAAAAACATTTAAAAAAGACACAGGAGAATACTGCGGGAAGTATTGTGGAAAGAGAGATGCCGATTCATTATTCCAATGTTATGTCCTTGGCAGAAGTGGAAAGAAGAGCTCAAAAAAAGTCAGCTCGTTAATTGGTAATGATATGTAGGATATTTTAAATGGGAAGCAATCAAATGAAGACGGTACCTGCATTGAAGGATTATTATTTTAAGCAAGTGGTTCCAATTTTGAAGGAACAATTTGGTTACAAAAACATTCACGTTGTGCCAAAGGTTGAGAAAGTTGTTTTAAATTCCAGAATTAATGCGGATGCCGATAAGGCACATGTGGAACAATTGGTTAAAGAAGTGAGCTTGATAGCTGGGCAGAAGCCTTTGATTACGAAGGCCAAAAAGAGTATTTCAAATTTTAAACTTCGGCAAGGGATCCCTACCGGAGTTAAGGTAACTTTGCGTGGAAATCGCATGTACGATTTTTTATATCGTTTAATCAACATTGCTTTGCCGGTGATCCGAGATTTTAGAGGTGTATCCAAGAAAATGGATCGTCGAGGTAATTTAAATGTGGGTATAGTAGATCATACCATTTTCCCAGAAATTAAGGTGGAGTCTAGCAATCGTCAGAATATTGGGATGGATATTGCCATCGTAACAACTGCGCGTTCTGACAAAGAAGGGTTGAGTTTATTGGAAGGATTAGGCGTAGTATTTAGGAAATAAGGAGTTTTATGGCGAAAAAATCTTCTGTGGAGCGGAATAAAAAGCGTGTGTATTTGGTTGAAAAACACTCGGAGAGGCGTCGAGCATTGAAGTCCAAATTGTTGACTTTAGAGGTCTCGGATGAGGAGTTTTTTAAAGCCCAACGCGCGTTGGCTTTGCTACCTAGAAATTCTTCACGTATACGCGTACGAAATCGCTGTTCAATTACTGGGCGTGCACGTGGATATTTTAGAAAATTTGGTGTTTCGCGTTTAACCTTGCGTGAATTTGCATTAAAAGGCTTACTGCCGGGTGTAACAAAAGCTTCTTGGTAACGATATGGATACGATAGGTGATTTTTTGACGATAATTCGTAATGCGGTTCGTGCGCGGAAGTCAGCGTGTAAAGCACAATTTTCAAACATGCGCAAAGAGGTGGCTTTGCTTCTAAAACAAGAAGGCTATATTGCGAATGTCAGTGAGATTTGTGGCGAAAATGGGTTCAAAGATTTGGAAATTCAACTGAAGTACGTGAAAGGGGTTTCGGTCTTAAATGTTTTGCAACGTTGTAGTAAGCCAGGTGCGCGTTGGTATGTAAGGAAAAATAAAATTCCAAGTGTGTTAAGTGGCTTAGGTATGTGTATTTTGTCTACGTCGAGGGGTATTTTAAGTGGGAAACAAGCTAGACAAATGTGTGTGGGTGGTGAATTAATTTGTAAAGTGTGGTAAGAGTATGAGCAGGAAGGGGAAGCTTCCCATTGTTTTGGGAGACAAGGTTAAGGTAAGTGTTGTGGGTTCAGAAGTTACGGTGACAGGACCTAAAGGCGTTTTAAAGAAGACGTTTGCTGCTTGCGTTAAAATTCAGCAAGATTCCAACACATTAACCGTCATTCCTTTGGGATCGGACCGACTGTCGCAGGCCATGCATGGCACAGCGCGTTCTATACTGGCAAACATGGTACAGGGTGTACAAGAAGTATTTTCTAAAGATCTGGAAATACAAGGTGTAGGGTTTAAAGCTGCCTTAAATGGAACCGTATTGGATTTATCTTTGGGTTTTTCGCATGTTATAAAATACAAAATTCCCGAAGGCATTGCCATTCAGGTTAAAGACGGTACGAAAGTTCATGTGGAAGGGGCCGATAAATATTTGGTTGGGCAGGTTGCGGCGCATATTAAATATTATTATCCGGTTGAACCTTATAAAGGTAAAGGGGTACGCATTGCAGGTGAGTTTGTTCGTCATAAGGAAGGTAAGAAAAAGGCTTAGTTGAAGATATGAAATTGTTTGAAAAGCAACGTTTGGAAAAAAATCGACGTTTTAGAATTCGTTCGAAAGTAAAGGGCACTTTGAAGCGGCCTCGCTTGGCGTTATGTCTTTCCAATAAGCATATATATGCACAATGTATCGATGATACGGTTGGGAAAACTCTCGAAGCGTTATCTTCTTTGTCAAAGGATTTAAAAGAACAACATTTGAAGCCTAATTATTCAGGTTCCGAGGCTTTTGGAAAAGCTTTTGGAGCTTATTTGAAAACAAAGGGCATTGTGTCGGTTGTTTTTGATCGTTCTGGTCGCTCGTATCATGGTTGTGTAAAGGCTTTTGCGGAGGCTGTCAGAGCGCAAGATATTCATTTTTAAAAAGTATTTATGGTTACGAAGGTCAAAGAAGAGGGTAAATTTACGCGAGAATTTGAAAATTTAGGGAGTCAATCTGAATTGCTTGTCTCGGAACCTATTCAAGGTTGGAACGAGAAGGTGGTTTATATTAATCGTTGTGCCAAAGTTGTCAAAGGAGGCCGTCGTTTTAGTTTTGGAGTTTTGGTGGTAGCTGGGAACAAGAATGGGTTGATAGGGATTGGTCAAGGTAAATCTAAGGAAGTGTCGGACGCTATTCGTAAAGCGAGTGGAAGCGCCAAGAAGAGGGTCTTTCAAGTTTCTTTACTCAATGCTACGATCCCGCATGTTACCATAGGATGTGCGGACGGTGGGCGCGTCATTTTAAAACCCGCTTGTCCAGGTACCGGTGTTATTGCTGGGGGAGGTGTTCGGGCTGTATTGGAGGTAATTGGTGTGAAAGATGTTTTATCCAAGTCATTGGGTTCCAATAATCACCTTGCTATGGTACATGCAACATTGGATGCCTTGTTGAAATTACGCACAAAAGAGCAGGTGAAGGCTCTGAGAAGTGCGGATGTGGATCAAGGAGACGCGTAAACGGGTTGAAGGAGTTTTTAGGATGAAGTTGAGTGAGTTGCCAAAGACTGCGGGTCGTTCGAAAAAAGTAAAACGTTTGGGTTGTGGTCGTGGAAGTGGCCATGGGAAGACTTCTTCCCGTGGAAATAAGGGAGGGAACGCCCGTTCTGGGTATACTACGCCTACTAATTTTTCGGGTATTCCAATTTATCGTCGGTTCCCCAAGAGAGGTTTTAATAATGCAAAATTTAAAACGCATTATCAGTTAATTTCTTTGGCGGATTTGGAAGAGAAACTAGCCCAAGATTTTTCGGGTATTGTGGATTATAATGTCTTATTTCATGCAGGTTTGGTCAATACCCAAGCGATGCCCATAAAATTGCTGGGGGATGGAGAAGTTACGCGTGCGTTTTCTGTTAAAGTCGATAAAATTACCGCCAGCGCTAAGTCTAAACTTGAAGCTGCGGGTGGTCAGTTTATTGCGATGTAACCTGGGGTCATGATTGCTGCTTTTTTGAATTGTTTAAAAATTCCGGAATTAAAGCAACGGATAGTGTTTACTTTATCTTTACTTTTTGTTGCAAGAATAGGTTGTAATATTCCATTGCCCGGTATTGATCCCACAACTTTAAAATCCTTTTTTGAAAGTCAAAAAATGTTAGGTGGAGGGCAATTGGTAGGCTTATACAACTTATTTACAGGAGGAGCTTTTTTAAAAGGTGCCATTTTTGGTCTTGGGATTATGCCTTACATCAGTGCGTCGATTATATTTCAGTTACTAGGTGCCATGCTGCCTTCTCTAGCCAAGTTACAACAGGAGGGAGAATTTGGACGTCAACGATTAATGCAATATACGAGGTATCTTACTCTGATAATTTGTTTTATTCAGGGATGGTTGTTGGTGATGGCGTTTACCAATTATCCTGACAAATTATTTCCGGGGTTTGATGTCAATACCTATGGTCCCATTGCTTTATACAATGGTTTTTCATTTTTGCTTGTATCTACATTGCTGCTAACGACGGGAACATTAATTTTGACATGGCTGGGGGAACAAATTACGCAGCGCGGTGTAGGCAATGGTATTTCTCTGTTAATTACGGTGGGCATATTATCGGGGTTACCCCAAAGTGTATATTTATTTGGAAGTTTATTTGTAAAACCTTTGGGACTGGAAGATGAAACGCATTTTGGCCTTCTTCAGGGAGTACTCATGATTATTTTATTATTTGCTGTAGTGGCGGCGATGATTGCGGTTACGCAAGCCCAACGGAAGATTATTGTGCAGTATGCAAAGCGCGTTGTGGGCCGCAAAATGTATGGAGGACAGAGTTCATTTTTACCCTTAAAAGTAAATTATGCAGGCGTAATGCCGGTGATTTTTGCCAGTGCTCTCATCATGTTCCCCCAACAATTGTTAGCTTACTTGGGAGCTGCATTTGATGTCAGTGTATTTCAAAAATGGTCCATGATTCTTATGCAAGGTTCTGGGTTGTACTACACGGTTTACGGTCTGCTAATATTAGGGTTTAGTTATTTTTGGGTTTCCATCATGTTTAAGCCGCTGCAAGTGGCGGATGATTTAAAAAAGAATGGCGGATATATCCCGGGCGTTCGACCCGGCAATGGTACAGCTCAGTTTTTAGATTTTGTGATGACCCGATTGACATTGGCGGGTGCAATATTTTTGACAGTTATAGCTTTATTTCCAGATTTACTGTATTTCTTGTATAAGATACCTTACAAAGTAGCTTTATTTTTTGGTGGTACGGGAACTCTTATTACGGTGGGGGTTTTATTGGATACGATCAAGCAATTGGAAACTTATCTGCTGCAAAGAAATTATGATGGATTTTTGGCAAAAGGTAAAATAAAAGGACGTTTTGCTTTTATGTCCCAAATGCAAAAATTGACCGATACAGAAGACAGAAGTTTACGGTTACTGTGGATATCGGTGCTTGTCGTGTTTGTTATGGGACTGTTGGCGTGGATCTTAAATACGACATTGCTTTAATATTGAGGTAAAGTGAAATTTAAATGATTGCGAAAACGGATCAAGAAATTGCTAAAATACGGGAAGCAGGAGCTTGTGCTGCATGGGTACTTGATCAGGTAAAAAGATCGGTTACACTGGGGGTAAGCACGTACGATTTGGATCAAATTGCCAAAAAAGCTATTGAAGAAAGTGGCGCTGTGAGTTCGACTTATGGTTATGGCCGCAAAGGCAATGAATTTCCCGCTTACATGTGTGTTTCGGTCAATGAGCAATTGGTACATGGGATTGGAAGTAAAGGAAAAATTTTGAAGGAGGGCGACATCGTAAGTTTGGATGTGGCGCTTAATTATAATGGATTTGTTGGGGACAATACGTGTACTATTGGATTAGGGCAATTGGCAGAACCGGTTAAAAATTTACTTGCGGTGACGGAACAGGCTCTCCATAAAGGCATAGAACAAGCGCGTGCAGGTAATAGGGTGGGAGATGTTTCGTGGGCTATTCAATCTTTTGCCGAAAAAAATCACCTAGGTGTAGTGCGTGAATTGGTGGGTCATGGCGTGGGCCGTGAGATGCACGAAGAACCTCAGATTCCTAACTTTGGTGCACCACATAGTGGGCCTTTGTTGCGTGCTGGCATGGTTATTGCCATTGAACCTATGTTAACGTTAGGATCTCCGGCGATAAAAACTTTGTCGGACGGGTGGACGATTGTCACCCAAGATGGCAATTATTGTGCCCACTTTGAACATACGGTGTTAATTACAAAAGATTTACCAGAAATATTGACAAGTCTAAAAAATTAACGCATTCCTTTTAACATTACAAAACAAAAGTTATAAAAAAAGTAGATTATTATGCCTCGTTTACTCGGAGTTGAAATACCAGGAAATAAAAAATTGGCTTATGCATTGCGTTACGTTTACGGTGTTGGATTGACGCGTGCATTGGAAATCGTTAAGACTACCCAGTTAGATCCGAACAAACGGGCACGTGATTTAAATGAAGAAGAGCTCAATAAAATTACCGAAACCATCGCGCATTCGGGTTATAAAATTGAAGGTGATTTACGTCGGGAAATTATTGGAAATATTAAACGTTTGCAGGCGATTCGGTGCTATCGTGGGTTGCGTCATTTGAGAGGTTTACCCGTGCGTGGTCAGCGTACGCAAACCAATGCACGTACGCGTAAAGGAGCTCGAAAAACGGTGGGTGTGGTCACGAAAAAATAACATTATGAGCGAACAATGTTTATGGATGAAAATTCAAAATCTGAAAAAAAAGTAGAAGCAGGGCCCGTTACGGTTGCCGACCAGGGTGTAAAAAATGCAGTTGAAAAAGAAAGTGCTAATTCTTTGTTAATTCAGGAAGGATTAGAAGAGGGTTTAAAAATTAAGCGTGCTAAAGGTAGCAAGAATGTTACTGTGGGGGTTTGTCACATTTTGGCTTCCTTTAATAACACGAAAGTTGTATTTTCTGACGTACATGGAAATGTGTTGGCTTGGTCAAGTGCTGGACGGTGTAATTTTAAAGGATCACGGAAATCGACGGCTTATGCAGCGCAAGTGGTAACCACAGAAGCTGCTAAAATCGCCATGGGGCACGGGTTAAGAGAAATTACGGTTGAAGTCAAGGGGCCAGGTATGGGGCGTGATTCTGCAATTAGAACGTTGCAAACGTTGGGATTAACTGTTTTGAGTATTAAGGATGTTACCCCTGTTCCTCATAATGGGTGTCGTCCTCCAAAGAGGCGAAGAGTTTAACATTTAAAGATTTTTAAGATGCGTTACATTGGACCTACGACTCGGATTAATCGTCGCTTTAAGATGGCTGTGTTCCCGTTGAATAGGGCGTATGAAAAAAAGCCTTATTTGCCAGGTATGCATGGTGCTCGTCTGAAGAGGCGGGTTAACGATTATTCTCTGGGGCTCAACGAGAAGCAAAAATTGCGTTTTATGTTTGGTTTATCTGAAAAGCAATTCCATTTGACTTTTTTGAAAGCCAAGAACATGCGAGGCATTACAGGTGAAGCACTTTTACGTTTGCTCGAATGTCGTTTGGATAATGTAGTCTACTTGTTAGGATTTGCCAAAACTAGACGTTCGGCAAGGCAATTGGTAGGACATGGGCATGTGTGCGTCAATGGGCGCAAGGTAAATATCGCTAGCTTTGCTTGCAGTCCAGGCGATATGGTTGCCATGGGTGAAAAAATTTCTTCGCGTCAATTGGCAACACGTAATTTGGAGGATACCCATTATCGTAATTGTCCCGTATGGTTGTCAGTACAGCCAGACGCCTTTAATGGTGTTGTAAATCGATATCCCACACGAGAAGAGATGCTTCCTGAAATTAATGAACAATTGATTGTAGAGTACTACAGTCGTTAATCTTAACTAATAAATATGGCTAAACGATTAGGAAAATTTGAATTACCAAGCCGATTGGTAAGGGTAGAGGAAACGGCAACTCCCACGTTTGCTTGTTTTATCGCGGATCCTTTTGAAAAAGGTTTTGGACACACCGTAGGCAATGCACTGCGTCGAGTTCTGTTGAGTTCCATTGAAAGTGCTGCAATTGCCTCCATTAGGATAGAGGGAATTAGTCACGAATTTCAAAGTTGTGATGGTATTATTGAAGATGTTACAGAAATCGTATTAAACTTGAAAAAAGTTCTTCTTAAAAGTACGCATCGTGAGTCTGTTATGTTGCATATTGATGTTACACGTAGAGGTGAAGTGATTGCTGGAGACATTCAATTGGCACCCGGTATTGAGATTGTCAATCCAGAGCAGGTTATTTGTACATTAAGCAAAGAACAGCGGTTTCAGGCTGAATTGAAAGTTGTTATAGGACGTGGATATCGTCTTGCGGATGACAATAAGGAAGAAAACCAACCGATTGGCATTATCCCAATTGATTGCTTATTTAGCCCGGTTAGGTTGGTGAAATATAACGTTGAAAGTACCCGTGTGGGAAAGATGACGGATTTTGATAAGTTATATTTGGAGATTACGACAGATGGCCGCATTACTCCGGAAGAAGCCTTGAAGGAAGCGACGGTTATTCTTTTACATCATTTGAAATTGTTCGATCGCTTTACGACACAGGAGTTTGAATTTGAAGATAAGAAAAAGGA
This sequence comes from Puniceicoccales bacterium, assembly GCA_031283895.1. GTDB lineage: Bacteria > Verrucomicrobiota > Verrucomicrobiia > Opitutales > UBA9783 > CABUVL01. Next base: position 42,564 of record JAITAV010000010.1, on the reverse strand, counting down.
AGCAAGTGAGGAACAGAATCGTTTGCGTAAGTTATTAAATATGAGCGTCAATGAGATTGAGCTCTCCGTGCGTGCTGCCAATTGCCTAAACAACGCAAATATTTTGACGGTGGGTGAATTGGCGCGTAAGACGGAAGCGGAAATGCTAAAATATCGAAATTTTGGTAAAAAGTCTTTAAATGAAATTAAGGCAAAAATGGAGCAATTGGGGCTATCTTTGGGCATGAAGATTGATGAACGTTTGCTCGATACAACTTCAACTATTATTTGAAAAGTGTTAAATCATGCGTCACACAAAACATCGTTTTGAGTTGGGTGTAAAGAAAGAACATCGAGAGTCTTTGGTTGCAAATTTGGCAACTCAATTATTTACATACGGAAGAATTAGAACAACTTTGGCGAAGGCAAAAGCTTTGCGCCCATTTGCTGAAAAAATAATTACCTTGGCTAAAAAAGCTTCAAAAACAGAGAGTGTGGAGAAAAAGTTGCACTTTCGTCGTTTGGCTCTTGCACGCGTACGCAGTAGGGTAGCTGTTCGTAAGTTATTTACGGAAGATGTTCAGCAATTTTTAGATCGTGCAGGTGGGTATACGCGTATTTATAAGCTGGTGCCTCGCATAGGCGATGGGGCACCTATGGGGCTCATGGAATACGTGTCGCATCAGGTGAATGAAAAACGCCGCAGGAAGTCTGTACCTAAAAAATTAAAGCCTGCTGAAGCCAATGGAGCAGCAGATGCTTCTGAAGGTAAAAATCTTATAGATAAGTGAATTTAAAAATTTACCGGCAGTAAACATTAAACATTTTGATGAGGTTCTTTAAGGAGGGAGATTTTTGTTAAAATGGGATCTTTAGAGTGCTATGTAAGCCTTTTTTATTGTGCAACAATTATTTTATTTGTTGTTTGGCAAACAAGTTTTGAAAGCCGTATTCTCAAAGACTATGTGTTATTAAAATTTCGCCATGTTTTTTACTGTAAGCACTGTGGTGAAATATACCTTAACGTAGATAACTGTGAAGAACAATGTTGTCGTAAGTGTTCCACAAAGAATACGTCGTTAAGCTTTTAGGCTTTGTATGCATTGTGTTGGTAAGAAAGTTTTAGCCGAAGAAATTGCCAGCCTTTCAAGAATATATGAGCGTTTTGATGAAGTATCTTTTGCAAAAATTGTTTCCGTTATTTTGAATCATCCGGGCAAGGTTGTATTTGCTGGAATTGGAAAATCGGGATACATTGCACAAAAATTGGTTTCAACCTTCAATAGTACGGGAACACGCGCTGTGTTTTTACATCCGGCTGAGGCCATGCATGGGGATTTTGGGATTTACGTGGAAGGAGACCCAAGTATTTTGTTGTCACGCAGTGGGAGTACGGAAGAAGTATTGCGTTTAATACCGGTTTTGAAACAATTTAACTCACCTATTATTGCCTTGGTGGGTAATCTTGCTTCTCCTTTAGCCAGAGAGGCAGATTTTATTTTGGATGCTTCTATTGTGCGTGAAGCAGACCCGTTAGGATTCGTGCCTACGTCGAGTACAACGGTTGCTTTAGCTTTAGGAGATGCCTTGGCTTGCACATTGATGGAAGCACGGGGCTTTCAAAAGAACGACTTTTTTAAATTTCACCCGGGTGGACAATTGGGGAAAAATTTGTGCAAAACGGTTGGAGAATTGACTTGTCCTTTATCGCAGGTGGCCTGTGTTTCCCAAAAGGCTTCTTTGCGTTCTGTTGTGATTAAGATGACGGAAAAGCCTTTGGGGGCGGCGTTTGTTTTAGATGAGGGTAAACGATTATTGGGGTTAATTACGGATGGAGACATTCGTCGATGCCTGCAGTCCTGTCAAAACATAGAACAAGTATTTGCCAAAGATATCATGCAAACACATCCCATTACCATTGTGTCTTCCTTAAGTCTGGGAGACGCGGTGCATTTGATGGAAGACCGACCGCGCCAATTGAGTGTACTGCCGGTTTTTGATGAAAATAGAAACTGTGTGGGACTATTTAGGTTGCACGATGCCTATCGTCGAGAATTAAAATAAATGCTAATCTATTTTGCATCTAATCATTAAAGTGAGTGCATGACTTAGCTCACTCGGGCAGGGCAACAAAGTTAAAATGCGGTTCCCTCAACATCATTTCGCCTGATGGGATGTGGATGTTCGCGGTGTGCCTATTATCATCTAATTTAAATAGTTTATAAGGACCGAAATCTTCAAAAATGTTAAATAGAGAAAATCGTTCTTCTTTTGTTAAACGTTTGTAACACTCTGCCATAATAATGGGACGATAAGTTTTTATGATATTGGTTAAACTTGATAGGACATCTTTGTCGTATCCTTCTGCATCGACTTTAACGAAACTTAACTTTGGCAAGTATGCTTTCATATTTTCATTTAAGTAAGTAGAAAGGTTTATGCCTTTTACCATTAGTTTATGGGAATGATGATGGGATTTTGTCTGGATTTTAGATAAAAATCCTCCGTTACAAAAAGATGCATCGGAGTAGTTAAACTCAAATGTCCCGTTTTCTGAAGTGGCCGCACAACACAGTGGAATGATCTGCGCAAGATTTTTATTAAGTTGTGCATTGCGCTCCAAAACCTTAAAGACGTAGGGATTGGGTTCCAATCCGAGTACTAACCCTTTAGATCCAGCGACAACGGCCATGGGAACGGTTGTATCTCCCGTGTGTGCGCCGATATCGATGGCAAAACTGTCTTTCGGAACGTATTGTTCGTAAAATTGTAACAATTGCTTTGTGATTTCCTTTTCGGTTTCGTAAGGATGTAACCATTGGGCGTATTCTTATTCTATAACACCGTAAGGTTCGATGTTGAATTTTTTCAATTGGTACCCGTACTCGTGAAAAAAATGTTTGGAACAGATTTTCTGAATTTTTTTGTTTATCCATTTTGAAATTTTACGTAACATGATTATTATATAGATGGGAAGTATTTATGTGTACAAGGCTATTTTTTTAATAACTTTAGGCGTTGACAAAAATTTTTTTCTTAGAAGAAGATAGCTTTGCATGTTCAAGTACAGTAAGTATTTTACTGTAGCTTTGTGTTTAGCTACCGAAATGCTGTTTGCATTTCCTCATTGTCCGACTTTTGTTTTAAAAGATTCAAATAATCAAAAAGATAAAGGTTTTTTGTCCATCCCTGCGGAAGTTTTTTGTAGAAAATCCTTTTCGGCAGAGGAATTGCCGCATGTTTTGAATTTGTATCGAAAATACAAATCCGTTCCTCCTTTTGCCATTCAGTTTGGACCTTATTGGGTATGCGGTGGTATTGCCAATTACGTGTGGGGATATCCCTTTTTTCAGCACGTATTGCCGCATCTCATGCAGCAGCCGGATTGTGTATTGCAACACTACGCCTATCAAGATAACGAGGATTGTTTGGTAGGCCTTCCAATCGACATTATGCAAAAAGATATTCGAAGGGTGTACGACACTTGGAAACAGTATTTTGTTGAACCGATGGTTGCACATCGGCAACATTTGGTAGAAATTCTTGCATCACTATCTACGGGTGATTTCCTGAATATTCTGAGTTATACAACACATTTTGCCAGCGATTTGCTTACGGATAAATGCAGTGCTTTATCTTTACATCCAACGGACGAATGGTCTTCTCCTTTAACAGGTAAGCCTTCCGTTTTTATTCTGATTCCTTGCAAATTTTCGACTAAACTTGGAATAAGCCATGCCACATGGGATGCCTTTAAACGATTATCCGAATTCGATAATGTTGGAGGTAATGTTGTCAAATTAATGCAACATTTGGACGGCGCTTGCGAACCTTATTTGAATTTGTTTTCTCCCCATATCACTTGGTGTAATTGTAAAGACAAGCATTTTTGCATAGATGTGGATTCTTTTTTTACACTTTGGTTGTACGTTTCCATGCGCGAGCGAAATGTTGCGTGCGAACTAGAAAAATTGCACAAATACAACGAAGAATACGACCATCTGCTGGAAGATCTTAAAGTTTCAACGACGGAGGATATTTGTGATGAAACAAGTGTTGTCGCCGAACAGGCTCATGGACAAATTGTTTTTGATCAGCCTGGGAAGCACTTTTGGACGATTCCGGAAGGTGTGCATAGTATTACGATCGAAGCAATTGGGGCGCGGAAGCGGCAGTCCCGCTTTGCAGTATCGAGATTGGGGCGTTCCGGTGGAACAGACAAGTGATTTAAACCTAACATATCATTCATGGCAAGGATATGTATGGTCTAAATCACCCATACGTGTTACAGGTCCGGCGCGTGTAACCAATGTTACTGGACGTATGAGTAAATTTCCTTCGACTAGTAATACTTGTCAGGTTTTTTGTTCTGGTATTCGTAGAGGTAATGTTTATTTGCTATACAGAAACAACCACAATTTGCCTGATTTCAACAAGCTAGTCGAACTTAAAAATAATGAGACTAGAGATTTTGTGTTAAGTATGGACTACTTGGATCAAAAAGATAAAAGCTACGTTTATTCTTACGGTGTTTCTTTTTCTCACAATGTTTTGGAAAATCAAGTAAATGAAAACAGCTGGTTGGCGAATGCCGATGCGAGGACAAAGTCGCAAAGCAATATGAGAATCTATCTGGATGTACAACATTTAACGGATTTCAACGTCAGTGGAAACGGTGGGGGTGCAGGTGTTTTTAGGACAGAAAAAATCGACGGAGTACAGAGCGGTGAAGTTGTTTCGATTTGCGTTGGGCGGTCTGCAGAACAAGCTGCAGGGGAGACGACCACCGTACGGATTCATTCTTTGGAAATAAGTTGTGCCGGAGGATCGATGGGAGTACCCGCTGTGAGAGGTTGCCCAAGTCATTGTACCGGGCAGCAGGTTGCCATGTTAGGTCAATGCGGAAATGGTGGCAATGGACAAAAGGATTATAAGGTGAAAGAGTCTTTATTGGGACAGAATGGATGCGTCCGCATTCGTTGGTAGCAATTGATTGGAAGACTTTGAGGTAATTTACGAGTTGAATTCACGTTGACAAAGCGGTCTCTAAAGATTTTACTTTGGAAGTATGAAAATTGCTTTAAATACCTTAAAGCGGTACATCCATTTTAAGCAGTCTCCAATTGAATTGTGCGAAGTCTTGATAGGGTTGGGATTCGAAGTAGAAAATGTTGAGACGATTGGATATTGCGGAAAAGGGGATTTGGTTGTAGGTCGCGTTCTAAAAAAAGAGAAACATCCCCACGCCGATCGATTGAGTGTTTGTGAAGTGGATGTTGGGCGAGGAAGCTCATTGCAAATCGTTTGCGGAGCAACGAATTTTAAAGAAGGAGATGTGGTCCCCGTTGCGTTACCGGGTGCTAAGTTAGGGGAAACAGTTCTAAAAAAAACACGCATACGGGATGTTGAGTCGTGCGGTATGATGTGCAGTGCCAACGAATTGGGATTGGGTAAGGAGGGTGCGGGTTTATACATTCTTAATGATTTGCATCCAGATGTTGGAGAGCCTTTGGCAAAACTTTTTGCGGACCAAAGCGACACGGTTATTGATCTATCCATTACCTCTAATCGTGGAGATTGTTTGAGTTATTTGGGAATAGCAAGAGAATTGAGTGCTGCGTTAGATTTACCCGTTATTTATCCCGAATGTTTGTTGGATTTGCCCCCGGTCAAAAATATATCGGTTGAACTCAATTCGGATGCGTGCGATTATTATGCAGGTTGCCTATTGAAGAATGTGCACGTAGGGCCCAGTCCGGATTGGTTAAAAAATGCATTGCAATCGGTGGGCTTGCGTTCCGTTAATAACGTGGTCGATGTGACCAATTTTGTACTTTTGGAGAGGGGTCAACCGTTACATGCCTTTGATTGGGATCTTATACACGGGGATCACATTCGTGTGCGGGGGGCGCATGTGGGAGAATGTATGAGAACATTGGATGGGGTTACGAAGTCTTTGCCGGAAAATACTTTACTTATTGCAGACGGCGATAAACCGTTGGCGATTGCGGGTATTATGGGAGGCGAGGAAAGCGAAATTAAAGCAACCACAACGGCCGTTTTTTTGGAAAGTGCCCATTTTCAAGCGGATAGCATACGTGTATCCTCCCGTAGGTTGGAGCTAAGTTCAGATAGTTCCTACCGCTTTGAACGTCATGTGGATAAAACGTATGCGCGGGAAGCTTTGTGTAGAGCCGTCCAATTATTATTGTCCATGGACGATAAAGTTGTGTGTGAACAATGTGTGTTTGCTGGATCTGATTCTGTCTCACTACGTAGAGTAACACTTGAGTTTTCCCAGGTGGAAAGATTGTTGGGTTTTCACGCAGATCCAAAGTTTTTTGTCGACACTTTAAAAAAATTAGGATTTGAAGTTGTTTTCTGTGGCAATGAATGCTGGGAGGTAACAATCCCTGCCCATCGGGCCGATGTTGCGCAGGTCGTGGATTTGGTTGAAGAGTTTTTACGTTTGTTTGGAACCGATTCCATACCTTCTAAAATGCCCGAAGGACCCGCATGTTGCTTGAATACTTCGGACATACATCTCCTAAAAAAGAAGCATGCGAAACTTTTATCCGCACACGGATTTTTAGAATGCTACACGGATAGCTTGCAGCCGGCTTCTTTATACGAAAATTTAATGTCGGAAAAAACGTTAAAGGTGTTGCAGGTGTTCAATCCGTTAAGTGCGGAGCATGCATGTTTACGCTCTTCTCTCATTCCAGGACTATTGAATGCTTTGTGCGATAATAGACACTACGGCAACGATGTGGAACGTTTATTTGAATCGGGACGCATATTTCGAGTTCAAAGGGATGGTCAACTATGCGAGTTGTTTGCAAGTGCGTTTGTGGTGTGTCCGGCCAATGTTAAACGCTGGAAAGAGGTACCTCCATTTGATTTTTATGATGCACAGGCGTTGATACGTTCGATGATGGTGGCTGGTGGAGGAACGAATGAAATGATGCAATGTGCCTCGAGGCAAGTGAATGCCTTGTGGCAGAAAGATTATGCCGGAAACGTGGGCGCGTGGGAACAACGCGGCTTTGAAGCCAATTTTGGATACGTGAATTTAAATTTTACGCGTCGATGGTTTAGAGAAGCGGTTGTTTTGGCGGGAGAATGTTGTTGGATACCTGATAAACTACGCATAAAAGATCACAAAAGTTTTCAGGTCTATTCGGAATACCCTGCCGTGCGTAAAGATTTAGCCTTATGGGTAGACACAGATATATTAGCAGAGACAGTGCGTCAAAATGTTGAAAAATCGGTTTGCAAAATTATTCAACATCCGATGCAACTGAAATGTGTAAATATTTTCGATGTTTTCTGTGATGCGGCAAATGGTGGGAAGAAAAGTCTCGCATTCTCGCTCGCATTTGATTCCAATGTAGGAACCTTAACGGACGAACAGGTAAATGATGTCTTTGAAAAACTACAGGCTCATTTGGAAAAAAATTACACCTATCAAATAAGGAAGCAAGTCGTATGATGCATTCGGAGATCGATATCGATCATTTGGCTAAATTAGCTCGTATTGAACTTGATGAGCGTGTGCGTAAAATATTTTTAAATCAGCTGCAAGATATTGTTGGGTACTGTTCAAAGGTATGCGAAGCGGATGTGGAAAACTTAGAACCCATGGTGCATTCTTTTTCTCACGAGGATAATTTTTGGGCCGAAGATGTTCCGGAGTACTGTGAAGACGGCGTTGATTTTTTATCTCGTAATGCTCCGGAAATGAAAGAAAAACAAATCGTGGTGCCACGGGTTTTGTAGTATGGAAACCCTTATTTTTGGTACATTTGAACAATTGAGTGAGGGATTGGAGAAAAAGCAATTCTCATCCGTTGAGTTGACGAAAGCTTTTATTGCGCGCACTCGCGCAATTGATAAATCCGTAAAGGCATTTTTAAATTTTGACGAAAAGAAGACGCTTGCCGAAGCCGAAGCATCCGATGTACGTCGTTCTAAGGGACAAAATCTTAGTAAATTGGACGGTGTTCCGGTAGGGCTAAAAGATATTTTTGCCGAAAAAGGTCAACGTTTGACCTGTGGAAGTCGTATGTTGGAGCATTTTTTGAGCCCCTATGATGCGACTGTGGTGAAGAAGTTAAAGAATGCCGGAGCTGTTTTGTGGGGAAGATTGAATATGGATGAGTTTGCCATGGGTTCTTCTTCCGAAAATTCTGCTTTTCAGGTAACGAGCAATCCGTGGGATTTGGATAGAATTCCCGGTGGTAGTAGTTCTGGAAGTGCGGCCGCCGTTGCCGCAGGCGAAGTTCCTTTGGCATTGGGTACGGATACGGGGGGATCCGTTCGTCAACCGGCTTCTATGTGCGGCATTGTGGGATTGAAGCCTTCTTACGGACGCATCAGTCGCTATGGAATGGTTGCCTACGCAAGCTCACTGGACCAAGCAGGTCCGTTGGCGCGCACCACAGGGGGCGTTGCAGCCCTTTTGCAAGTTTTATCGGGAGCCGATCCCAAAGATTCAACGTGTGCACGCGTGCATGTTTCGGATTACTTAGCCGCTACGCGGTCAAGTGAAGGGAAAAAGTGGACATTGGGAGTTCCAGAGGAGTACTTTGGAGAAGGATTGGATTCGGAGGTAAAATCTTCGGTGGAAAAGGCGATTCATTTTTATGAAGCGCAAGGATGCGTTGTAAAACCGATTCATTTGCCCTCTCTGGAGTACGCGATTCCCGTTTACTACATCATCGCTACCGCTGAAGCATCTTCCAATTTAGCGCGTTACGACGGCATTCGTTACACCTATCGTAGTCCACGTGCAAAGAATATCGATGAAGTTTACGATCAGTCCAGAAGGGAAGGGTTAGGAGAAGAGGTTAAACGTCGCATTTTATTGGGAACTTACGTTCTCAGTAGCGGTTACTACGATGCATTTTACGGCAAAGCTCAAAAGGTAAGGCGGCTTATTCATAATGATTTTATGCGAGCATTCGCGGAAGTAGACGCCTTGGTGACGCCTACTTCACCCATACCGGCCTTTAAAAAAGGCGAAAAGACGAGTAATCCATTGGCAATGTACTTGAGCGATATTTATACAATTTCCGTTAATTTGGCTGGATTACCTGCAATTTCTTTTCCGTGCGGTTTTACCGGCAATGGGTTGCCCATAGGATGCCAACTCATTGGAAAGCCGTGGGAAGAAACAACCTTGCTGTCGATGGCGTACGCATTTGAAAAACATCATCCTTTTAATCTCAAAATTCCGAATCTTTGATCTATTTTAATATGACGCAATACGAAGCTGTTATTGGGTTAGAAGTTCACGTTCAATTAAAGACGCAATCGAAATTGTTTACGCGAGTACCTTATCGTTATGGTGCCGAACCGAATGCCTTGGTGGATGAAGTTGTTTTAGGGTTGCCGGGTTCTTTGCCCGTACTCAATAAGGCAGCCATTTTGAAAACGGTGCAAGTGGGATTGGTATTTGGCTGCGAAATTGCACATCAATGCAAATGGGATCGTAAAAATTATTTTTATCCGGATGCTCCTAAAAATTATCAAATTTCCCAATTCGATCAACCGCTGTGTCGTGGTGGACATGTCGAAATTGAACTTGAAGGTCCTGCCAGAAATATTCAAGGAAAACACCGCAAGGTAGCTTTGAATCGAATTCATTTGGAAGAAGATGTGGGTAAATTAACCCATTTGGGGCAAACATCTTGGATTGATTACAATCGTGCGGGTACACCGCTCATCGAAATTGTATCTGAGCCCGATATGCACTCTTCGGAAGAGGTTTTTGCCTATTTAAAATCTTTGGTTATGCATTTGCAGTACGTGGGGGCTTCCGATTGCGACATGGAAAAAGGACAGTTGCGGTGCGACGCAAACATCAGCCTAAGACCTCAGGGAACAACCGGCTTGGGGACCAAAGTTGAGTTGAAGAACTTGAATTCGATTTCGGGTGTGTGCAACGGCATTCGACATGAAGTCAATCGGCAGTTGCACGTCCTTAAACAGGGTAAAGCCGTTGTACAGGAGACGCGACGTTGGGATGCCGATAGGTCTGAAAGTTTTGTTATGCGATCTAAAGAAGATGCCCATGATTATCGCTATTTTACGGATCCAGATTTATGCCCAATTTGTTTATCGGAAGCAGATATTCAGGCTCAGAAAAAAACTTTGCCGGAATTGCCATTTGACAAACAAGAACGTTATTTACGGACGTTCCAATTGCCGTATACGGTGACTTCCGTTATTTGCCCCGATAAAAGATTGAGCGACTTTTTTGAATCCGCATTGAGCTTTTATGCTAAAAGTCCTCTGGGTGTTGCCAATTGGATTGCAAACGATTTGTTGAGAGAACTTGCCGCGGAGGATATGCATCAGGCTTGGAAAAATTTGAAAATGGAGCCTCGTCAAGTTGCGGCATTGGTGGAATTGGTGGATTCAGGTGTAATATCTAAACAGAGCGCGAAAGAGATATTTGATGTTACGTTTAGGACAGGCGAAGATCCCCAGAAGATTGTGAAGGATAAGGGGTTGGAAATTGCCGTGGACGTGGATGCTTTGAAAATGATGTGTGGGGAAATTATAGACGCTTTTCCAAAACCTGCCGAAGAGTTTCGTGCTGGAAAAGAAAAGGCTTTGAATGTATTAAAGGGACAAGTCGTGAAGCGTACGCAAGGGAAAGTTCCCATAAGTGAAGTGGATCGCCTTTTGAGAGAGATTTTATCTCAATGATGAAGCATCGTGTGTAAAAAAGTTTCGCTGCAAGCGTAAGGTCCTTTCAACAAGGGTTTTGGGTGTATGACCGGTGAAGTAGGAAAGCGATTCAGTGTTTTAGCATATTGGGAATACTCAACAAATGCTGTGATGGACATTATAACATAGGAAAAGTAGTTTGTACTTAACGAATATTTAACCTACCTTAGAATCTTGTTTGGTATAAATAATTCATAAAAAGATTAACAAGAAGCTTGCTGGTATTAAAAAAGTTAACACGTGGCCCACACGAAAAAATATCTTTATTTGGCTGCATTTAAATTAATGGCGACGCTGCCAGGAATGGCTGTAATATGTTCGTATTGTGGTCAAGAAGGGCATGACGAAAGTGATTGCTCCCAAAAATCCCAGTGTGGTATGTCCGAATTGTCATGCAACTCAGAGACAGCATGCGCCCGGTTGTCCGAATGATTCCAATGGTGGGAGAACAGGAGTACCAAGGTAAGAAGTGTCCTAAAGTAGGTGCTTAAGTATTTAGGTTTACAAAATACGAAAATACGTAGGGTTTATTTTTTGAATTATAAAAAGAGGTTTTCAACTTTACAGTGCTAGCTTTTTTTGAGACAATGCAATAAGTTGGATATGTGTTTGTTTGAAGAATTTTTGACCTATAGGCCGTATTGTTTTACACTTTCCAATGGACTCAAGGTCATTTTTTTACCCGTTGATCACACCGATTTGGTCGCAATCCAAGCGTGGGTAAAAACAGGCAGCATTCACGAAGACAAATATTTAGGCGCAGGTATTTCTCATTTTGTGGAACACATGGTTTTTAAAGGGACGGAGCGGCGTACGTACGCGGATATTTTTTCGGAAGCCCAAGCTTCGGGAGCCAGCCTCAATGCTTACACGTCGTTTGATAGGACCGTTTATACTTACGATGGTTTATCGGCATCTACAGAATTGGGATTAGATATTTTAAGCGACATGTTGCTGCATCCTACGTTTCCAGAAGAAGAGATGCGCAAGGAAAAAAAGGTGATTCTGCGTGAGATTGACATGTGCAACGATGATCCGGATGATCGACTCAATCAAATAGTATTTGAAAACGCGTTTCGTAGGCATCCGTATCGATTCCCTATCATTGGCATTAAAAGTATTTTTGAACAATTGACGCGGGAAAATTTGATGGAATACTGGCGTGAGCGTTATCCCGTCAATAACATGACGTTGGTGATTGTGGGTCATTTGTCATTTGAATGGATTCAAGAAAAAGTGAAACACTATTTTTCCGCATGTTTGCCAAGCAGTTTGCGACCAATTTTGATCCCTCGAGAACCTTTCCAAATGGCGGAAAGAGTAGAACGTTTTTATGGGGACTATCAATTGGTTCGTGGCGCATTGGCATTTAAAATTCCAGGACTAGGTCACAAAGACGGAGCTAAATTGCAAGTTTTGTCAAATGTACTGGGTTGTGGTGACAGCTCACTCCTACATCAAAAGTTAAGAGAAGAGTTAAGATACGTTTATTCCATTGATGTATCTACTTGGATGGCTGATCAAGGGTTATTTTGGATACAATACGTGTGTGATGGAGAGAAACGTGCTTGCGTGGAAGAATTTTTATCAAAAAATTTGCAGTGCATGGCGGAAGCGGGTATTGAAACAAAGCATGTGCAGAAGGCACTTAACCAAGCAATTATATCCGAAATAGATGCTCAAAAAACGGTGTCAGGACAAGCACATCATTTAGGATGGGCTGATACTTGCTTGGGAGATCTACAATATGCGAGGCACTACTTGGAACAGTTGAAACAATTGGATGCAAAAAGCGTAATAGCAATTGTGCGCAAATATTTGAAGCCCACAATTTGTACCACAGTCTCTTTGGAACCAAAAGCCTTGGAAAGGGGTTTTTTAAAAAAATCTACGGCGGTGCATACACATCTCGTGGAGTCGACAACCTTACCAAACGGTGTGCGTTTGGTGATGCAATATAATCCGTCTTTTCCAAAAACTCATGTACAAATACTCGGTTTGGGAGGTGCTTTGTATGAACCTGTGCATCAAAGAGGTATTTCACATTTGGTAGCTTCTTTATTGATGAAAGATACTCAAAAGCATACGGCGCGTGAAATTGCAGAAACTATTGATGCAATGGGAGGCCAATTTAATAGTTTTACAGGAGTTAATCACATAGGATTGGCTTTTGAAGTTTTGTCTCAAAATACGGCTATGGGATGTCACTTGTTGAGAGAAATGCTGAGTATGCCTCGCTTTAAAGAGGAAACATTTAAGGTTGAAAAAGCTTCTCAGCTGGCTTCTATTCAGGAAATGATGGACGATGTATTTTATGTTGGGTTTAAAAAAATGCGTCGTCAGTTTTTTGGGCAACATCCTTACGCCATAGGTCAGTATGGGATTGATGAAGATGTAAAAGCGCTGCGATTGGAACAGTGTTGGGATTATTTTAAAAAAATTTTTGTCAGCTCCAATTGTGTTATATCGGCTGTTAGTCCGATGCCTACAGATGAATTAATAAAATTGTTAGAGCCTATGGGTAATGAAATTTCTGAGGGTTGTTTTAAAAAAGTGTCCGATGAAATTTTTTTTAATTCCGAACGGGACTGCGAATGCCAATGGAACAAAGAACAATCGATGGTTTTCCGAGCATACCCAATGGCAGGCATATGTTCAAAAGATTATTATGTGGCCGATTATTTGGAAGAATTATTCAATGGGTTATCGAGTCAATTTGTCATCGAGGTAAGAGAGAAATTAGGTTTAGCTTATACGGTTGGCGCAACGCGTTTAACGGGCTTAAATCGAAGTATGTTATGTTTGTTTGCAGGTACTCAAGCATCCCATTTAAAGACGGTTGAATCAGAAATGTGCAAAGCGACGCAACGTGTCTTGGATCGTCAGGTATCTTCTAAAGAATTCAATCTATGCCGAGCGCATCTTAAAGTGAGTCAGCAAACACGTTTGCAAACGATCGCCAAAAAGGCATTTTATGCTGGTATCAATGCATTGTTTGATTTACCTCAAGATGCTTGGCTCAATTATGAAAAAGCCATCGACGATATATCATTGGAAGAATTTTTTGAGCGATCCAAAGCATATTTACAACCTGATCTCTCGCACACTTTGTTGATCTCTTCTGAAATGTAAAGCAAAATTTTTGTTTTCAGTAGGTAGAAATTTTTAGACTGTGCAATTCTCTGGGTTAATGTCTTATGTTATGCCTTTCCTCAAAAACAGCTTTGTTGTCGTTACTATGGCATGCACGATTGCGTAAAAATAGTATTATTTATTTGTGGGATTGTTGCAATCTGTTATTTTATTAAAATCATGGGATCTCCAAAAGATATTACGCATTGTTTCGCTTTTGATAAAGTGCAAAAACCTCAAAATCTCCCGCGGGTTCAACGTGTTCGCAACGGATTTTTATACGGTACTTACCTTTTATTAAGTCTATTAATCGCAATTCAGTTTTATTTTTTGTTCATCATTTAACGTACTGCAATGGGTGTCCGGCAAAAGAAGGATTATGTGACGGGATAGTAATAAAGATAAAAAATGTAGAGATATCAAATGTTTTACCTACATACCTCGGATAGGATATCGAGTTAAGTATGAATATGATACGCAAGTGCGTTATTTTGAAACTAAAAAAATAACCAACGTGTACGCGCAAGGATCTTATTTAAAGAAAATAGCGTTTTTGTTTGTCGGAAATGGGCATATTAAGAAATTCCATGACGTGTAACATATCTTCCCACACAATTCTTTTGGCTTCTTTCGTGGCATTACGTAATAGATAAGAAGGATGATACGTGACCAGCAATGGAATTTTGTGGAAGGAAAACCATTGACCCCGACAATCGCGCATGCGTCTTGAAGCATCATGTCCCAATAAACCATTCACCGCGGTGGCTCCCAAAGCAACGATTATTTTAGGTTGGACAATATCTACTTGACCCTTGAGGTAAGGCAAGCAAAATTCCATTTCTGCCTGCGTAGGTGGACGGTTTCCAATCATATTGGGAGTTTCGGGGCGCCAGTTCATGATGTTGCCAATGTATACGTGAGAACGATGGATGCCCATGGCTTCAATAATTTTTGTTAAAAGTTGCCCGGCTCGTCCGACAAAGACTTCTCCTTGCTCTTCTTCATCGGCTCCCGGTGCCTCGCCGCAAAAGAATATGTCCGCATCCAAGTTACCGCTTCCGAATACAACCTTTTTCCCTGGATGCACGTGCGATAGACAGGTAGGACATGTTAAAACGCGATTTTTTAACCACTGCCAACGTTCTTGTTTGGTACCTGAGGGTAAAATTAATTGTTCCGATGTAGGTATTAAATCTTCCTGTATCAATGGCGAAATTGGTGGCATTGCAATTGTTTGGCTTGTTGCGGAAATAGGTTCCACCGTAACAGCGCTGCGAACTGTTTGTAAGAATTTTTGTAAGACACCCGCATCTAACGGAAACGCGCTCTTTTCGTAAAGGGTTGTTTGGCTGTTTAGCAAATTTTTTAGTTCTTTGCAAACGTCGTCCCACATGCGATCAGTCCATTAAGTTTAAAAACGTACATTTGGGATCAACCTCCTGTTCATAGTCGACGTCTTTGAACCCAAAGCCAAAAAGTTTCAGAAAATTTTCTTGATATCCACGAAAATCACTCAATTCGAATAGGTTACCAGAATTGATTTCTTGCCAAATCGCTTTTACTTCCGATTGGACTTCAGGCATCAGCTCCAAGTCGTCTAATCGAATGCAAGTTTCGGTCTCTTTTTTAAGTGATAGGTTACCAAATAACGCAGCAAACAAGCGATACATTTGTTGCACACAATCTTCGTGTACCCCTTTTGCTTTCATGACTTTAAATAAAATTGAAATGTACAGAGGGACCACTGGGATTGCAGAACTCGCTTGCGTAACAACCGCTTTGTTAACTGAAATGAGTGCACGTCCCTGCAACTGGTCATGCAAAAATCGGTTTAATTTTTCTGCCGTTTGTGTCAGATGTTCTTTGGCACGTCCAATGGTTCCGTCTTTGTAAATGGGCCACGTGATTTCAGGTCCTACGTAAGAATAAGCCACGGCCGTCACGCCGTTTGCCAGTAATTTTTCCTGTTCCAGCAAACGAACCCAATCTTCCCAATCTTCGCCTCCCATAACCTTCTTTGTTTGAAATATTTCATCTTCTGTGGCAGGTTCAAGGGTAGTTTGAAATACTTCGGCTTTGTCGGTATTAACCGTTTTCCCGGAAAATTTTTGGCCAATAGGTTTTAGGACAGATTTGTAAACATCGCCTGTAATGTCTATCCTTTGAGGAGCCGCTAAGCTGTAAATAATGCAATCAATGGATCCCATTTTTTCTTTTAATGCTTTAACAGCTTTATTTTTAAAATCTTTGGCAAAAGCATCACCATTCATAGAAAAAGCTTTTACGCCGTGCGCTTGCGCCACTTTTTCAAAAGCTACCGAATTATACCAGCCGGCTGAAGCAGGTTTATTGTCTTCGCCGGGGCGTTCGTAAAAAATGCCGAAAGTATCCGCGCGTCCGCCAATAGTCGCAACAATCCGGCTAGCCAACCCATATCCCGTTGAAGCTCCTATTACAAGTACGCGTCGAGGGGCATTTTTTAACGGCTTTTGTGCGCGTACATAATCAACTTGTTCTTGAATATGCGACGTGCATCCTTCCGGATGTGCCGTAATGCATATAAACCCACGAACTTTCGGTTTTATAATCATGAAGGGCATTTTGCCCAACTTCCCCTATGAGGTCAAAAAATTTTTGTAAAAAAGTTTTCTTTTTTAGAATTAAAAATCTAAAGTAGGAAACGTCAGGAATCACGGGATGTTTTATTATGTTTTCGGTGTATTTATGAAACAGAAATCTTACGCGTGATGTTGACTATGGGAAACAATAGATTGTTGAAAGGAAT
Source organism: Puniceicoccales bacterium (assembly GCA_031283895.1). Taxonomy (GTDB): domain Bacteria; phylum Verrucomicrobiota; class Verrucomicrobiia; order Opitutales; family UBA9783; genus CABUVL01. The sequence continues at coordinate 25,931 of JAITAV010000010.1, read as the reverse complement.
GATATGAAGTTAAGTCAAAAAATAGAAGAGGGATTAAATTTGCAGATGCATCACGAATTTGATGCGGCGTACACTTATTTAGGATTGGCTGCGGCGTTGGATGCAACGGTGTTTACGGGATTTGGGCATTGGATGCGTAAACAGTACGAAGAAGAGCTTGCGCACGCGATGAAATTTTATCACTTCATCAATGAACGTCACGGCAAAGTTTGTTTGTTCAATTTAATCAAGCCCGATTTTACGATAACAACACCTTTGCAAGCTTTTGAAAAAGCTTACCAAGCTGAATTGGACAATACGCAAAATATTTATCGTTTGTACGCTTTATCGGTGGAAGAAAAAGATTACGCGACTCAGGAATTTTTGCATTATTTCATTAAAGAACAAGTTGAAGAAGAGAACAGTGTCCAAACAATTGTAGATCAATTAAAGTTTGTGGGAGATTGCCCTACAGCCTTATTCAGTTTGGATCAACGCGCTGGCCAACGATGAATGCATAATAGCGCATTGGATGTTTTTGAAAATGCGTGTTGCCCCTGTTGTGAGAGCCGCATGGTTTTTTTACTGGCTTAAAGCTAAATAAACAAACACACTTTTACAAAATCATTTTGCATGTGATGTTTACAGCAGATTTTTCGGTGTAGGATTACTTAGAATGTATGCAGCAAATTACAGTGTTTTATGATAGGATCTAATGCGAAAGTTCTTCGGCAATACGAATGAGTTCCGCAAATGATTTTGCCTCCAGCGCAGCTCCTCCGATAAGGCCTCCATCGATGTCTTGTTTCGATAATAATTCCTTTGCGTTGCTTGGTTTCAGAGAACCCCCATACAATAAACGAACCTGTTCCGCAACGGCCGTATTGCAATGAGCATTTAACCATTGCCTTATGAAATGATGCATCTCTTGTGCAATTTCTGGGGTTGCCGTTTCGCCTGTACCAATGGCCCAAATAGGTTCGTAAGCGATGGTGACGGCACGCATATCTTCGGCGGAAATGTCTTTCAACCCGTTTGCCAATTCTCTTTCAATCACCGCGAAAGCGCCTTGTTTCGATTGTCTTTCTTCCAGCGTTTCTCCAACGCACAAAATAGGTTTTAGGCGACCTTGGAGCACGGTTTTGATCTTTTCATGGATACACGCATCCGTCTCACCAAATAATGTCCGCCGTTCGCTATGTCCTACAATAACGTATGCGACATTCCATTCGGTCAACATGGATAGAGAAATTTCTCCCGTGAAAGCGCCTGACGCTTTTGCGTGAACATTTTGGGCTCCCAGCACGATGGACCCTTGCAGATGACGATGGGCTTCGGGAATCGATGTAAAAGGTGGACAAATGAGGATTTCACTTTGAGTGGGAAACGTTAAATGGGATGACAATTCTTCAAAAAAAGACTTTGTCTCTCTCGCTGTCTTGTTCATTTTCCAATTGCCTGCAATTAAATAGCGACGCATATTTTTCTCCTTTAGATAAAAAATTATTTATTGTTTTAAGGCTTCTAACGCTGGTAATGTTTTACCTTCCAGCAACTTAAGGCTAGCGCCCCCACCGGTACTTAAAAACGATATTTGTTGAGCACATCCACTTTGGTTAACCGCTTTGACGCAGTCGCCTCCACCCACAATGGTAATACCTGTAGAAGTCGCCATCGCCTGGGCAATTTTGACACTTCCTACGGCGGCAGCTTCTATCTCGAACACGCCCACGGGGCCATTCCACAAAATTGTTTTGGCTTCGTGAATAAATTTTGTGTACATTTCTATCGTTTCGGGACCTATGTCGACGCCTTCCCAACCTGCATCTATAGAACCGTGAAATGTTTTAAGTGTACCCACAGTACGACGTTCCCTATCCATTTTATCGGTGGCCACGGTATCCACCGGCAAACATAATGCAACCTCTTTGCTTTTGGCTTTTTGTAAAAGCTGCAATGCCAATTCAACCTTATCGCGTTCCACCAAACTACTTCCCACCGTTTGTCCCTGCGCTAGAGCGAACGTGTAGGCCATGGCCCCGCCAATCAATATACGATCAGCTTTATTAAGCAAAGCATCAATCACGTGGATTTTATCACTGACTTTAGCACCACCCAAAATAACGCAAAAAGGCCGATCGGGATGTCCCACTTTCTGCTCTAAATACTGCAATTCCTTCTCAATGAGAAAACCAACGGCTTTTTGGGGTACAAATTCAACCATACCGACGGTGGAAGCGTGCGCGCGATGCGCTGTCCCAAAAGCGTCATTTACGTAAACATCCGCCAATCGCGCTAAAGATTTAGAGAATTTGGGATCATTGGCTTCTTCTTCCGCATGAAAGCGTAAATTTTCCAGCAAGACAATTGAGTTTTCGGCCATTTCTTGAACGGCTTCTTCCACAACATTTCCTATGCAGTCTTCTAGAAATAAAATCGGTTGATTAAGTTTTGTTGCCAACGTTTGGGCTACAGGTCTCAGACTGTACTTGGCTACCACTTGACCTTTGGGGCGTCCCAAATGGCTTGCCAAAATAACCTTTGCGCCGCGTTCTAACAAGAACTGAATTGTCGGCAAAGCCGCCACGATACGCGTTTCGTCCGATACATTTCCCTGCGCGTCTAAAGGAACATTAAAATCAACGCGTACAAATACCCGTTTACCTTCAACCGCCACATCTTTTATCAGTTTTACACTGCTCATAACCTTTATGATTGTAACAGTATTTTGCGCCTCTTGAAAAGCTATTTTTTCAAATAAATTTTTTCGTTGCTTATCATACTTTGCAAAAACCAATTACGTAATTACTAGAAATGCGATGCATTCTCCAAAGACTTTAATCTGCTTAAATTCTTTCGAGAAAGGACATTACGCAGACAAAACACGCGGAAAGTAAGACAATCGATCCTATTGTAACCATGAAAATCAAACGCGCCTCTATGGATATCAAATACACGCTCACCGGCATAAAAGTTGTTAAGTGCACACCCCCTTCTTTTATGGTAAACTAAAACTATAGACTATCAAATGCGCGTTTTATTTCAAAAAGTCTTTTAAGCCCTCGTGGGTTGGTTGCATGCCTGTTTCACCTTTGTGCCAGTTAACGGGACACACCTCTCCATACATTTCGAAATGTTGTAGCGCATCTACCATGCGTAAAACTTCTTGTATGGAACGGCCTAAGGGCATATTATTAACCACCTGGTGTTGAATAATCCCTTGTTTGTCGATGAGAAATAGACCTCTGTAGGCAACCAATGTCCCTTCCGCTTGTAAATGATCCTGTTCATCGTAATAACAGGTACCCGCAAGAATGCCGTAATCGTTTGTAATCGTTTTGTTAACATCGGCAACAATGGGGTAAGTTATGCCTTGAATACCTCCTTCTTGTTTAGGCATTTGTAGCCACGCCCAGTGACTAAATTCGCTGTCGGTGGAACAGGCAATGACCTGCGTTGACCGATTTTCGAACTCTTTTAGGGATTTTTGGAAAGCGTGTAATTCCGTGGGGCATACAAATGTGAAGTCTTTTGGATAAAAGAACAGTACGATATATTGATTCCCCAAATACTTTTCTAGAGAAAAATTTTCAATAATCTGATTCCCATTAATAACTGCGTTTGCAGTAAAATGAGGGGCTTTTTTGCCAACCAACGTAGAAACATGATGACAAGTATACATACACTCTACATATAAGTCTTAAGTAATTTTTTCAAGCTTTTATTGTTGTAATACTTGAGTACGGATAAGTATACACTGAATTATGTTTATGCAATTCCATGGCGATTAGTTTAAATGCACGTCTGCTTTGTTCCAAGGGATTGCATATTTCTAGAATGTGAATGGAATGTTGTTATTTGAACTGTATATTGCATAGCGCGTGCAAATGGAGGATTTTTATTTGGAATGAGGACGTTAACCTTCAAAATGTTTACCTAAAGTGTGGACAAGATTTTTGGAAAAAACGCTTGGCAAAGGGAAAAAATGGGCTACCGTACTTACGTGAAGGTGGGGTATCCAAGTGGCTAAAGGATGCAGACTGTAAATCTGTCAGGGGTTCCCTTTCGAGCGTTCGAATCGCTCCCCCACCACCAAGTATTTTAGAAGTCCCCTATCTGAAAAGCGCTTTGTTGTAAGTCTTCATGCGCTAGCTTCTTGGTTAGCTTTAGGCGTAACAGGTGAGAGATGCTTTTGAGTTTGAAACATTTTTTTAAGGTACTGTAGGCTTCATAGCCGCAATGTTCGATAAGATCGAAGTGTTTTTTGAAGCAGCATGCGTATAGCAGCTGGGATAAATGGTCATAACAAATGGTATCTTCGAGGCGGTCGCTCGTGCACGCTTTCGGCGGAGTTAGAAATTTTACCTCGACCTGGATTTGTACAGGTGTAAGCTCTTGAAATTCTTTGGGGGAACAGCCAAGTGAGATGAGAAATTCTTTGGTTTGAAATTGGAGTTCTGCTGTAGGCCATAAGTCCGTGTTTGTTGGGTTGCGTGTGGGGCAAGGTTTCCCGCAACCGCTGGAAGTAAAAGTGGTAGAATTTATTTTATGTGTTCCGCGCATGGATACGCAGAGGTGTTCTGCTTGCATTTCGACGCGTATCCCTTGTGCTTGGGTAAGTTCAAACAATGTATTTGCGACTTGGTACGTGAGACGTTCTTGAATTTGAAGTCTTTTGGAGAACATATCTATAATACGATATATTTTCGACAAACCGATGACTTTTTTGTTGGGTAAGTAGACAATATTGCAGTGGCCAAAAAAAGGTAATAGATGATGTTCACAGAGGGAATAAAATGGAATTTTTTGAATATGGACAGGTGCATCGTTATCGCAGTCGAACAATGCATCGTTGAGAATTTCTTGTGCCGATTGACGGTACCCTTGCGTCAATTCAAAAAAACTTTGCATGACCCTGCGAGGGGTTTTTAAGAGTCCTTGTCGGTCGGGATCTTCGCCACATTTTACAAAAAGTTCTCGGAAAAACAATTCTCCAGAATTATACAATTCTGCGGCATGTGGAGTGTTGTTATCCATGACAGTGCATTTTGCGTTGTGTGTTGGCCAATAAAGTGGACAGTCGGCCATTCGAGAAGCAACATAAAAGTGTGGGGACTGTGGGTGTCAACCCTTCGATGCAGGCAGCCAGTTCATTGAGTGAGTCGAATATTTTTACTTTAATTCCATTTTGCTGTAACGCTTGCTGGACTTGAGTAAAATCCATGGGTACGAGAGGTTGAATAAACTTGTCGCAATAAATGGTTGTTTTTCGTGGAGCAAGCCAAACTTCATCGGCGCGATGAAAAGTTAAGTAGGATTGTTGCGCAAACCACGTGGATGCGCTGGTGTTGCATGCGGGTTCAAAGCAGGCAATTAAGTAATGGCGTGGATAATGTGATTTGAGCGTTTCCAGCATGGATTGTATGGCGGTTGGATGATGTGCAAAATCTTCCAGTATTGTCAATGGTTCGGACTCGAAGATCATGGATTGACGCCGGCGAACACCTGAGAAAAGTGTAAGGCGTTGCATATCGATGGAGGTGTATTGATTTACGTAACAGGCAACGATTGCCAAAGCAGCATTGTGAGCGTTAAATCGACCCAACAAAGGTAGGCAAATATTGGCAAAGATGCATTTTTTTGATTGGTATAAGTCGAATTGACTGCCGTGGTGCGTTGCCATAAAGTTTTTAATTTGCCATTCGTTTTGATTTTCAAATCCTACGCGATGTGTGTGCGTCCAATCGCATGGAAGGAGCGCCGTCACATTTGGATCGTCGCCATTCATAACGATGTGTCCGTGCGAAGGTACCATACGTGTCAGTTGGTAAAATGTACGTTGAATGGACTTGAGATCGTCAAAAATATCCGCGTGGTCAAATTCGATGTTGTTGATAATGAGCGTATGCGGCCAATAGTGAAAAAATTTACTTTTTTTATCAAAAAATGCCGTATCGTATTCGTCTCCTTCCAATACAAATGGGGCCTTCACATCGCCCCAAGCGGTGCCATGTTCAAAATTATTGGGAAGTCCTCCAATCAAATAACCTGGATTACAAAACTGTTTTAGCAAGTAAGTGAGTAGGGTGGTGGTGGTGGTTTTGCCATGAGTTCCCGTCACAACAAAAGTTGGACGTCGAAGAATAATATGTTGTTCTAAAAACTGTGGAAAGGAGTAAAGTGGGCAAATGGGTTCATTGAGTAAATATTCAATTTCTGGATTTCCGCGAGAGATGACATTCCCCACGATGACGCAATCGGGTTTTAGTGTTTGTAGTCGTTGCACATCGAATCCTGTGCAGGTTGTTATTTGATTTTTTGCAAGCAGACTAGCAATGGGATCAAAAAATTGAGCATCGCTGCCTGCGATCGAGTGCCCCATTTCTTTGAGTAATAAGGCTATATGAGCCATGGCAGTACCACAGATTCCCATTAAATAAATCTTCATAAAAATGCTTTTATAGTGGGTATATGGGTATGTCTAACCTTTTTTGTAACTATTATCGCTCTTTTATAGGCTATGGCCAATAACTAAGTTGCTCTTGAACGGGCAAAAACTTGAATAGTTCAGTTGTGCACATATGCATGCGTGGTTATTTTATCTCGTCAAGCAAAGTATCTGCAATTTTATCCAGATGTCGCGGTGTAGGATAGTGTGGATTTTGAATCAACTTTTGCGCCATTTTGACTTTTTCGGGCCTAACGGTAGATGTGGTTTTAGGTGGCTGTAGAGTTGCCGTAATGCTTTGCCTATTTTCAGAAAGCTTACGCTCAAAATCCTGCGTATTGGGTTTTATAACCTGTTTCATAAGTTCGGTCGGATTTTTAGCCGAATGTACCGGTGACTGCCTTGATTGCATCTGTTGAGGATCTGTTGAATTATGCATATGTATACGGAGGGTAATGACTAAACCCCACATGGAGTGCGCAAAACATAGAAAACGAGATCATTTAAGTACTTATTGTGAAAAATTTCAAACATATTTGTTTGCTTTGTTGACGTGTAGTTTTTAAAAATTGTTTGGACACAAGTGAATTAAGCCAATGTTTTTCTATTCACATAAGCTGAAGCAAGTAAACTCTCATGCATTGAGTGCGAGGTAATTTTTTTGATAAATGCGCCGATTAGGAATCCTCTTTTTATTTAATATTATGTTTTGCATGCAATGGACGACCTTGAGCGTGGGTGCTATGGTCCAAAATTACGTATTGGCAACCGATAATAAGTACGTCGTTCCAACGGGTGTAGCCATACAATCCATAAAGGATAGTGATCCGTCCGCATCTTTCCAGGTCGTTTTATTCCTGGACAACGTATCACCCGAAAATGCGAATAAGTTACGAGCTATGTCGGACGAACGATGTACCATTGTGCTAATAAATTTACAGGATCCCAAATGGAAATCAATGCCAATAATAGAAGGTTCATGGATAGACTTAATGGAATTTGCAGACCAGATCAAATGTGCAAAGTGGAGTCGATTGGTTAACCTGCGTTTGTTGTTCCCAGATATTTGGTATTCAGGATTGTTGCCAGAAAACGTACAAAATGTTAATACTTTTTTATGGCTGGATTCTGATCTGATCGTTATCAAAAGCTTAGGTTCTTTATTTGATGAATGTGAGCATATTAATCAATGGATTATTAGCGCGAATTTGTATTTTACAATGTATGGAGGTGTAGGCTGGGTGGATGCGCAATATTTTGATCCTCCATCTACAGAGCAGCAATGTAAAGATGGGTTTGCTCGAGTAAGTGGAGGGGTCGTTTTTTGGAAAATTAGAGAGTTGACGGATTATTTTGTTTCTCAAGGGCGCAATGAATTGTTAACATTGTACAAAGAAAGAAAATGTAAAGATAAAGTAAGTCCGCAAGATGAAGTTGTTTTGGGTGATTTTTTGAAGCAACGAGAATGCGTATATTTTTTTAGTCCGCGGTATAACGCAAATCCGGATCCAAAATTACGTCTTAACCTTTTTATGCAGTGGTCGGAATTTCTGACAGAAGAAAATTATTTTCAAAAAATGCGCACTGGACTTATCGGTAATCGCGAATACACCAACCCTCCGAGTGTTTTGAATTTGCAGGAAGCTATAGAGCGTTTTAATGAAAATATGCAAGCACTTTGCAATGGCGATGTATGCATTTTTCATTGGGATTGTGTGCAAAAACCATGGAAAAGAAGCTACTCTAATCTTTATTGGGATGTGGCCGCACGTCATTGGTATGTTGTCCGTCAGAAAACACCTTTTCGCACATGTGTAACCATTCCTCCAGAAATGGAAATAAACTTGACAGAATAAGCATTTAAAGTAAAGTCAGGTTCAAATTTTATTTGTCACTATGACTCATTTTGCAGATTTAAATCTCAACGCATCTATTTTAAAAGCATTGTCGGAACAATCTTACAAGACGCCAACACCGATACAGCAACAAGCCATACCGCATGTGTTGGCCGGAAGTGATTTTTTAGGTATCGCACAGACGGGGACCGGTAAAACAGCTGCGTTCGTTTTACCTTTATTGCACCGTTTAAACGAGGATCATACTTCGAAAAATTGGCATTTGCCCAGGTCAATTATTTTAACGCCCACGAGGGAATTAGCCGCACAGATTCATAAAAAACTAAAAGATTATGGAAAATACTTAAAATTAACGTACGGTGTTATTTTTGGTGGCGTTAACGAAAAACCTCAAATACATATGCTGCGCAACGGTGTTGATGTTTTAGTGGCTACGCCAGGCCGTTTTTTAGATCTTTTGCAACAGAACTGTTTTTCACTGAAATATGTTCAGTGTTGCGTATTAGATGAGGCAGATCGCATGCTGGATATGGGGTTTTTACCGGATATAGAACGTATTGTTAAGCAGTTACCCAAATGCCGACAAACTTTGTTATTTTCGGCAACCTTACCCCAATCAATAGAGTCTTTGTCGGATCAATTTTTAAATCATCCTGTACGTATAGATATCACACCACCTGCAACAGCTTCCAAAAATGTTGAGCAGAGTTTATTTTTTGTGCAGAAATCACAAAAGCAGGAGCTGTTACGCAATATTTTAAAACACGATGCTTGCAAACGTGTATTAGTTTTCACGCGTACTAAGTTTGCCGCCGATCGAGTTTGCCAAGGATTAAAGAAAGGTGAGGTGGCTTCCTCCGCCATTCATGGAGATAAATCTCAACGTGAGCGCGAAAAGGCGTTGAATAAATTCAAACTGGGAACTATACGTGTCCTGGTAGCCACCGATGTGGCCTCACGCGGCATCGATGTGGCGGATATCACGCATGTAATTAATTACGACTTACCTGAAGAACCGCATGGTTACGTACACCGTATTGGACGAACGGGACGTGCTGGTAATAAAGGGTGTGCTTTTTCATTTTGCGATTCTGGAGAAAAAGCTCTGTTAAGACATATTGAAAAGTGTATTCAAAAAGAAATTCCAGTGACGTCGGCGAAAGTTTTTTGGCCCGATTTCGAGCCTATGAAAGTGTCTGAAAGTGAAAAATCTAAAAAGTCTAAAAAAACGCCAAAGATCTGTTTTTATAATGCTAAGTTTGCTAGAAAAAAGCGACGCAATGTGTCAAAGACAACGCAGTGTTCTCCATGAGCAAAGATCATATTTTCAATAAAAAGATTTGCAAAGAGTTTTTTGTGTAACCTATGATTCCCTTTGATTATAGGATTTAAACCGCTAACAAAAGCAAGAGGATTTTTGATGTCTCAAGGTGTGCGTCCCTACGAAACAACTGAAAATAATTACAAAACGGCAGATGGAGTGAGTCGGGAATATACGTATTGGCGTCGTAGGCTTACGTATGGCCTCATCGTAGGATACGCTTCTTTTTACCTCGTAAGACAAAATTTTTCAATGGCCAAAACCTCTCCGAATTTCCCTTTCAGCGCCGAAGCAGTGGGCTGGGGATTTTCTGTTTTTTCGATTATTTACGGTATTTTTAAGTTTGTAAGCGGAGCTATTTGTGACCGTTCCAACGCTCGTTATTTTATGCCTGTTGGTTTGGCGTGTGCTGCATTGGTCAGTTTAATCGCAGGGTGCTGTCATTCGGCATTTTGGTTCGGTTTGATGTTGGCCATCAGTGCTTGCTTCCAATCGATGGGTTGGCCTTCTGTGTCTAGAACTCTAACCCAGTGGTTCGGTCCGCGTGAATTGGGTATGCGGTGGGGTATTGTAAACGCTTCGCATCAAATAGGCAGCATCTGCATTTTATTGGGCGGTGCTTGGTTATTGGAATGTTATTCCTGGCGTTACCTTTTTATTGTTCCGTCCATTATTTGCTTTGCCGTCGCAATTTGGTTGTGGGATCGTCTAAGGGATACGCCCGAATCTCTGGGATTGCCATCCGTAGAAGTGTATGAAGGTTTGCAAATTGAAGAGGATGTTTCTCCGTCGGATGTGCATGAGAGTTTTTTTACTGTTTTTAAAGAGCATATTTTATTTAACTACCGTTTGTGGATTGTTTGCGTTGCGAATTTTTTTGTTTATTTTGTCAGAATGGGATACTTTTGTTGGGGACCTACGATTATTGCGCAGACGCAACAAAGTGGCGTTATGATAGCCGGCTGTAAAGTTGCCATTTTGGAGGCAGGTGGGTTGTTGGGTGGTTTATTTGTGGGTTGGTTTACGGACAAATATATGCCGAGTCGAAGAGGTGTTTGCGGTGCTTACATGATGATTTTACTGGGCGTCGTTATTGGAATTTATTGGATTCTTACCAGCGTTGTTCAAGATCCTTTATGGAATGCATGGATGGCAAGTCCAGTCGTAGATACAATGTTTTGGGCCGTTACCGGATTTTTAATTTATGGACCCCAAACTTTGGGAGGATTGTCAGGCGCCGAATTTGGTTCCAAGAAAGCCGCTGCCGCCGCTGCAGGATTAACGGGTACCGTAGGTTATTTGGCCGGTGGATGCGTTGGCATTGGTGTTCCTACGATTGCCAAATATTGGGGTTGGAACGCCGCTTACATTTCATTTGTCGTAACGTCTATCTTGGGAGGCATATTTTTCGCACTCACGTTAAAGAAAAGGTGATGTTTGGAAACGTTCCCCGGGTCTGAAAAGACTTACTTTTGCCAAATACAAACGAAGGGGGCATCAGTTGTGATGTGAGGTCCGGAAGTAGAGGAAGCAAAAAACCGGTATGAGCTTTGTTATGTAAGCGTGTGATGATGTAACTTTGCATAAAACTCTTTATCCTAACACTTTCTACTTATCCAAAGCTTCTAAGGTACATAAAATGAACTCTTAAAAAGTCAGAGTTCGGATTAACTTTCCCGTTTATATAAAGAATCATCATAAAACGTACAAAGAGGTGTTTCTATAAGCAATGTTGCACTATCTTACAAATGACAGCGTGTATATTTATCCGTTGATCTTTAAATGGATACTCATCGGAAGTCTTGAACCTTCTCTTTACTACTTAGCCTCTTTTAGCTCTTTTTCTGCAAGCTTTGCAACGATTACACAAAACAGGAATATATACATGAGTCTATAACTGGCTGAAAAAAATACGGAATCACAACAACCGGCAATGAGGTAAGCTCCATTTAAAGTGATGAATACTTGACCGTAAAAATCATGTCTGTGTTTCCAGCCGTAATAAAAACTGTAACCAAACCAATACGTAAATGCAATCATTCCCAATAACCCCCACTGGGTGCAAATATGTAACCATTCGTTGTGGGGTTGAGCGTGCCAGGTAGCTTTTTGATTGAGAAAACTCCAGTTATGGTGCATCAGCGATTGTCCGAAAGAATAGGTCCCGTGACCCATAAGCGGTTTTTGCTTGACTAAAATGAGACATTGTTGTATCATTTTTCGGCGTTCTGAACTGGAAGCATCAAATCGTTTGGAGGCGTCAAATAAAATTCCCCAGCAGCCCAAATGCATGTAATTTAACGGTGGGTGCAGTGAAATTTGTTTAAAGGGTTGCGTGTCCATATACCCATGGAGATGAGGGGTAAAGGGATAGGTTTTTTGACCCATAAATTTTCGCTTGAATAGCCGTATCATTTTTGAGCGGCGTAGTTTACAAGAGTTGCATTGCGGTTTTAGTAAAGCAAGTGTTGCATTATATTGTGAGCATGCAAAATTTTGAACACGCATCAATAAAACCGTGGATTTTTTGTAGGCACAAGTGATAATTAAGCCAACCAGCAGTGTGGATAAAAGTGAGCGCAGAAAATACTTTTTTAGAAAAAGAAGTACCATTAAGCTGTATCCGATAACAAACACAACAAATCCTGTTTTTTCCGTATTGATATAGAGTAAATGGTAACAAAGCACTCCTATGAAACACATACGCATAGTAAGCTGTTGAGACGTGCAATATAAGGACATTTGAGTCCAGAGAAGCAAAAGAGCAAAAAATAAGCTTATGGCAATTGGATTCATGTGGATCCTACATGGGTGCAGTGAAATGCAGAAATATAGCAGACTGCCTATGGTAAAGCCGCCTAATAATAGGGATGCAGATTTTTTATCGTAGTAAAAGTAAGGTAATAAAAGAATAAATAACAGAAAATAGGCATATTTTCTAAATCCGTAACTACTCACCGCCAATGGGGCATTAGAATATGTAATACCCAAGAGTGCCACAAAAACGATGCAACATGCGGGTTTCCAAAAGGATATTCTTTTGTGAAAATTGTAAAATGTTGACTTAAATTTTTGATCAAAACAGTAGCGTAACCACGCACATGTTGTTAATCCCACCCAACCTATGGATACGGGGACTATGGAAAAATAACAACCTATGCCTACGCACAATGAAAAGCCTCTACTCAGGTACAATAAGAAAACCATTTTTTTATTACAAATAAAATTTTACAAAAAACAACATTTTTGTGCGCAATTAATACTATTCAATACATGATTTACATCTGCATATGAAGAGAAGATAATTTGATGTTGCAACATTTTAAATACATCAGGAGCTTAAGCAAAAAGATCTTACAAAATAGTTGCTTTTTTGCGTTGAAAATAAGTTGCTTTTTCATTTTTCTGTTCACTGTGTTGCTTGGGTGGCGGAATGGTAGACGCTGAGGACTTAAAATCCTCTGACCGTAAGGTCGTACGGGTTCAAGTCCCGTCCCGAGCACCATAAATTTATTTTAAATGTTTTAGCATTTTCCATGTTTGTTCCTCTGTAAAATATGAAAGTGATGGGTTGGAATTGGGACATTTTTATCATTTTTTTAGATGAGATACCGATTCATGCATACACGTACGTACCATGATTATGTAAGTCGGTAACTTCAAAGTTAACGCGATATTGTTGCGCAAATTGAATGGCTTGTGCTTGAACGATGCCTGAGCCGCTTTGAGAAATTGTAAGCAGGTCGTTCAAGCTCAGTTGAGAGAAAAAGGTCCTGTCCTTGATGGAACATTGGGAATCCATTGGAGCAATACCAGGTACATCTTTTATCAGCTGACAACGGTCTGCCTTTAAAGCGTGCGATAAAATAAGGGCAGTTAAATCGGATCCTCCGCGTGCTAAAGTAATTAAATTCTTATGTTCGTCTAAGGCTTGAAAGCCACTGACGACCACGACATTTTTTTTGAGGGCCTTCAAATAATTTGAAACATCCACTTGCCATTGATGTTTTTTTGTCCTTTGCAAGCCTACGAGGGCTCCGCTTTTGATGTTTACAGGTATGTCACAGATATCAAGTGCTATTCCTAGTAGAGCGCACGATTGTTGTTCACCTAGAGATAAGAGTAAATCTAAACTCGGTCCTTTAGGCATGTGAGGGTTTATGCGTTGGGATTTACGTAGTAGACGGTCGGTCATGCCTTTGAGTGCAGACACAACAGCCACGAGTTGATGGCCTTGTCGATATAAATGGGCAATAGAATGCGCTATTTTTGTAAATTTCCGTTCACTATTGAGTACGCTGCCGCCAAATTTTTGTACGATAAGAGCCATGATAATCGCTAAAAACGGTGTTCTTTGCTTGACCAAAGACGTTTCAAATTGGCCCTATGTAGCCACACAACAATGCCTGCAAACATCATAAGAGGTAAAGTGTGTTTTTGCTGTTCAGAGGCTTCGTTGCACAGAAGATTAAAGCATGGTAAAGTAATCACAAAAACGATGGAGGCTAGCGACACGCAGTGGGTTAATTTAAAGACACTTAACCAGACAATCAAACCTAGTATCAGTGGAATAGGTATTAAAAATACCAAACCACCGATGAGTGTGGCAACCCCTTTACCGCCTTTAAAATGGGTAAAACAAGAAAAGCTATGCCCTAATAAGGCGCCTAAAAGCGTTAAATAAGGTTCATTAAAGAGCGTTCCAAAGTAAACGGCCACGCATCCCTTAAAAGCATCCAGCAGAAATACGCTATAACCTGCCTTTTTGCCTAGAATTCTCAATATATTTGTTGCCCCCGGATTGCCACTGCCTACTTGAAAAATACAAATGCCATGAGCTTTGGCGATTAAAAAGCCAAAAGGGATAGCTCCTAAGAAGTAGCCTAAAGCTAAACTGATGATAATCATTTCCATCTTCAATATTTTATGAAATTATTCATCTTTTTAAAAGCCAAGCCTAAAGCGTGTGAAACTTGAATTGTAGTTAATCACAATTTTAAGTAGTTTGACAATAGATAAGATCCGACACTACACAACTAAAGAATTTAGAAAATAACCTTTGTGGCCAGTAAACAGGAGTTGTGAAATATGTTTATTGTCTAAATGGTTATTTAGGTAAAATGGAGAAAAGTCCACATAAGATCTGTAAACATTTTAACTAATACTTAGAATAGAGAGATCATGCAGTGAATGAAGTTAGTGTTTTGAATGGATTTTCATATTGAACAACGCCTCCACGCGCTTTCAGCGCTTTTAAGGTAGCTGCATTTTCCTTGCGTTCTGTTTGTGAAATTCGATCCACAAACAAAATTCCATTCAGGTGATCTAGTTCATGTTGGATACAGCGTGCCAGCAAGCGTTCGCAGGTAAGTTCGTGAGGTGTTCCTTCAGTATCTTGGTATTTTACAAAAATCTTTAAATAGCGATTGACGTGCCCGTGAACACCGGGAATTGAAAGGCAACCTTCCTCGCCTAAAATTAAAATATCGTTTACGGGATCGAAGGAAGGATTGACTAACACTAATGGCTGAACCAATTGTAATGGAATAAGTTTTCCGTCCAAAGTGACCATTTCGTTGTTGAGTTCCATTTGCAGATCGATAACGACGACTTGTTGCGTTTCTCCCATTTGGGGAGCGGCAAGCCCAATGCCTTTGGCAATGTACATTACTTGTAGCATATGATCCACTTGTTCCTGGAGACGTTTATCGAATTGCCCTATATGAACTGCTTTTTTGCGAAGCGTCGGTGAGCCATACGCACATATTTGAACGGAGGACACAATGGTTAAACCGCTCCTTCAGGGTTCAACACAGGGACAATGGATATGTCGGGTACAGATTCTACTTTAACCGCTTGGGGAGCCACAACTTCCGAAACAAGGACACCATGTTCCAATATTTCGTATACATATTTACCTTCCAGCGTTTCATGTTTAAGCAAAGCTTGCGCCAAAGACTCCAGGCAACCTTGTTTTTTCGTTAAAATTTCAACGGCTCGATCGTATTGAGAGCGTACGATTTTTGCGACGGTTGCATCGATGGTTTGTGCGGTTTGCTCGCTGTAATTTTGCTCACGTGCAATTTCGCGTCCTAAAAAGATGTGATCCTGATTGTCACCAAATGCCAAGGGTCCCATATCACTCATACCCCAGTCGCAAACCATTTTGCGAGCTAATTTGGTGGCAGAACGAATATCGGCGGAAGCACCACTCGTTTGTTCTTTAAAAATAAGTTCTTCCGCAATACGTCCTCCCATGGAGCAACAAATTTGATTGAGTGCCTGTTGCTTGGAATAATTTAGGATGTCTTTTGAAGGTAACATCATGGTACTCCCTAGACTTTGTCCCCTGGGAACGATCGTTACTTTGTGTATGGGAAGCAAACCATCGTCAATGACACCTTGCACGATGGCGTGACCTGCTTCGTGGTAAGCTGCAATGCGTTTATCTTTATCATCCATCAATTTTTTACGCTCTCGACCAAAGGAGATTTTGTCGCGCGCTTCTTCCAAATCAATTGGCTCCACCACTTTTTTAGACTGACGAGCCGCCCAAAGTGCACCTTCGTTTAAAAGATTTTCAAGATCGGCACCAGAATATCCAGAAGTGTTACGGGCTACCACTTTTAAATCAACGTCCGGGCTCAACTTTATTTTTTTAGCATGCACCTGAAGAATTTGTTCGCGACCATGAATATCCGGTAAGTCCAAAACAATTTGTCGATCGAATCTTCCAGGACGCAAAAGTGCACTATCTAAAACGTCAGGTCGGTTGGTAGCAGCCATCAAAATGATCCCTTCACGCGATTCAAATCCATCCATTTCCACCAACAGTGCGTTTAGCGTTTGCTCGCGTTCATCATTGCCACCGCCGAGTCCAGCGCCGCGTTGACGTCCAACGGCATCAATTTCATCGATAAAAATGAGGCAAGGCGCACTCTTTTTCCCCTGTTCGAACATATCTCGTACGCGTGATGCGCCAACCCCCACAAACATTTCCACAAAATCAGATCCGCTAATGCTAAAGAAAGGTACATCGGCCTCTCCGGCAATTGCTTTAGCCAAAAGTGTCTTGCCTGTACCTGGGGCTCCAACCATTAAACATCCTTTGGGTACACGCCCCCCAATTTCTTGGAACTTTTTTGGATTTTTAAGGAAGTCGACAATTTCTTTCACTTCTTCCTTAGCTTCATCGCACCCCGCTACATCTTTAAAGGTAACTTTCTTCTTGTCTTCCTGCAATAACCGTGCCCGACTGCGTCCAAACCCCATGGCTCCTTTCCCAGCCATGCGAACTTGTCGCATGAATAAAAGATACAAAACCCCTAAAATAATCAAAAAAGGTAGGACGTTAATAAGTATAGAAGATAACAACGTACTTGCGGGACGTTCTTTAAACTGAAAGCCCAAGTTACCATCCAAAAGTTCATTAAATCGAGCGTCGGTTAGTCGTCCCGTAGCTTCAAAATACAGGGGTAACGAAACTGCGTTAGGTGTTTGACCTTGTATTTGCTTTGCCCAAATATTGGTGGCATCATCTTGTAAAATGCTGTAAATTTTTTCAACGTCGTTTTTCAAACGACCTTTCATTTTATACCATTGATGTCCTCCGGTGGCATCCGATTGAATTTCACCATTTTCGATGAGGTGTTGTCGAGCCATCGTTAGCACTTGCGATACGGTGAGATTCAGTCTACCTTCCGGGGTCAAGGCCAAAGAATTTAAAAGTAACAAAAATAACAAAATAACTCCCCATATAAGAAAACTTTTGGGCTTAAACGACTTCTGTTGAAGATGGTTTCTATCAGAGATGTTTACCTTTTTTTTCATTTTGACATAGTTGTATACTATTTCACCAAATTTTATAAGTCAAAAAAACAGATAATTTTGTATGTGGCTCTACCCTAAAATAGTGTGCAGGCGGTAATCCTGGAATCCAAATGATTTGGTTTTTATCATCGCAAATAACAGGCAGTTGGTGTCTAGTGGAATGATTTATTTTACGTTCTACAAATAAATTTTTGACTTTTTTTTCACGGTCAAAATAAATGGGACAATATCGATCTCCCGGTTGCCAAGATCGTACATACAATTTTTGTGTTAATTTTGCAGCATCCAAAAACGTGCAACATGTATCCGCATAGTATCCCGAAAAGATTTTTTCTTTATCAGCTGCAGACAAGGTTTTAAAGGATCCGCTTAAACAAGCTTTATAAGGAAAATAGATGCAACTTGCAATTGGAAAATACAGGTGCAGTTTATTGCTGTGAGAAGGTAAGTACGATTGACATTGTATTTTACCGTCTTTAATACAAATACGGTATTGGGAATTGAGAGGTAGGTAGTAATGTTCAGTCTCGTGTTTTAAAGCACGAAGTGTTTTTTCAACCATCGAAAATGTAATTGTTTTGATGCCAAAAGACATGAGCCATTCCGTAATAAATTTGCGCTGCAGGTAGAGTGGCATAGATGTAACCCATTCGCTTGCAATGGATGTTTGGGTTAATTTTTCCTTGAACCGATAAAGATTGCAAATGGTATCCACGCCTTGTTGTTGTTCTAAAATGAGCTCACACGTTTTTTGGAACCCTGGACGCCACTGATTTGACCCAAAAATACGATCCATACAAGGCACCAACCGTTGTCGCACACGATTGCGTAAATAAGTCGCGTTCGTATTTGTTTCATCGATCATATAGGGCATGTTAAGTACATTGCATGCTTCCGTAATTTGGGCTTTAGAAAGTGTAAGTAAAGGACGTAATCGAATTTGGTGATCAGAAAAATGTTGAACAGGCTTTGGGGCCACTAACCCTTCCATGCAACTCCCTCTCGCAAGTCGCATTAGAAACGTTTCAAGCAAATCATCTTGATGATGTCCCAGGATTAAGCATCGACCTCGGTATCGGTTGAGCACATGTGCAAAGTAGTCGTAACGTAAATTTCTTAACTGTTGTTCCCCTTTTGCCGATTGATTTAGATCTCTTTCACCTATTTCTATGGGCAAATCCAGTTGTTGGGCCAGTAAACGCACATGATCTGCTTCTCGGTCGGAAGCTTGTCGCATTTTATGATTGTAGTGAAGTAGGATGCAAGTATTTTGTGGCCAATGTAATCTTATGAGGTATAAGAGGCATGAGGAATCGGATCCACCGGAACAAGCTACAAATAAAGTTTCACGTGTGTGCGTGTCTAAAAAATGAACAACCGTGTCGTTCAAATCCTTTTTCTGAAATATTTGAGCCAAACGGCCGTATTGTTCCAAAAAAGAATGGTGCTTCATGTTTACAGTTTGTCAGCACCTTGAATATTTTGATGCGACGGTTTTTGTTGTGGCTCTGAACTTGTCTCTACGGTTGTTTGAATACGTTTCTTGTTATTATTAGCCACTAAAACACGGACGTGAAAACTTTTATCTCCCATAATATTTTGTGCATGTTTTAAGGCTAGGGCTGTTGACAAATTAGGTTGGCTGCGTTTATCGGTAAAAATGTTCTCTAATCCTATGAATTCGATCAACCTAGACCGTTGAAGCGCTTTGAAGATATATTTGTTGACTTCACTTAAAATCAAGACGCGTTTGTTAAGGTACATGTAATACAGCAGTTCTTCCAGAGCGAGGATACAAGTTGCGTCGATGTGCATCACATTGCGCATTTTTAGAATGATAATTTTTAAAGAAGGCCTTTCGCTGATCATCCTTATTTGATCCCGAAAAATTTCCGAAGAGGCAAAAAA
This sequence comes from Puniceicoccales bacterium, assembly GCA_031283895.1. Lineage (GTDB taxonomy): Bacteria > Verrucomicrobiota > Verrucomicrobiia > Opitutales > UBA9783 > CABUVL01. The sequence continues at coordinate 6,589 of JAITAV010000010.1, read as the reverse complement.
TAAGTTACCTTCTACGTGTATAATTATGATTTCTGATTGTTTAAGTAGGGGAGTATCCGGGTTAACTTCGCGAATTTCATTGTTTTCGTCGTAGGTGTATTCAAAAAATGCAGGTACAGTCGCTTTTTTTAAGAACAAAGCAATGGACAAAAATATCCCCATATAAATGGCTGTGCTGAGAGGGAACAAGAGGGCGGCAACGAGGGTTACCAAAAACACGCATGCGTCGGACCGAGTGGATGTAATAACTACTTTTAGGGTATGTTTATCCAAAAGACTACAAGCTAAAATAATAATGAGTGTTGCAAGACCAGCCTTAGGAATGTAATGAAAAAATGGTCCTAAGCAAGCAATGCACAGAAGGCAAAAGCATCCACAAAATAGGCTTGCAAATGAAGTCCTGGCGCCACTGGCATAATTTGTAGACGATCGTACCAAAGATGCAGAGACAGGCATGCCTGAAAAAAGACCGCAAAAGATGTTGGCAAGCCCTAATCCGAAAGTCATTTGATTTACGTTCGCTTTTTGGCCGATACGCGATGATAAAGTTTTCAATACGATGGTGCTATCTACAAGACAAATAAAACTTAGTATTAAAGCCGAGTCCGCCATAAGATTTAAGTTGTCTAAACTAAACCCGACCCACGATGCATGCCATGCATTCACATTGATGGGAGTCAAAACTTGAATGTGAATGGCCATTGTTTTTTGCAAAATGTACGTAAGACACGCTAAAGCAATAATGGTGAATGCAACGGGAGATTTGGGGAACTTTGTTTTTATAAATCGATGGATGTATAGGGTTATTAAACTAATCAGTATGGAAGATTTTTCGATATTTGGTAATCCATTCCAGGTAGCCAAGCACGTATCTACGAATGTGAAAGCATTGTCTTGGATCGTCGCTAGGTTGAATCCGAAAGCATTGTGTATTTGGTTGACGATTACTATAATGATAACCGCAGTTATGTATCCGGAAATTACGCTCCGCGAAACGTATTGCACCACATTTGCAATGTTAAAAAATGCGCTCAAAATTAAGAAACTCCCTGTGAGTACAAGAAGCGTAGGTAGAAAAATGGACATTTTTTCTATGGATATACCTAACGTTGTAAACGAATTTACGAGGAGTATTGCCGTAGCGTTGGTTGGACCTAAACTGAGAAAATGCGAACCTGTAAACAAGGCCGCCGCAAAGGTAGCTATCGTGGCTCCATACAGTCCGTATTCAATGGGTAAGCCTGCAAGTAAGGCATATGCCATAGCTTGAGGAAAGACAATTAAAGTAACGCTGAGTCCAGCAAATGCATCCTGACGTAATTTTTCAAAATTATATCCGGAAAAATCCTGGCGTATGGGTAGCACATTGAGTCCATTCTTTTTCCACTGCCTCATTATGTATTTTAAAAATTTCTGCACCGTGCAATAAGCAATCTACGGTATGTAAAAAATCCTCACAAAGCCTATAGAAATGCTTCATGCGTTCTTATAAGACCTTTTATGTATAATGCAAGCAACAAATGTAAAATCTTGAACCAGATAAGGTAAAATATAAATGAAAATAAGCATTCGAATAGAAGCGCAACGATAGGGTATTTATAGATTTATTTTTTAAAAACTAAATGCCTAGATGTAAAGTGTAATGCTCTGCATAAGTCGTTTTTTAATCAGTCGGTAATGCATCATAAAGTGATAGGAGGAGGCCTGTACAGTTATTCGTCTCAAATGACCTTATGGAGACATGATTTTCTTCGGAAGATCCCTTTGGCGTACCTTTGTTGTAAATATAAAAAATAGATTTGACTTCGAAAAGTAAGTGAACGAGCTTTTTATGCCAAATGGTCGATATTCGTGTCGAAGGTATTGTAAAGAAATTTGGCAGTGTTATTGCGCTCGATGGAGTCAATATCTGTGTAAATGCGGGTGAACTTTTTTTCCTTTTAGGCCCCAGCGGTTGTGGGAAAACAACCCTATTGCGTTTGTTGGCTGGGTTTTATGTGCCTGATGAAGGCAAAATTTTCTTTGGCGATAGGGAAGTCTCTAAAGTACCGCCTCACAAACGTGAAACGGGGATGGTATTCCAGAGTTACGCCTTATGGCCTCACATGACAGTGGCTCAAAATATCGCTTTTGGGCTACAGCAAAAAAAGTTGCCCAAAAAAGAGATTGAAGAAAAGGTAGAAGAGACGCTTATCTCGGTTAAAATGGAAGCTTTTGCCCATCGTAAGCCGAATGAACTTTCGGGTGGACAACAGCAGCGGGTGGCTTTGGCACGTGCCTTGGCCGTTCGTCCTAAATGTTTATTGTTGGATGAACCTTTATCTAATTTGGATGCGAAATTGCGTACGGAAATGCGCACAGAAATTCGTCGTATTTGCAAAGAATTTCAATTGACAACACTTTACGTAACTCACGATCAAGCGGAAGCTTTATCAATAGCGGATCGTATTGCTATATTTTCAAAGGGACATGTTGAACAGATTGGAAGTCCTTTAGAGGTATACAGAAAACCTCAAAACCAGTTTGTAGCGCATTTTGTGGGAGAAACAAATTTTATTCCCGGTATCATTATTCATCAACAAGGGAATGAATTGTTGGTGCGAACCGCAATTGGAGATTACCGTGGTTACTGGCAGGGAAGTGAGGAACCTCCACAATCGGGAGGTGTTGTTTTATCCATACGTCCTGAGGCTTTCAGATTGAAATTTTTTGCTTCCGAAGAAAATTCAACGGATGGCATGATTGGTCGGACAACTTACTACGGCGAAGTTGCACATTACGATTTCATCAAGAATGGGGTTACGCTACGCATTTCAGAGTTAAATCCAAAGCACATTGAACACCGTTTACAAAAAGGTCTGTATGCTAATGTACTGCCCGAAAATGTTGTTGTCTTACCCAAGTAAGTCTAAGGCTTGCCATGAATAAATCTGCCGTTATGGTTGGCGCTATTGCCTTGGTAATTGGTCTTCCTATTGGTTTGAAGCAGTCTCACAAAACTTTGAATAAGAAGACCGATGATGTCCTTATTGTCATAACGTCGCACAACGAAGCTATTCGATTTGAAATGGAAGCCGGTTTTCAAAGGTGGTACAAAGAAAAAACGGGACGGACCGTTAGCATTGATTGGCGTATACCAGGGAGTACGGGTGAAGTGATCCGGTACGTGGATTCTGTGTTTGTAAATTCTTTCCGTTTGTATTGGGAAAACGTTTTACATAAGGTTTGGGATCAGTCGGTCCAGGCCAGTTTTTCAAACCCTTCAATGGATGTGTCCAATGAGGCACGAGCTGCTTTTTTAGCATCCAATGTGGGTTGTGGTGTGGATGTCATTTTTGGAGGAGGTGTCATCGAACATAAGCATGAAGCAGCCATGGGGCAATTGGTAGATTCAGGTGTTGTGAAAAGACATCCAGAATGGTTTTGCGATGCGATGATTCCTTATAAATTGGCAGGAGATTGTTTGTGGGACAAAGAAGGTCGGTGGATCGGTGCTTCGTTATCCAGCTTTGGAATTGTCTACAATGTTGATCGTCTCCTTGATTTACATGTGACGCATCACCCTAAACAATGGATAGATTTAACGGATCCTCGATTTTTTAAACAAATTGCCATGGTGGATCCCGTTCAAAGCAGCGTTGTCGTTAAGTGCTTCGAAATGATGATCCAACAGCAGATGCAATCACTACTTAAGCGGCGATTGGAAGACGCAAAAACCGTAGAACTTTCTGGAGAACAATTGCATTTGGTATTGAACGAAGGTTGGATACAAGGGTTAAGAATGATTCAAAAAATCATGGCTAATTCTCGTTATTTTACCGATAATTCCGTATCTACTATTTGGGATATCTCTATCGGAAACTGTACTGTGGGTGTCATTGTTGATTTTTATGGACGTTATCAGAGAGACATCCTTCGCATGAAATGCCACTCCAATAGGGTAGATTTCGCTATGCCCAAAGGTGGCTCTGCGGTTTCGCCCGATCCTATCTCTATGTTTCGAGGAGCCCCTCATCCTGCGTTAGCTTCCGCTTTTATCGAATACATCGTCTCTGAGGAGGGACAAGATCGCACTGGACTCAAAGTTGGATCTCCGCACGGCCCTCAATGGTATCCCTTGAGTCGAACACCTATTCGCAAGGATTTTTATGTGGATGCCAAGAGACCTTACATGTTGACGCCAGATTTAAACCCGTTTGCATCTTCGGATGACTTCGATTATCATCCCGAATGGACGGCTGCTGGATTTAAGTCCATTCGGTTTTTATCCAAAGTGCTTTTTATGGATACGTACACCGAACTGTCAAAAGCCTGGAAAGCGATTATCGATGCCAAGCATGCAGGCCGTACAGAGGATGCCGATCAAGCACTGGCTGTTTTTGAAGATCTAAGCACCATTTCATACGATTGGATGTTAAATACCCTAAGACCTTTGTTAAATGCTAAAAGGCCATTGAAAGAGATTCAGCTGTCTACGGTACTTACATGTAAGTTTCGTGAACAATACTTAAAAGCCTACAAAGTGGCCACTTGTGGGCAATAATCGCTTGGCTTTCTCAAATAAAAACATGGAATCTGCGTAACGTGTCATAGACGTGGTTAGTTTATGCGGAAGTGTTTGCAAGTTGCGTAGAAGTGCGTTTAACGGAGAAATAATATGTAAACCTTTTCTGTACCTTGCATGTAAGCGATTCAATTACACTGGCACATGTTTATGGCGTGCTTTCTCGTAGTATAAAAAAGCAATGATGGATCCTCCAATAAAACACTGAATGCTTACAAATGTACTAACCAATGCGTGAGTACAATTCAAAATAATTGCGAATATAGCATTAACGCCCACTTGACATATGGAAATAATGGAACTCGCTAACCCAATCTCGTGTTCGGAAACCGTATTGAGTGCTTTTTCTTGCATGAGAGGCCGAAAAAATGATCCCGCAAAGTTGTGCAATAGAATGGGGACAAAGAGGGCAATTTTAAAACTCTCGCTGGTTTTATCCCACAATAGAAGGGTTATGATGGCCAAAAAGGCACTTATTTGACAGTATAAAATTTTGTCGTACAATTTACTTTTAGGTACATGCGATGTGAGATTTTTAAACAGCAATGAACACGCAAAGTAAGGAATAATTGGAATGAGTTGATACATCAATAGGTATTTGAGAGGAATGGCGTAGTGGTAAACCAATAGACTGAAATAGCTGCCCCATAAGATGTAGCCCGATATGGAGAGACAGGACATAAGGGTGGGCATAAAAAATTGAAAATGAGCGACCGTATGCTCACTTTTTGAGGCAGTACAGTGGGATACGTTGACATGCGGTTGCAGATTGGGTTGAAACCATAAAAAATAGATGGCGGCAAGAAGGGTAAAGATAAGATACGCCACAAAAGTCATTCGCCATGAGATTTTGGAAGAAAATAAATTACCCATGAGTGGCAAAAAAACGGAGGCTAAAGAAAAAAAAACTTGTTCCGAGGCAATAATGGTCGCTCGTCCTTTGTGGCTGAAATTTTTTACCAAAATCACAAGTCCCATTACTTGTCCGCCGCCCAATCCTAAACCCTGTAGAAAACGGGCTACGATAAATGTATCCACCGTTGTTGAGCAAGCGGCCAAACTGTGTCCCATAATGGCTATTGACAATGAGAGGAGGAGACATTTTTTAGCGCTGCAATTGTCTGCCAAAAACCCAAGGCAACAGCGGCATAAAAAAATAGCTGCAAAGTAAATTGTTAAGGTAAGTTTTAATTTGTAGGGTTCAGCATGAAAATCGTTGTTAATGAACAAAATACATTGATTATATACAGCATTATGGGTCGTGTTTAACGCACAAATGATGAGTAATAGGTAAAACAGTATAGATGTTGAATGCACAAATTCTAAAGAAAAGCATTTTGGCCTTTGCGGATAAAAATGCAATCTCAAAAGCTGATGCAGGCAATAAAGTGGCCCATGGATGACGTATTGTTTATATTTTAACGCTCCATGGGATAAGCTATCATGTGGGGATCGTATTTGAAGAATAAAAACTTGACCTCGGGAAGTATTTCGGGCAATAAATGTACTTTCTAAGCATACATGGAAGAATCGATAGAAGTTGAAGGTACCGTTGTTACAGTATTGCCGGGGACTACATTTCGTGTTAAACTGGACAACAGTCACGAAATCCTAGCGCATATTTCTGGTAAATTAAGGAAAAATTTTATAAAAATTGGCGTAGGTGACCGCGTAAAAATGGAAATGAGTCCTTACGATTTAAATAAGGCTCGCATTTGTTATCGCATGAAGCAGAATGTACCCAATCCGAGCAATCCTCCTAAACGTAGTTTTGGTCCCAAGCGTAAGACTTCTTAAAGTTTCATAATGGCAGGTAAGCAGGTTGCATCAAGAAAATCTGTTTTTACTTGTACATACGTTGCGATGTGTGGTTAAAAGGTTGAATATCCATGGACGATAGTTGATTTATCTTTCAGTATTGCCTTTACACGCTACGCATGGATTATTACAATTGCATGCATGAAGGTAGGTAGACAAGTAAAATTATTTTTTTGTTTATGGTTATTGATGAATAGTCAATTTGCT